>JAUNCG010000022.1 GCA_030526715.1 Eubacteriales bacterium
AGCGCGAGACGGGACTCGAACCCGCGGCCTCGACCTTGGCAAGGTCGCGCTCCACCAACTGAGCCACTCGCGCATATCTGTTGTTGCCTCATTTTTATCTACCGCGGCAACAACAAATACTATATATGACAATTCTATTTTTGTCAATAGCTTTTTGAAATTTTTTTATTTTCAAATCATCCTCGTTGATATCTGTAGATCAGCACGCTGCTTCCGTCCCGGTCATTCAGGCAATACTCCTGCTGCAAGGAATATCCCTTATACTTCTTCGCAGCTCTGCGCAGAATATCCGGAAGAGATGTATAGGCAACAATGATTGCTTCCGGCTTCAAAATCAACGGCGCACGTTCAAAGAAACGCTCATACATTCCGGATACCTGTTCTATATCTCTCGTCTTCCCCACCACCGGCAGGTTCGTCACGATCTCATCAAAAGGATATTCGTGTCTGAAATCAAAGAAATCTCTTTGAATATAGTTGGCCTCCAGTCTCGCTGCCTGTGTATTCTCCCATGCATACTGTACCGCTTCTTCCAGAATATCCAGTCCATACATGCTCCGAACCTTTCCGTAGCGATTGCGCTCAATAAGCATGGTTCCCGCGCCGCAGAAGGGATCTAAAACCTGAGCGTACTCTTTCAGGTACTCTCCGGCCAGCTGCATGATCAGCGCAGCATTTACCGGCGCAATGGATGTAGCCAGCGCATTTTTGCGATATGCAAATCTGTGATCCGCAATGGTGTACAGCTTCAGAAGCGGCACAAACCCGCCTTCCCGGTTTGCCACCAGACGGATCTCAAACTCATACCCCGAGGTCGTATTCACCAGCTTACGTCCGCTCTGTTTTTCAAGGGCTATCGACAGCTTCTTCAGAATATCTGCCTTCTGCTCCAGCCGCATAGGACTCTTGAGCTCCAGCCGAAAATAAAACGGCGGATGTCCTGCATGAAGCTCCTGCAGGAAACGCATGATTCCTCCATCCAGAAGCTGCTGTGCCATGTGATCCGGGCTTCCGCTCAGCATGCTGCAGCCGTTCAGCGGGAAAAGCATCTCAGAATATGTACGGATCTTCCATAGATCTTCTAGCTTCTCCGTCGTAAAGCGCAATCCTCCCGCCAGATATTTCACCGGAATCTCTCCCAGCTGACGGCGGGTCACCTCGCGATGATTCCTGTTGGTCATCAAAATGACCTCCAGCTTTCGGTCATTTCCGATGAACTTATGTTTTTGGGGACGATCATACGTCAGTAGAATGTTCTTCAACGCTGTACATTCCTGACGCACATGCTTTTCCTCCTCCGGAAGAACCGCTTTCCCCATCAAGCGCTCCAACGCTTGTTTCATGCTCTCCACATAGTCGCTGCAGTCCAGATGAGACAGAGCCTTCAGATAATCCGCACGAATAAACAGCGTCTCCTCCTTCTGATAAGCATTCCACAAAAGCTCAGCCAGATCGTCGCACTCCATTTCGCCAAGAATCAGGGCGGCATTTTTACGTACCTTCGGATCCGGATGCTCCAAAAGGTCTGTAAACACAGAGAAATCCCCTGCCAGTGTATAAGCAAGGGTTTTCTTCTGCAGACCATCTCTGATCTCATTCTTCAATGCGATCAGATTCTGTCTGATCTCAATATCATTTTTTATATCTTCTAATACATTATTCATCAACACTATAGTTCGGTGCCTCTTTTGTAATATGGATATCATGAGGATGTGATTCCTTCAGAGATGCCGCTGAGATCTTCACGAAGCGGCCTTTCTCCTTCAGCTCCTCAATTGTCCCTGTTCCACAGTAGCCCATACCGGATCTGAGTCCTCCGAGAAGCTGGAATACCGTATCTTCTACGCTGCCCTTGTAAGCCACACGTCCTTCAACACCCTCCGGAACAAGCTTCTTCGCGTCTGTCTGGAAATAACGATCCTTACTTCCATTCTCCATGGCAGCGATGGATCCCATACCACGATATACCTTGTATTTTCTTCCCTGAAACAGCTCAAAGGTTCCCGGACTCTCATCGCATCCCGCAAAGATACTTCCCATCATGCAGACATTCGCACCTGCCGCAATCGCCTTGGTCATATCTCCGGAATACTTGATACCGCCATCTGCAATGATCGGAATGCCGGCTTCCTTCGCTGCCGCATAGCAATCCATAACCGCCGTAATCTGCGGTACGCCAATACCGGCAACGACACGGGTCGTACAGATAGATCCCGGTCCGATGCCGACCTTCACCGCGTCTACACCTGCCTCGATCAGCGCCTTCGCTGCCTCAGCGGTAGCTACATTACCTGCGATCACCTGCAACTGCGGATACTTCTCCTTGATCATGCGTACACATCTGAGAACATTTGCAGAGTGACCATGCGCAGAGTCAAGAACAACTACGTCCACATGCGCCTGCACCAGAGCCTCCACGCGATCCAGCACGTTCGCAGTGATACCTACTGCCGCACCACAGAGCAGACGTCCCTGAGCATCCTTCGCGGAATTCGGGTATTTGATCTGCTTCTCGATATCCTTGATCGTGATCAGTCCCTTCAGGTTGTAATCGTCATCAACGATCGGCAGCTTCTCTTTTCTCGCCGCACCGAGAATCTTCTTCGCCTCCTCAAGCGTGATGCCTACCTTCGCTGTCACCAAGCCTTCTGAAGTCATGCAATCCTTGATCTTCTTAGAAAAATCCTCCTCAAACTTCAGATCACGGTTCGTAATAATACCTACCAGCTTACCGTTCTCTGTGATCGGCACACCGGAAATACGGAATTTTCCCATAAGATCATTGGCGTCCGCCAATGTATGCTCAGGTGAAAGATAGAATGGATCAGAGATGACTCCGTTCTCAGAACGTTTAACCTTGTCAACCTCATCTGCCTGCTGTTCGATCGTCATATTCTTATGGATAATACCAATACCGCCCTGTCTCGCCATGGCAATCGCCATTCTATGTTCCGTAACCGTATCCATACCTGCGCTCATCATCGGAATATTCAGTCGAATCTTCTTCGTCAGCCAAGTACCAAGATCGACCTGATTCGGAATCACTTCGGAATAAGCCGGTACCAGCAGTACATCATCAAAGGTAATGCCTTCACCAATAATGCAACCCATGTTTTCTCATCCTCTCTTTCGTGAATTTTCTTTCTCGTTGTTCCGCATATTTTATCAAAAATCATTCAGACTGTCAACATACAAAAAAGGAGAATTGCCACCTAAGCCTTCTCCCTTTTCCGCTGTTAATCCAGATTTACTTCTCTTGGCTTAACTCTCTTCATATCCTTCAGAATCGTATCATTCGGCTCAA
The DNA here is from genome assembly GCA_030526715.1 of Eubacteriales bacterium. Classification (GTDB taxonomy): domain Bacteria; phylum Bacillota; class Clostridia; order Lachnospirales; family Lachnospiraceae; genus Marvinbryantia. Next base: position 3,305 of record JAUNCG010000022.1, read on the forward strand.
AAATCACCCGCTCCAGCCCCTGATCCTTTTTTACGATCATGGTATAGCTCACCTGATCTGCTGCACCGGAGGAGAAATCATACGTCTTCAGATTCTTCTGATTATTATAATAATCCAGTGCATGAGACCTTGACGGAGCCAAAAGCTCCAATTCCGAGATGTCCGTAGAGTATGCACGTTTGCGCTTCTGTTTTGACATGATCTTGTCTATATCGAGCTCACCGTTAACATACAGATACTCAAATTCCACATCCAGAGTCGGTATCACAAAATAATCAGCCACACCCAGCGCAATCGTTGCCAGTAAAAAGACAATACTCAATCCGGTAAGCAGCGTAAGAACCGCCGCTACCGCCGTTGCCGTCAACAACAGATATTTCTTTATGCTGTCCGCCGCCGTCATCTTCCTCTTTACTATCAACTCTGTATATAAATCGCTCATCATCCACCTCCGCTGTAAATATAGTTAAAGTATAGCACGATTAGACAGGATATGCAAAGATACTTTCCGAAAAAACGATATAGAACCCTGACAAAAAGGATTGCCTCCGGCTTATGCCGAAGACAATCCTCAAAATATGCCATCTTAGATAATGAAGAATTACATCATTCCCGGCTGCATGCCACCCTGCATCGGAGGAACATCCTCTTTGATGTTGGCAACACAGGACTCTGTGGTAAGGAAGGTAGATGCTACACTGGTCGCATTCTGCAGCGCGCTTCTGGTCACCTTAGCCGGATCCAGAATACCTGCCTCAACCATGTTCACATACTCCTCCTTGTATGCGTCAAAGCCGATTCCCTGCTCGGACTCCATCACACGATTTACAATGACTGCACCTTCAAGACCTGCATTCTTTGCAATCTGATCCAACGGAGCGGTCAGCGCTTTCAGGATCACCTTTGCTCCGGTCTTCTCGTCGCCCTCAAGTGTCTCCACCAGCTTGCAAACCTCTTTTGCTGCGTGAATGTATGCAGAACCGCCGCCTGCTACAATACCCTCTTCTACCGCTGCTCTTGTTGCATTCAAAGCATCTTCCATACGAAGCTTTGCTTCCTTCATCTCTGTCTCTGTTGCAGCGCCCACACGGATTACCGCTACACCGCCGGATAGCTTCGCAAGTCTCTCCTGAAGCTTCTCTTTATCAAATTCAGAGGTCGTCTTCTCGATCTGAGCCTTGATCTGAGCCACTCTTGCAGCGATCTCCTCCTTGTTTCCCGCACCGTCAACGATCACGGTAGATTCCTTCTGAACCTTAACGGACTTCGCACGACCGAGCATCTCCATAGTGGTATCCTTCAGCTCGAGACCAAGCTCATCGGAGATCACCTGTCCGCCGGTCAGGATCGCGATATCCTTCAGCATCTCTTTTCTTCTGTCACCGTAGCCCGGAGCCTTAACAGCTACCACGCTGAAGGTGCCTCTGAGCTTATTCAGGATCAGTGTGGTCAGCGCCTCACCCTCTACATCCTCCGCGATGATCAAAAGCTTTCTGCCTGCCTGAACGATCTGCTCAAGAACCGGAAGAAGATCCTGAATCACTGCGATCTTTTTATCTGTGATCAGCACATACGGATCATCCAGAACTGCTTCCATCTTATCCATATCTGTCGCCATATATGCGGAGATATAGCCTCTGTCGAACTGCATACCTTCTACCAGATCCAGCTCCGTCATCATGGTCTTGGACTCCTCAATGGTGATAACTCCGTCATTGGAGACCTTCTCCATTGCATCCGCTACCATATTGCCGACTTCCTCATCACCTGCGGAAATAGCCGCAACTCTTGCCATCTGGCCCTTACCGTTTACCTTGCTGCTCATTGCCGCAATCGTAGCTACTGCACACTCGGTCGCCTTCTTCATACCCTTACGAAGCACGATCGGGTTCGCACCTGCCGCAAGATTCTTCATGCCCTCCTGAATCATTGCCTGCGCCAGAACAGTTGCTGTTGTGGTACCGTCACCGGCCACATCATTTGTCTTGGTTGCAACCTCCTTAACCAGCTGCGCGCCCATATTCTCAAATGCATCCTCAAGCTCGATCTCCTTTGCGATGGTAACACCGTCATTGGTGATCAGCGGAGCGCCAAACTGCTTATCAAGTACTACGTTTCTGCCCTTCGGTCCAAGGGTTACCTTTACGGTATTTGCCAACTTATCAACACCTGCTTCCAAGGCAGCTCTTGCCTCGGAACCATACTTAATCTCTTTTGCCATGATTAAAAATCCTCCTGAATCAACTATTGATCAACTACTATTATTTTACGATAGCAAGAATATCGCTCTGCTTTACGATAATGTACTCCTCATCCTCAAGCTTCACTTCATTGCCTGCATACTTGGAATAAATAACCTTATCTCCAACCGCCACCTGCATGGTCACTTCCTTGCCGTCTACCATTCCGCCCGGTCCGACTGCAATAACCTCAGCCTCCTGCGGCTTCTCCTGAGACTTTGCTGCCAGAATGATTCCGGACTTTGTCGTCTCCTCAGCTTCACACTGCTTTAATACAACTCTGTCACCCAACGGTACTAATTTCATAATTGAATGCCTCCTTCGCCGACTGTTCGTCATTTCCTGTTAGCACTCACTTGGTTCGAGTGCTAACCATGAGCATATATTAGTAAATATATGTAAATTATGCAACTATATACATCCGTGTTAATGATACATATATTTCATATATACTCCCAATTACTCTCATTTACTCATTTTTCCTTACTATTTGGCAAACCATAAAAAACTTAATACATTACGATCCGCTACTGACGCTCCCGATTTCTGCGGATCTCTGCAAGCTCATCAAACACCATATTGTTGACAACCTTGATATAGGTTCCCTTCATACCCGAGGATCTGGACTCGATCACTCCCGCACTCTCGAACTTGCGCAACGCGTTTACAATGACAGAGCGGGTGATCCCCACACGATCTGCGATCTTGCTCGCCACCAAAATTCCTTCGCTTCCGTTAAGCTCGTCGAAAATATGCAGAATAGCCTCCAGCTCTGAAAATGAAAGTGTGCTGATCGCGGATTTCACGATCTGTATCCGGCGATTCTCCTCGGCATTTTCTTCGTTCACCGACCGCATCATCTCAAGACCGACGACGGTCGTTCCATATTCGCTGAGAATGATGTCATCGATAGAATACTGCTCTCCCCGCTTGTACATAAATACCGTACCCAGTCTCTCGCCGGCAATCTCTATAGGATTGATGATCGCCTGATACTCCTGAATGGCGTCTTCTGTAAATCCAAGAGTTTCCAGATTTACATTCTCCTTTGTAGATAGAACGCCGAGCAGACGTTCATTCAACATATTATCGATGTGGTTTCCCACGTTTTCACCAATCAACTCCTGCAACGCCGGAATATGATAACTGCGGCTGACTCCAAGGATCTTTCCTTTCTTACTGATAACCAGAATATTGGAATCCATAATCTCCGTCAGAACCTCACAAATATCATTAAACACAACTTTACTTGAATTATTATTGTGCAAAAGCTTGTTAATTTTTCGTGTCTTGTCCAATAACTGTACGCTCATTTACATACCTCCAAAGAAATAATCTTACAATTTCGACTATACCCACTTATTAACCAAAACATTTTATCATATTTCCCGGAGTTTTTCAAATATTTTTCAAAAAAGTCTGTCTTTTTTTCAAGAAGTCAGTCTTTGGAATTTGTCGTTACATAGCCGCACTGTTCATCCGCACAGGCAAGCTTGTTTCCCTTCTCCACCATATAGCCTCCACACTGAGGGCATTTTTCTTTAGACGGCTTCTGCCAAGACATAAAATCACATTCCGGGTTATTCTCACATCCATAATATCTTCTGCCCTTCTTTGTCTTACGGATGACGACCTCCTTACCGCATTTCGGGCAGGCTACACCGATCTTCTCCAGATAGGGCTTTGTATTACGGCACTCCGGGAAGCCCGGACACGCGAGGAACTTGCCGTGTGGTCCATATTTAATCACCATGTTTCTGCCACAGTTTTCGCAGATCACATCCGTGACCTCATCCTCAATGGTCACCTCTTCCAGATCTTTCTCGGCCTCCTTCACCGCCTCATCCAGATCCGGATAAAAGTTGCTGACAACCGTCTTCCATTTAACGCTGCCTTCCTCCACCTTATCCAGCAAGGACTCCATATTTGCCGTAAAATTCACATCTACAATGCTGGGGAAGGCCTGTTTCATCATCTGATTGACTACTTCACCCAGCTCGGTCATATATATATTCCGGCCTTCTTTGGTCACATAACGACGTCCCAGCAGTGTCGTGATCGTCGGCGCATAGGTACTCGGACGTCCAATGCCAAGCTCCTCCAACGTCTTTACCAGAGACGCTTCCGTATAATGCGCCGGCGGCTGTGTAAAATGCTGTTTCTCCTCCAGCTCCTGCAGTCCGATCACAGAATCCGTCGTGATAGCTCCCACCATACGGTTTCCGGTTCCGTTTTCCTCAGAATCATCCACATATACCGACATAAATCCGTCAAACAGCACGCGGGACGCGGAAACTGTAAAACGATATTCTCCGGCTCCGATCTTCACAGAAGTAGTCTCATAACGGGCATTTTCCATACGGCTTGCGGTAAAGCGTTTCCAGATAAGCTGATACAGACGAAACTGGTCACGGCTCAATGACTCCTTCATCAGAACAGGGCTTCTGGAAATATCACTGGGACGAATCGCCTCATGCGCATCCTGAATTTTCTTATTCTCCGTCTTTTTTGCAGTACTCTGCGCAACGTACGCTTCACCGTAATTCTCCTGCACATAAGCGCGGGCTGCCGCATCCGCTTCCTCCGCAATTCGTACGGAATCTGTACGAAGATAAGTAATCAGACCCACCGTACCGTTGCCCTTGATATCAATTCCCTCATAAAGCTGCTGCGCAATGCGCATTGTTTTCTGTGTGGAAAAATTCAGTACCTTAGACGCTTCCTGCTGGAGCGTACTGGTGGTAAACGGAAGCGGTGCTTTGCGCACCCGCTCTCCCTTCTTTACCTCAAGCACCTCGTACTTTGCATCCTGCAACTTTGTCAGAATCTGCTGCATCTCTTCTCTGGAGCGCACTGTCAGCCGCTCCTTCTCCGTGCCGTAAAACTTTGCCTCCAGAGGCTTCTTCTCACCGTCCACCTTCAGCTTTGCATCCAGCGACCAGTACTCCTCCGGAATAAACGCATCGATTTCCTCCTCGCGGTCTCCGATCAAACGCAGTACCACAGATTGCACACGACCGGCGCTCAGTCCTCTCTTCACCTTTGCCCACAGCAGCGGACTGATCTTATATCCCACCATACGATCCAGCATTCTTCTCGCCTGCTGTGCATCTACAAGATCCATATCGATCTCTCTCGCATTCTTCAGAGAACTCTTCACCGCATTTTTCGTAATCTCATTAAATGTGATACGTCTCATCTTTGACTCGTCCAGCTTCAGCGCATGAGACAGATGCCAGCTGATCGCTTCTCCTTCGCGATCCGGGTCAGTTGCGAGGTACACGCGGTCAGCCTTCTTCACTTCTTTTCGAAGTCCCGCCAGCAGCTCTCCCTTTCCTCGAATCGTTATATATTTCGGTTCAAAGTCGTGCTCCACATCGATTCCAAACTGACTCTTCGGAAAATCCCTGACGTGTCCGTTGGACGCAGCCACAGTATAATTAGAACCTAAGAACTTTTTTATCGTCTTCACCTTGGTCGGTGACTCCACGATGACCAGATATTTTGCCATAAAACAACCTCCGTAGCAAGAACGGATGCATGCTGTGCATCCCCATGCGAGGTGGCAAACCTCACTTTCTCACGTAATAATTCTTCGCTGTCTCTTCAATCAAATCATGCATCTGCAGCGACGTCACAGCGCTCATCACCTGCTGCGCAGGCAAATCTACACTCCCCATAATCTCCTGCAGATTCAAGGCTCGCGAATCGAGACAACTATACACCAATTCTTCCGCAGTTGCAAGCACAATATTCGTCCGCTTTTTTCGCTTTTTTGTCGGAAGGAAGCCCAAGGACTCCAAAAAGCTGTCTATTTCCGTCACAATTCCCGCTCCCTGTGCAATCAGTGCATTGCATCCTGCGCTTAGCGGATCATCGATTCTCCCCGGAAAAGCATATACGTCCCTTCCCTGTTCCAGAGCCATATCCGCCGTAATCAAAGAACCGCTTTTCTTTTTTGCCTCCACCACAACGATCGTTTCCGCAAGTCCGCTGATGATCCGGTTGCGCGGCGGAAAATGAGACGACAGCGCCTGTGTTCCGGGAGGATATTCCGAAATAACGCAGCCCTGCCTCTGCATCTGTTCATACAGCCCGCGATGCTCTCGCGGATAACACAGATCCACGCCGCATCCAAGCACCCCGAAGCTTCTGCCCCCTGCCTTCAAGCATGCTGCCTGAGCCACACCGTCTACACCGTACGCCATACCGCTGATCACCGACACGCCGCATCCAGCCAGCTTTTCTGCCAGCTTCATAGCCATGGCACGTCCATAATTGGTACACATCCTTGCGCCTACAATCGCCACCGTTCTCCCAGTCGGCGGCAGATGCGTTCCTTTCACAAACAGTCCGAACGGATAGTCTTCGATTTGACGTAATCGGCGAGGATACGCCTCATCCTCACAGCTGATAAAAGATATTCCCCGTTCCCGGTTTTTATGATACGTTTCCTGCATATCAAAGGATTTTTGATGTTCCCGCAGGCTCCTGCGTTGCTTTTCTTTGAGAAATGTAAGCTTCTCCAGCTCTCGTGCCTGCATATGGCGAATCCGTTGCGGCGTTTGAAATATCTCTAACAGCGCAGCAAGATCACGTCGATAGAATCCCGGTATACTGCACAGCCAAAACCATTCCAGCTCCTGTGTCATTCGTCTTACCTCCCCTGCCAGTATTTTTGGTGAATGCTACGGTAACAGAGTGCCTCCTCCAGATCCGACAGCATAATGTCTTCCCGTCCCTCCAGATCTGCGATTGTGCGAGCAACCCGAAGAATGCGGTAATATGAGCGCACACTCAGATCCAGCTTTTCAAACGCCGTCTGCAGCAGCCTGCGCTCGCCCGATCCAAGGCTGCAAACCTCCTCCACCTGCTTACTCCCCAGACGCGCATTGCATCGAACACCACTATGTGTATAGCGATGCTCCTGAATTCTACGGGCACGTATCACCCGCTCTCGGATCTCTGCCGAGGACTCTTCCCGTTTTTCTGTCTCCAGCTGCGCAAACCCCAAGGGCGCTGCCTCCACCGTAATATCAATGCGATCCAGAAGCGGAGAGCTGATACGGCTCAGATAGCGCCGGATCTGCGGGTAGGTACATGTACATTTATTCAGATTTCCAAAATGCCCGCACGGACACGGATTCATGGCGGCGATCAGCATCACCTCTGCCGGAAACACATAGCTTCCGCTCACCCGGGAAATTGCGATTTTTCCTTCCTCCAGAGGCTGCCGCAGGATCTCCAGCGCATCCCTTGAAAATTCCGGAAGCTCGTCTAAAAAAAGAACTCCATTATGTGCCAGACTCAGTTCTCCGGGCCTTGGCAGATTGCCGCCTCCCGACAGTGCGCGACCTGTCACTGTATGATGAGGCGAACGAAAGGGTCTATTATATAGAAGGAATCCCTTCGGAAGTACCAGACTCGCGGCGCTGTAGATGCGGCTCACCTCCATTTGCTCCTCCTGAGACAGCGGTGGTAAAATCGTAGCGATCCTCTGCGCTATCATAGACTTACCGGAACCCGGCGGTCCCACCATCAGCATATTATGCCCTCCGGCCGCCGCCACCTCCGCAGCGCGCCGCACCATCTGCTGTCCGTGAATTTCCGAAAAATCGCCCTGCAGCATTTCTGACTCTGTATCCGACTCCTGAGGAGGCTCTGCTGGATTCCATTTTCCCTGAAGGTACAACAAAGTTTCCTGCAGGCTGCGTACCCCTACCACCTTGATGTCTTCTGCCTGCATAGCCTCCCGCATGTTTTCATACGGAACAATGCAGGTGTGACACCCATATTTCCTCGCATCCGCCGCAATCGGAAGAATTCCCGGAACGCTCCGCACCTCTCCGTTAAGGCTCAGCTCCCCGATGATCAGAATCCCGCTCAGCTTCTCCTGTTTTAGCTCCCCGTAGCCGGAAGCTACCGCTACGGCAATTGCCAGATCATATCCGGAGCCATATTTTCGCAAGTCCGCAGGCGAGAGATTCACGGTAATTCTCTGCGGTCTCAGCGTCCTTCCTGAATTGCGCAGCGCCGAACGCACCCGCTCCTGTGCCTCCCGAACCTGTGCCGACAGATCTCCCACCATAGAAAACTGCGGCAAACCATCGCCTACATCTGCTTCCACACAGACCAGACGACTCTCCACGCCATAGACAGAGGCTGACAATACTGTTGTGAACAATCACATCCCCCCTTATTCGATTTTCTTCTAAAGGAATCACTTCAAAGATCTTTGAAGTCAGATAGTATGCATAAGCATGTTGTTATTATATTATATATAGTATCATATTGCAAGTATTATTTCTCATATTCTTATTTCTGTTCTCATTTGTATTTCCATGTTTATTCCAGTTCAAATTGCTCTCTCAGCTTTTCTATCGCATTTTTTTCGATTCTGGAGACATACGATCTGGAGATCCCCAGCTCCTTCGCGATCTCTCGCTGTGTCCGTTCTCCCTGACCGTACAGCCCATAGCGCAGGACCAATATACGCCGCTCCCTCTCTGTCAGCAACGCAGTCTCCAAAAGCTCATACAGGCGACCCGTGTACCTTCTCAGTTCCATCTGTTCGACCACATCGACGTGCTCGCTCTCCATGACGTCCAGAAGCCGTATCTCATTTCCCTCACGATCCGTACCTATCGGTTCCTGAAGCGAGACCTCTCTGGCGGTCTTTTTTCTTAGGCGGAACATCATCAGAAGCTCGTTCTCCACACAACGTGCAGCATAGGTGGCTAGCTTATTATTTTTTGTATTATCAAAGGTAGACACTGCCTTGATCAGTCCGATCGTTCCAACAGCGATCAGCTCTTCCCCATCCTCCCCGGGCTTTAAATACTTTTTTGCTACATGAGCTACCAATCGCAGATTACGTTCTATCAGAATCCTCTTTGCATCCATATCGCCCTCCCTGAGTTTTTTCAGGAAACAGGCTTCCTCCTCTGCTGTAAGCGGCTTGGGGAATGACTTCATAAAAAAAGCACCTCAAAGGGGATTTCATATTAGTTTATGTTACATCCGCCCAATTAGTGCTTTTCCATTTTCTTATTCAGCTCTTCTTAAAATATCATAAGTATCCGGCTTCGCATCCAGTCGGACATACAGGCTCTGCTTCGGATGCGGCGCGCTCTCCTGCATCTCGCCAGCCTCATTCTCGATACCGAGAACCTTCGCAGAGATGTTCTGTCCATCCGGCTTCATGATCTCGATCGTCTCACCCACGGAGAATTTGTTGCGCTGTTCTATCCGGCAGGCTCCATCCTCGCGTACATCGCCAACGATCCCCAGATAGGTGTATTCCTTCACGTAGGTATTGTTATCGTAAATCTGCGTCTCCTCATTCGGCTTTCCGAAGAAAAATCCCGTGGTAAACTGACGATAAGTGCAGTTAGAGATCTGTTCCTGATACCAGTTCATATTCTGATGATACAAATCCGGTGAGGTCAGATAATCGTCAATCGCCTTGCGATAGGTACGAGCCACCGTCGCCACATACAACGCCGTCTTCATCCGTCCCTCAATTTTGAAGCTGTCAATTCCCGCTTCGATCAGCTCCGGAATATGCTCGATCATACATAGATCCTTGGAATTAAAAATATACGTTCCACGCTCATTTTCATAGACCGGCAGATACTCTCCCGGACGCTTCTCCTCCATCACCGCATACTTCCAACGGCATGGATGCGTACAGGCTCCCTGATTCGCATCACGACCTGTAAAAAAATTGCTGAGAAGGCATCTCCCCGAATAAGAAATGCACATGGCTCCGTGAATAAATGTCTCGATCTCCAGATCCTCCGGAATCCGGTCTCTTATCTCCCGGATCTCGGCCAAAGACAGCTCTCTTGCGGAAACCACCCGCTTTGCTCCCTGTTCATACCAAAAGCGATAGGTCGCATAGTTCGTATTATTGGCCTGAGTACTGACATGTCTTTCTATATCCGGACATATCTGCTTTGCAAGCTGGAAAACTCCGGGATCTGCAATGATCAGGGCATCCGGAGCGTCCTCACCAAAGGATCGCAGCTCCTTGAAATACTCCTCTACTCCCGCAAGATCATTATTATGTGCGAGAATATTCGCAGTCACATGCACGCGGACACCGTGCTCATGAGCAAATCGGATGCCCTCCCGCATATCCTCCATGGAAAAGTTCTTCGCTTTCGCGCGGAGCCCATAGGCTTCCCCGCCGATATAGACGGCGTCCGCTCCAAACATCACTGCTGTCTTTAATACTTCTAAACTGCTGGCCGGTACCAGCAATTCCGGTTTTCTCATAAATCCATTCCTCTATTTTCTATAGCTGACAGCCGCACCATCCCCTATGGGAATAATCGATGTCTCCAGCCTGTCATCATGTTTTAATTCGTACAGATACTCCCGCATCCGCTTATAAATCGTACGATTTCGGCGCTCCACCGCAAAGTGAGACTCGATAATGTCCCCTTCCTGAAGCACATTGTCCGATACCAGTACACCGCCTCTCTCAAGAAGACGGAAAATCTGCGGAAGGAAATGAATATACTGTCCCTTGGCCGCATCCATAAAAATAAAATCGTAGGTTCCCTCCAACGCCCCCAGAATCTCCAACGCATCACCCTCAAGAAAGCGAACGCGATGCTCCACATGAGCTGTACGAAAATTCTCCTTCGCTACCGGGATTCGTTTTTCATACTTCTCTATCGTGGTCACCGTCGTCTCCTCTGGTGTGTTCTCACACATGAGGATCGCGGAAAAGCCTACCGCCGTCCCCACCTCAAGGATCCTGCACGGGCGCTTCACACGAAGCAGTACCTTCAAAAAGCTCTGCATCTCTCTGCGGATAATCGGTACACGGTCCTTCCTCGCCTGCATTTCCAATGCATCCAGAAACGCGCCGTTCCCCGTATCGAGAGAATTGATATATGTCACCATGCGTTCATCTACTATCATTTGCATCAATCTCCGCTCTCATCTTCTAACGGGTGTCCGCTTAAAATACTTATCATCTGTTCTCCGCTCATGGAGGTATTCAGTACATAATTCCCAGCCTGTATCATCCCGTGATATTTTGAAAGGCGTTCCTGTACCAGAAACACCTTCTCATCCCTGATCAATCCCTGACGCATCAGCATACCGGCGATTGAGGAAACAGACTGTCCCTCAGAAATGACCACCGCCACATCACGTCCCGGCGCTTCATTCACTCCCCTGCCGGAGTAAATCTGATATCCGAAATCGTATGCATAGCTACCGAAGCGATAGAGACCCATAACGATCACAACGATCAATACCATCTTCCCTATGAAAAACAGAATATTCCTGACCACTCTGCCTATACTCATGAGCGCAGCTCCCCGGCAATATCGTCCAGCTCCAAGTCAACGGAATTGGTCACCGTACGCGCCGCCTTCTGCAGCATACGGCACACCGCAAGCTCTGTGCGCAGATATTCATCCACCAGCGTATCTCTGCGAAACGCTTCATGCTGGCGACTGAATTCCTCCAGCTGTTCATACAGCGTTGACTCATCGGCATAATTCTGCAGTCGAAACATCTCTTTTCGATAATCGTTGATCTGTCTCTTCAGCTCAGGCATGTCCGCCAGCTTTCTCTTAGCATCATTGTAAGCACGATATTCCCTGCTGTCCTGAATGACGCGCACCAACGCCATTGTATAAATCTCTACGTTGTCTTTCATATCTTAAACTTTCTAAACCTCCATAATAATCGGAAGAATCATCGGATTTCTCTTTGTTCTCTTCCAGATAAAGGAGTTCAGCTCTTCCTTGATCGTATTCTTGATCTTACCCCAGTCAGTGATATGCTTGGACGCACAATAGTCGAGCGCCTCCTCCACAACCTGACGGGCTTCCTCCATCAATCCTTCGGATTCACGGACATACACAAAGCCTCTGGACACGATATCCGGTCCTGCCAGCAGCTGATTACCAAACTTCTGCAGGGTCAGTACCACAATCATGATACCGTCCTCCGCCAGATGCTGACGATCTCGCAGCACGATATTTCCTACATCTCCCACACCGAGTCCGTCAACCAGAATAGCTCCCGTAGGCACTCTGCCGGTCACCTTCGCACTCTGTGCATCCAGCTCCAACACATCTCCGGATTGGAGAATATGAATATTTTCCTTCGGGATCCCGAGATTCTCCGCAATATTCTTCTGCGCCTTCAGGTGACGGAACTCGCCGTGTACCGGAATCGCATACTTCGGACGCACCAGAGAGTAAATCAACTTGATCTCCTCCTGACAGGCATGACCGGAAACATGGGTATCCTGAAAAATGACATCCGCGCCCTTCGCGGTCAATTCATTGATCACCTTGGAAACCGCCTTCTCATTGCCCGGAATCGGATTCGAGCTGAAGATCACCGTATCCTTCGGTTTGATCGTCACCTTACGATGCATGTCAGATGCCATTCTGGACAATGCAGCCATGGATTCTCCCTGACTTCCCGTGGTGATCAGAACCATCTGCTCATCCGGATAATTGCGCATCTGTTCAATATCGATCAGCGTATTATCCGGAATGTTCAGATATCCCAGTTCTCCCGCAATGCCAATGATATTGACCATGCTGCGCCCCTCGACCACTACTTTTCTTCCATATTTGTATGCAGAATTGATGATCTGCTGCACACGATCCACATTGGATGCAAAGGTCGCAATGATGATACGCGTGTTGCGGTGCTCTGCAAAGATATTGTCAAAGGTCTTTCCTACGGTACGTTCAGACATCGTAAAGCCCGGGCGCTCCGCGTTGGTACTGTCGCACATCAGCGCCAGCACACCCTTCTTTCCGATCTCTGCAAAGCGTTGCAGATCAATGGCGTCACCAAAGACCGGTGTATAATCTACCTTAAAGTCACCGGTGTGTACCACAATGCCTGCCGGTGAATAGATCGCAAGTGCGGAGGCATCCGCTATGCTATGGTTTGTCTTAATAAACTCAATACGAAAAGAGCCGAGGTTGATCGACTGTCCGTGCTTTACAACCTTGCGCTTCGTATTCTTGAGCAGATTGTGTTCCTTGAACTTGTGCTCAATGATCCCGATCGTCAGCTTTGTGGCATAGATCGGCACATTGATATCCTTGATGATATACGGCAACGCACCGATATGATCCTCATGACCGTGAGTGATCACAAATCCCTTCACCTTATGGATATTATCCTTGAGATACGTGACATCCGGAATCACCAGATCTATTCCAAGCATGTCATCCTCCGGGAATGACAGACCGCAATCCACAACAATAATACTGTCCTCGAATTCGAAGGCAGTAATATTCATTCCGATCTGTTCCAGACCTCCCAGCGGAATGATACGCAATTTTGAGTTGTTTACGTTTTTCAAAAAAATCTCCTTTCTGTCTAGAACGCCAGCTCTACATCATCGAGCATCTGCCCGAAGATTTTCGAAATGGCCTCTAACTCATCATCATCTTCTACTATTTCATAGAGCGCATCCTGCTCTCCGTCCTCAGATAAGTCCTTCAGGATCAACGCTTCCCCGTCGTCTTCCTCTGAATCCGTCACCAGAATATAATTCACCCCATTAATTCTCGTCTGTTCCAACACAAAAAACTCCACAGTCTCCTCGGAGTCTGCGAATGTAAAACTTATTCTTTCCATTTTTTCTCCTCGTAACTGTTCCGTATGCTCACAGTTACCTTTCTTCTACTTTTCATCACTTCTGCGATGCCAGATAATCCAGATATCCCTGCAAAATAAACACTGCAGCCAACTCGTCCACGTACTCCTTACGATGCTCTCTTCGCACCCCGGCTTCCATTAACGTACGATTCGCTTCTACGGTCGTGAGCCGCTCGTCCCACATCACGACCTCCAGCCCCGTTCTGCGCTCCAGCATCTCCTTGAATGCCAGAGATTTCTCAGCACGGTCTCCTATGGTATTATTCATATGCTTCGGAAAGCCAAGCACCAGCTTTCCAACCTCGTACTCTTCAATCAGCGCTTCGATCCTTGCACATGTCTGGCGAAGCTTATTTTCGGACGTTCTTCGTATAATTTCCTTGCCCTGCGCTGTGAGTCCAAGACCGTCGCTTATCGCAACGCCGACCGTCTTGGATCCAAAGTCGAGCCCCATAATTCTATTCATCTTTCCTGTACTCATGCCTTATGTCTGATATAATCCTTCAACAGCTCCTCCACCAGCTCGTCACGCTCCACCTTCATGATCATGCTGCGCGCATTCTTATGGCTGGTAATATACGTTGGATCGCCGGACATAATATATCCTACGATCTGGTTGATCGGATTATAGCCTTTCTCCTCCATAGCATCATAAACTGCATCAAGAATATCCTTGACCCGGATCTCCGCATCCAGATTAAACCGAAAGTACTGTGTATTACTGATTTTTCCCATGTTCTCACGTCCTTAAATATGCTTGCGTCATTATTCCAAGTCTTCACCCATCATAATCACGTTGTCTTTATTCTACATCAGTCTCCCGCAAAATACAATCACAAATTTTCCCGCCAAGCTCCTGTCCGTGATCCGGCACCGTCACACGAAGATAGCGCATGGTATGTCCCGTCCAGCAATCCTGCCCCTCACGCTCTATCTTTTCTTCAAATAATACCTTTACCGATTCGCCGATAAATTGCTCCATATATGCTTCGCGGTTCCTTTGATTCAGCTCAAGCAATACGTGACTGCGCTGTGTTTTTGTCTCCTCAAGAATCTGTCCTTCCATTTTCGCGGCAGGAGTCCCTTTTCTGCGGGAATATTTGAAAATATGCGTTTCATAAAATTTCACTTTTTCCAGAAACGCTTTTGTCTCGGCAAATTCCTCCTCACTCTCCTGCGGAAAACCGACGATCACATCCGTCGTCAATGCCGGCCGGTCAAAATATCTGCGCAGCAGCTCGCAGGTTGCATAGAACTCCTCCGCTGTATATTTGCGGTTCATCCGCTTCAGCGTCGCATCGCTTCCGCTCTGTAAGGAGAGATGAAAATGAGGACACAGCTTCGGCAGCCCCGCCAGAGTTTTTGCAAATTCCTCCGTCACCACCCGTGGTTCTATGGAGCCGAGACGGATACGCTCTATTCCGGGAATCTCATGAATCGCCTGAATCAATTTCATCAATCCCTGTTCTTCTTTCCGATCAATACCGTAGGAGCTCAAATGAATGCCTGTCAGAACCACCTCCTGATATCCCGCGTCAGCCAGCGTCTCTACCTCTCTGAGAATATCCTCCTGCAGACGACTGCGGACACGCCCTCTGGTATACGGAATGATGCAGTAGCTGCAAAACTGGTTACATCCATCCTGCACCTTGATATAAGCCCGTGTATGCTCTGCGGTCCGATGTACGGACAGATTCTCATATTCCTTCGTATGATTGATATCCAGCAGGAAGCTGCTGGCATGGTCATTCACCGCAGATACTGCTTCCTCTGTATCATCGCCGACGCTCCTGTTCTTCTCTCTCTCTTCTATATAAGCTGCCAGAATTTCGGGAAGCTCCGTCTTGCGGTTATTGCCTACAATAATATCTATCGCATGATCCTCTCCGAGAGCTTCCCCCTCCGCCTGTACATAGCATCCCGCAGCGACCACTATCGCCCCGGGATTCATCTTTTTTGCCTTATGCAGCATCTGACGTGACTTGCGATCCGCCATGTTTGTCACGGAGCATGTGTTGATAATATAAATATCCGCCCCCGGGGCAAATGGCACGACCTCATATCCCCGTTCCTCCAGAAGCTGCTGCATAGCATCCGTTTCATAGGCATTTACCTTGCATCCCAGATTATGAAATGCCACTTTTTTCATCTCATTCCTCCTGTAAAAATGATCTCTGTTTATCGCTTTTCGGTCTATAAACTGCACTTTTTCCTCTCTTGACTTTTCCTTCAGAAAACTGTAATATGAACACAGTACAAACTAATAATTGGAGGATATGATTTATGAAAACAGTACAGATTTCGTTAAATTCTATTGATAAGGTTAAATCTTTTGTAAATGCAATCACAAAGTTCGATTATGACTTCGATCTTGTTTCCGGCAGATATGTCATCGATGCAAAATCCATCATGGGTATCTTCAGTCTGGATCTCTCCAAGCCGATCGAGCTGAATATCCATGCAGAGGATGATATCGACGCGGTACTCGAGGTACTGAAGCCGTATATTATCGAATAATCTCATATGATTTTAAAAACAGGCCGGGTAAGCATGCTTACGCCGGTCTGTTTTTTTGACAAAGCGCGATCCGAAGACCGCGCGTCGCGCTTACTCTACCGTGATTACCTCTGTTGTCTCAATTGCGGTCTTTACCAATTCCTCGATCTTTTCCTCCAGCTTTAATTCAGAGCGACGGATCACATTTACATTCGGCTTTGTCACCGGATGCTTCGCCACGAAGATCGTACAGCAGTCCTCAAATGGCAGGATCGAAGTCTCATAGGCATCGATCTTCAGTGAGATATCCACGATTTCCTGCTTGTCAAATCCGATCAGCGGACGATATACCGGAAGTGTGCAGACGTCGTTGGTTGCCGCAAGGCTCTGCATAGTCTGACTAGCCACCTGACCGATACTCTCTCCGGTAATAAGTCCGAGACAGTTACTCTCCTTCGCAAAGTGCTCCGCAATGCGCATCATATAGCGGCGCATGATGATCGTCAATTCCTCATGTGGGCACTTCTCATAAATATACAGCTGAATATCCGTAAAATTCACTACATGCAGACGAATCGGACCTGAATAAGCCGCTACGATCCTTGCCAGATCCACCACCTTCTGCTTCGCACGCTCACTGGTATAAGGAGGCGCATGGAAATAAACCGCATCCAACTCTACCCCGCGCTTGGAGATCATATATCCTGCCACCGGACTGTCGATACCGCCGGATAAAAGCAACATCGCTTTGCCGTTCGTACCCACCGGCATACCGCCGGCTCCCGGAATAATCGTCGAATAAATATAAATCTTCTCACGGATCTCCACGCTCAACATGATCTGCGGATGATGTACATCCACCTTCATTCCCGGGCAGGACTCCAGTATCGCTTCTCCCAGATCCGCATTCACCTCCATGGAGGTCTTGGGATAATTCTTACGCGCTCTTCGCGCATCCACCTTGAACGTCTGCGTACAATCCGGATATACCTTGCCTACGTAATCCACGACATCTGCTTTCAGCTTATCAAAGCCTTCATCCTCCGTCACAACGACCGGACAAATGCCTACGATGCCAAACACCTTCTGCAGAGCCTCCACCGTCTCGTCAAAATCATACTCACTCTCGCAGTCCACAAAAATACGCCCCTGCTCCTTGCGCACCTTAAACTCTCCGTCTACCTTTCGCAGACTGTGACGGATCTGGCGCACCAGAGCATCCTCAAACAGATATCTGTTTCTGCCCTTGATCGCGATTTCTCCGTATTTAATCAAAAATGTCCTGTACTCCATATTTCCTCCCATCAATGCCGTGTAAATCTTCGCAGAACCGGAACGATCTCTCCAAGCTGCTTCAAACAATACTCTATCTCCTCCATCGTCGTCAAGCTGCTGAAGCTGAATCGCACGGTAGACTCCAGCAGCTTCTTGTCTACTCCGATTTCTTTCAAGACTCCGCTGACCGGAATCTTCTTATTCGAAGAGCAGGCCGAGCCGGAGGAAATGTACACACCCTTCTCCTCCAGAGCATGAAGCAATACCTCGCTGCGTACATCCGCAAAGCTCACGCTCACGATCTGCGGAGCGCCAAACTCAGCACCGCGGCGAGCCTGTCCCTGAATCGTAACGCCGTCCAGTTCCTGTACACCTTCGAGAAATCTTCGCTTCAGCTCCAGAAGATGCTCCGTCTTTTCCTGAAAATCCGTATAAGCCGCCTCTGCAGCTACCCCCAGACCTGCTGCTCCCGGAACATTATCCGTCCCGGAACGCATACCACGCTGCTGACCTCCTCCGAGGATCAGCGGATGGATCTTTACTTTGTCTGCGATGTAAAGAAAACCGATTCCCTTCGGTCCGTGAATCTTATGCCCGCTGACAGACAGCATGTCGATCTTCAGCTTCTTCGGATAAATACGCAGCTTCCCGTATGCCTGAATGCCATCCACATGAAACAGTATTCCCGGGTTCTTTGCCTTCACCAGCTCTGCCGCCTTTGCAACAGGCTCGATGGTTCCGATCTCATTGTTCACATACATCATAGACACAAGAATCGTCTCATCACACAGAGCATTCTGCAGAGCGTCCAGATCCACCACGCCCTCCTGATCTACCGGAAGGTAGGTCACACGAAAGCCCTGTTCTTCCAGAAAAGCAAATGTCTGTAATACAGCCGCATGCTCCACCGCAGTTGTTATAATATGATTCCCTGCGCGTCGGTTCGCCATCGCCGCGCCTATCAGTGCCCAGTTATCTGACTCCGATCCACCGGACGTGAAGAAAATCTCCTTTTCATTTACCTTCAACGTCTTCGCTATCTGCTCTCTGGAGCGGCGGAGATACTGCTCCGCCTGCACTCCCTTCAGATGCTTGGAGGAGGGATTGCCAAAGTCCTCCATCATAGTCTTCACGACGATCTCCTTTACGCTTTCCAGACATGGAGTTGTCGCTGAATTATCTAAATATGCTTCCATTTTTTCACCTCAAGTATCGACAGTATACACCAACATAGCCAATGTGGCAAGTCCCGCCGTCTCTGTTCTCAGGATCCTGCGTCCCAGTGTGATCGGTGAAAAACCGGCTTCCTCTCTGGCCTGTGCGATCTCCTCTTCCTCAAATCCACCCTCCGGACCGATAAAAATCGCGACAGACTGCCCTGACCGGATCTGTGAAAAAATCTCTCTTGTCGCCTCCATACCGGTGGCCAGCTCATATGGAATCACGCGCACATCCAATCCAGCAGCTTCCTTCAGCGCCTCTTTCCAGCTATGCACAGAAGAAACCTCCGGAATCACTGCACGCCCGGACTGCTTTGCGGCGCTCTCGGCAATCTGCTGCCAGCGTTTCTGCTTTGCAGCCTCTTTTTTGGCATCCAGCTTTACGATCGTGCGTCTTGTGGTCACCGGAACAATACGATACACCCCAAGCTCCACCGCCTTCTGAATGATCAGCTCCATCTTATCGCTCTTTGGAAGTCCCTGAAACAACGTGATCCTGCAGGGCAGCTCTGTCTCACTGCCTCTTTTTTCCAAAATCCTTGCGCGGATCTCCTTTCCATCCAGAGTCTCGATCTCGCACAAAAAGTCAAAACCGTCTTCGCCGGTGCTGACACTGATTTTCTCTCCCGGAAGCATACGAAGCACGTTTTTTATGTGATTTACATCTGAACCGATGATCTGGATCTCATGCTCGCCCACCTGTGACGGTTCTACAAAAAAATGATACATTTCTTATGCCTTTCTCGCTGTGACGGATACCCACTCGCCCTGATGGGTCACCTCCAGAACCTCCAGTCCCGCAGCCTTCACTGCATTGACCACCGTCTCCTCTTTGTCATCGATGATACCGGAAGTAATATAGAGCGCTCCCTTTTTCATCTGATGAAGGATCACCGGCGTCAGCGGCACCAGCACATCCGCCAGAATATTGGCAACCACGATATCGTATTTCTCATATCCGACCGCATCCTGTATTTCCTTATCATCAATGATATTGCCGATCATGACATCCATCTTCTCCGGCGCAATCTCATTTGCTTCCATATTTTCCTTCGTTGCCGAAATAGCACAGGGATCCAGATCCGTACCTACCGCGTGCTTTGCTCCCAGCTTCAG
Source organism: Eubacteriales bacterium (assembly GCA_030526715.1). Taxonomy (GTDB): domain Bacteria; phylum Bacillota; class Clostridia; order Lachnospirales; family Lachnospiraceae; genus Marvinbryantia. The sequence continues at coordinate 23,310 of JAUNCG010000022.1, forward strand.
AGCCGCGATCGACAGAATACCGCTACCGGTACCCACATCCAGAAGCTGTGTATCTGCTGTCACATATTTCTTCAGCTGGCGCATACACAGCTGTGTTGTCTCATGCATTCCCGTACCAAATGCGGTACCCGGATCGATGTGAATGATCATCTTATCCTTATCCTGCGGCTGCACCTCTTCCCATGAAGGGATAATCAGTATATCGTCCACATAAAACTGATGAAAATATTGCTTCCAATTGTTGATCCAGTCCTTATCCTCTGTCTCTCCCGCCGTGATGGTACACTCTCCGATATCCATAAAGGAGCGCAGCTCATCCAAAGCCTCGCGGACTCTGGTCAGAAGCCCTTCCGTCTCCTGTCCCTCTTCTACATAAAAGCTCAGATATGCGATCCCGTCATCTGCCGGGCCTTCCGGCAGGATATCTACAAACATCTGCTGTTTATCAGACTCTGTCAGCGGCACCTTGTCTTCGATCTCGACGCCCTCCACACCCACATCTGCCAGCGCAGAGATTACAATATCCTCCGCCTCAGAGAGTGTCTTCAATGTAAACTTACTCCATTTCATCGTTTTTTCCTTCCTGCCCTCCCGGCAAATCTTCTTTTATCTTATATCTTAATCCTCAAACGCCTCTTTCACCTTATCCATGAAGCCCTTTTTCTTCGGCTTTGTACCGTTTTCTGTCTTACTGTCTCCGGATGTGCCGCCCAGAGACTGATCGGTTGCGCGATCGAAGGCGCGCAGCGCCTCCTTCGCCTCATTACTCAGCTTCGTCGGAACCTGCACCACCAGCGTCACATACTGATCACCGCGAACGGATTTATTTCTGAGAGACGGCACTCCTTTTCCCTTCAGGCGGATCTTCGTGTCTGTCTGCGTTCCCGGTTTTACCGTATAGAGCACATCGCCATCGATCGTACTGATCTTCACATCACCGCCCAGCGCTGCCTGTGCAAAGGTTATCGGCGCAGTTGAGAAAATATTCATGTCCTGTCTCTGGAAGATCGGATGTCTCTGCACTGCGACCTCTACAAGAAGATCTCCCCTCGGGCCTCCGTTTCTGCCCGGCTCACCCTTGCCGGAGATACGGATGCTCTGTCCGTTGTCAATACCCGCCGGGATCGTCACCTTGATCTTCTTTCTGCTGGAGGTATAACCGCTGCCTCCGCAATCTGTACATTTCTGACGGATGATCTTACCGGTACCTCCGCAATCCGGACAAGTAGTCACATTCTGTACCATGCCGAACAGGGACTGCTGTGTCATAACGACCTGCCCCTTACCTCCGCACTTCGGGCAGGTCTCCGGAGTCGTTCCCGGCTTGGCTCCGGTACCGTGACAGGTTCCGCATTCATCCTTCAAATTCAGATCCAGTTCTTTTTCGCATCCAAATACAGCCTCTTGGAAGGTGATACGAACCGAAGTACGCAAATTTGCACCACGCATCGGTCCGTTGCTGGCACGTCTTCTGGCTCCGCCGCCGAACAGATCACCAAAGATATCTCCGAAGATATCTCCCATGTCGGCGCCATTAAAATCAAATCCACCAAACCCACCGGCTCCGCCGCCGCCATTTTCAAAGGCTGCGTGACCGAACTGATCATACTGACGTCTCTTATCCGCATCTGAAAGAACCGCATAAGCTTCCGATGCTTCTTTAAATTTCTTCTCTGCCTCCGCATCTCCCGGGTTCATATCCGGATGATACTTCTTTGCCAGCTGTCGATATGCCTTTTTGATCGCCGCATCATCCGCCCCGCGGTCTACGCCGAGGACTTCATAATAATCTCTCTTTGTCTCTGCCATTTTCCTCTCCTCACTTATCTGCCACACAGATAAACGCCCCAAAGGGGACGGGGACTGTCATCTGTCCAGTCTCCGTCCCCCGGAACTATATCTTCTGTTGTCTTACTTATACTTCCTTATAATCTGCATCGATGACATCATCATCTGCCTGATGTGTTGTATAGGAGGCATCCTGTGCGCCGCCCATATCCGGACCGGCTCCTGCCGCTCCCTGAGTTGCTCCCTGTGCCTGCTCGTATACCTTTGCAAACAGCTTCTGAGCGCTCTCCATCAGCTTCTCTTTTGCAGCCTTGATCTCAGCCACCTGAGCCTCGGTCATCTCCTCCGCATTGGTAGACTCAATCAGAGACTTCAGTGCATTCAAGTCAGCCTGAACTGCAGTCTTATCATTGGCATCGATCTTATCACCGACCTCTTCCATAGCCTTCTCGGTCTGGAATACCATAGCGTCCGCATCATTTCTTGTATCGATAGCTTCCTTACGCTTCTTGTCCTGTGCCTCGAACTCAGCCGCCTCTTTGACAGCCTTCTCGATATCACTGTCGGACATGTTGGAGCCGGAAGTGATCGTAATATGCTGTTCCTTACCGGTGCCAAGATCCTTTGCTGATACATTTACGATACCGTTGGCATCAATATCAAAGGTAACCTCGATCTGCGGAACGCCACGTCTTGCAGGCGGGATTCCGTCCAGACGGAACTGACCAAGAGACTTGTTATCTCTTGCAAACTGTCTCTCACCCTGTACTACATGAATATCAACTGCGGTCTGATTATCTGCCGCTGTAGAGAATACCTGACTCTTCTTGGTCGGGATCGTTGTATTACGCTCGATCAGTCTGGTAGCCACACCGCCCATGGTCTCAATAGACAGAGACAGCGGAGTTACATCCAGAAGAAGGATATCGCCTGCGCCTGCATCGCCTGCAAGCTTACCGCCCTGAATAGCCGCACCGATCGCTACACACTCATCCGGATTCAGAGCCTTACTTGCGTCCTGACCGGTCAGAGCCTTTACCTTGTCCTGTACAGCCGGAATACGTGTAGAGCCGCCTACCAGAAGAACCTTGCCAAGCTCAGATGCGGTAATGCCTGCATCTCTCAGTGCATTCTGTACCGGAACTGCCGTTCTCTCTACCAGATCATGTGTCAGCTCATCAAACTTTGCTCTTGTCAGAGTCATATCAAAATGCTTCGGTCCTTCTGCGGTTGCAGTGATGAACGGAAGATTGATGTTGGTCGTGGTTGCGCTGGAAAGCTCCTTCTTCGCCTTCTCAGCAGCCTCTTTTAATCTCTGAAGCGCCATCTTATCAACAGACAGGTCTACGCCCTCTGTCTTCTTGAACTCAGCGATCATGTACTCTGTAACCTTCTGGTCAAAGTCATCACCACCCAGATGATTATCACCGTTGGTAGCCAGAACCTCGATAACGCCCTCACCGATCTCGATGATAGATACATCAAAGGTACCGCCGCCCAGATCATATACCATGATCTTCTGCTCTTTCTCATTGTCCAGACCATATGCCAGCGCTGCAGCCGTCGGCTCATTGATGATACGCTTTACGTCCAGACCTGCGATCTTACCTGCGTCCTTGGTCGCCTGACGCTGTGCATCGTTGAAATATGCCGGAACTGTGATAACCGCCTCGCTTACCTTCTCGCCAAGATAGCTCTCTGCGTCTGCTTTCAGCTTCTGAAGGATCATCGCGGAGATCTCCTGCGGTGTGTACTTCTTATCGTCGATCGTCACCTTAAAGTCTGTACCCATATGTCTCTTAATGGAAGAGATGGTCTTATCTGCGTTGGTTACCGCCTGACGCTTTGCCGGCTCACCTACCAGTCTCTCTCCTGTCTTGGAAAATGCGACTACAGACGGTGTCGTTCTTGCGCCCTCTGTATTTGCCACAACGGTCGGCTTACCGCCTTCCATAACTGCCACACAGCTGTTTGTTGTACCTAAGTCAATACCAATAATCTTACTCATAATAATACCTCCTGATAAAATATAATTAATCTATATGAAAGTCCGACCGGTTCTTTCGTACCTGTCGAACGAATTTCGCATCCCGGTGTGATCCGCTAATTTGCGACCTTCACCATGCTGTGTCGGATGACATTATCCTTGTAGGTATAGCCCTTCAGGAACTCTTCCGCCACCGTATTCTCACCGGCTTCCTCATCCTCCACATGCATCACCGCATTGTGGAACTCCGGATCAAACGCATTTCCCACTGCCTCGATCGGCTTCACCTCCAGCTTCGTCAGCATCTCCATCATCTGTCTGTAGATCTTATCCATGCCATCCACAAAAGGATCTGCCTTCTGTTCCTCCGAGACAGCCGCAAGCCCTCTCTCGAAATTATCTACTACCGGAAGAAGCTGCTCTATGACGCTCTTTGCGCCAAGCTCAAACATACCTGCTTTTTCCTTCTCAGAACGCTTACGGAAGTTCTCAAATTCTGCCATCTGACGCTTCACACGATCCGTGAGCTCCTCGATCTGCTGATCTTTTTTATCCTTCTTCTCCTCTTTGGAAATCTGCTCGTCGTTCTGCTCCTGTTGCTCTGCTGTCACTTCCTGCTCTGTCTCTTCTGCAGCATTCTCTGCCTCCGAAACGACCTCCCCCGCGTTATCCTCTTCCTGCGTATTTACCTCTTTTTCCAATCTTTCCTCTGTCAATTCTCTCTACCACCTTTCTATCTATCTCCGATTCTGCCGGCTACGAATCATCTCCATCCTCCTGACCGAACAAATGGTCAAGCTGAGATCTCAGGGTCTTCAGCGAATCTACGACCTTTCCGTAATCCATGCGCTTCGGTCCGACAATACCTATCGTTCCCCGTATGCCTGCACCCAATTCATAAGTTGCTGTCACAACACTGCAGTCCTTCATCGTCTGAATCGGCGACTCATCTCCTATATAAACCTGAATACCTGTATTCTCTTCATCTGCCGAGGTCTCACTGATAAACTGTGCAAGCTCCTTTTTTTCTTCAAATGCGTTGATCAGCTCACTGGCCTTGGTACTATCCGATAATTCCGGATATTTAAAAATATTTGTCGCGCCGCTGGTATATATCTCCAGATCTTCATCCATCTGAATAGCCTCTGCAACCGCATCCAGCACACGGTTTACCACCTCACTGTGGATCCCTGCCTGTTCCTTCAGCTTCGCGATCAACGCCAGATTGATTTCTTCCATCGCCAGACCATTCAGGCTGGTATTCAACAGAATATTCAGCTTCAGAATCAGCTCATTGTCAAGACCATGCTCAAAATTCAGCATCTTGTTCTTCACAATATTCGCTTCCGTCACGATCACTGCAAGCAGCTGAGACTCATTGATAATGGAAAGCTGTATGAACTTCAGCTTCGTCCTGTGATACTGCGGTGCCGAGATCATGGTCGCATAATTCGTATTATTCGCCAGTACCTGAACTACGTTCTTCAGCACAGCCTCCATACGATCCTGTTTCTTGATCAGCAGCTCCTTCATTTCCTGAACTTCCTGCTCCTTCTCTGTCATCAGATGATCCACATATAAGCGATATCCCTGATCCGAAGGTATGCGGCCCGCAGAAGTATGCGGCTGTATGATTAGCCCCATCTCTTCCAGATCTGCCATTTCATTACGGATCGTCGCCGAGCTTAAATTCAGGTCTGCGTATTTTGATATGGTTCTGGATCCCACCGGTTCTCCGGTATCGAGATAAGTTTTAATGATAGCATTAAATATTTTCCATTTTCTATCATCCAGACGCATCCTGATTCCTCCATTCTTCCGTTCTGTTAGCACTCTATTCAATCGAGTGCTAACATCTACAGTGTTAAGATAGCACCCCGTAATTAAAATGTCAACCACTTTTTTTCAATTTTTACAAGTTTTGTCGAATTGCAGAGAATGGTTTTATTTGACATTTTTCTCAGTTGTGATAAACTGTGAACATAAGTGAATATTTATACGAAAGGGAAAGCGCGATGAAATTACCAAATTATCTGACGGTGTTCTTCGCTGTTCTGGCTATCGTTGCTCTGCTCGGACTTGCAGGGTTCGTGACCTACGCTACAGTTGAAGAATCCAGTCCTTTTCGGCAGACGGTAGACGATATCTTCCATTTGGATGAGATCCTTCCACTGGATATCGTTTTCCACGACGCCACAGATGTATCTGCTCCTGTCCAAGAGACGGAGCAGAGCAAATCTGCTGCAGCAGCCGAACATCATCTGGTGTTTGTCGGTGATTCCAGAACCATTGGTATGCGGGATGCAGTGATGGATTCCTGTATCTATATCGGAGCCGAGGGGGAAGGGTATGACTGGTTTTCCTCCAAAGGAGTGAACGATCTTCGGCAGGTGCTCGATGCAGATCCTGTACAGAAGGTCATTTTTAATCTCGGAGTGAATGATCCCGAAAATATATCTCTCTATCTTACGCTGTATCAGGAATTACTTACGGAATATCCCAAGACCTCTTTTTATATGATGTCTGTGAATCCGCTTGATGACAATAAAGGCTTCAATACCACGAATGCCATGATCGAAGATTTTAATGCTGATCTGAGAGAGTCCTTTCCTGATCATTATCTGGATACCTATTCTTATCTTAGAAACAGCGGCTACGAGACTGTGGACGGCCTCCACTATACAGAAAACACTTACCAGCAGATTCACGCATTTGCCGTTGGGTCTGTGTAAGAGCATTTTCACAATATGCAAAAAGATCTGAGCACTCATAGCTCAGATCTTTTTGCGTCATCATATTCCTCAAATTATCACTTATGTTCCTCGAACGCTCTATCAGATCAGATAAATATATCCCAGCAGTCTTCTGCCCTCTGCCCACTTATAGATGCTCTGGTATGCAAAGGTAATGTTCTCTGCACTCGGCTTCGATGTAGTCACGCCATAGCCTGACTCAGATACATAGGGAACGCCTCCGATAATATTCTCGACCACCGCAATATGCGCATCCCCTGTCACGCCGTAGGAGAACACCGCGAGTGCGCCGATCTTCGGCGTGGAGCCATAGCTGAAGCTGCCCTTCTGAATATTCATATTGAAGATACCCACAGGGTCATAGCCAAAAATCGCCTTCACCTTATTGATATCTCCCCCGGCTGTAGCCACGATCTCCAAAGCTCGTCCGCAGGCATACCAAGTACAATTGCCCTTTACATAGTGAACTCCGTTGAATACCTTACCGGTAGGCGCCAGACTATTATACTTATAGTAGATGTTGTTCTTCTTGTTATAGTAATATGCATTGTTCGCCGCAGGACGTGTCGTACGCGCCGTAAAACCGGCCGGAACCACGACAGGCTCTGTGGTATTCAGATAAGTCGTATCCGTCGCCGAGGCTGCAGAAGCGCCTGTCGCATTAGCGCTTACATTCACATTACCTGCCGCCACACTGACGTTACGGTAAACCACGACCGCACTGGTTCCTTCACTGTCCGTCACGGTCAGCTTATACTTATAGGATCCTGCGGATAATCTGTCAAAGGACATCGCCATATCGATCGGAGAATTCCGCAGTTCGTAAGACTTGGAATTCGGCTTCACGTTCTTGGAATAAACCGCCTTATTATTGCTGTCGATGATTTTCGCATTGATCTTCTTGATCTTATAGGTAGAGGTCACCTTCCCTCCTACGGAATAAGCTGCTCCGCCGGTGATCGTGATATCCGCGCTCGGCACAGGGTTGACGATACGGATCTTACCGGTGCCTCCCACCTTGAACTTCTTATTGATTACGCGCTTTTGATATCCCGTATTATCAATACAAAGCACCTTGTAATAGTATGTACCGACCTTCAGCTTGTCAAAGGCTAAAAAAGCATCCGCAGACTGTAGGCTGTAGGACGTAGTCCCCGGAGTCGCCACATATCTTTGCAGGCACTTGGTATCTGTGGAATTGTAGATGGTGCAACGTACTTCCTTCAATGGATTGGAGGAGGTGATCGTACCCTTCATATTAAAAAATGCTCCCTGCTTCAATGTCGCAGGCTTGCTCGCTCCCGATATGGAAATCTTTCCAGCCGCCTGCACCTGCAGTGGCAGCGCCAGCAGTATCATACAGCACAGTATAAATAGTATCTTCTTTTTTACGCTCATAAGCTTCTCCTTACATCTGTAAATCACTTCTGTTCAGATCATTCATTCGCATTTCTTCAAATATTTGTAACACAAATTTACTTAATTATACTACACCCTATCGCTTTTTGCAACTTTTTTAATACTTTTTAAACATTTCCGTAAAAATCCATCTGTTTTTTCTTTAAATACTATAGAAAAATACCATATATTCTTACCAGATCAGCAGATCATTCACAGTAAGAACTTTGACATAGCATAATTTGCAAGATCCATTCCTTTCTCCGTCAAGCGCAGAAATTCTTCGCATTTCTCCAGAAGTCCCTCCCGCTGTAAATCTTCTATCACTTTTCCGTAAATCTCTTCTGTACTTCTTCCAAATCTTTTTTCAAATTCCACGGTACTCACTCCCCGCGTGAGCCGCAGTCCCAGAAACATGGTCTCCTCCATCTGCTCCGACGTCGTCAGTCGGTCGGGTACTTCCATGCGATAGCTGCCCTTCAGATACTCCTCTAATTCTTCGGTATTTGCGCTTCTGCTTTCTTTCATCAGAGAGGCTGCTCCAAGGCCAAAGCCCCGATACTCTTTTCTCTGCCAATAACCGCAGTTATGCCGACACTCGTATCCCTTTCTGGCATAATTAGAGATCTCATATCGGTGATATCCATGCTCCTCCAATATCTGCTTTGTACGATGGTACATCTGTCGCTCCGTCTCTTCGTCCGGAAGCAGACCGCTCTCCTCTCCCTTTGCCCGAAGTCCTGCCGCCTCCCCATATTTCTCGTAAAAGGGCGTGCCTTCCTCTATGATCAGGCTATAGGCGGATATATGCTCCGGTCGAAGCTTCAGCACACGCAGCAAACCTTCCTCCCATGAAGCAGCAGTCTGTCCCGGCAGTGCGGACATCAGATCAATATTTCGATTGCGAAACCCTGCCTCCTCCACCATTTCCCAGCTGTCAAGAAAATCCTCCCAAGTATGGATTCGCCCGAGAAGTCTCAGCTCCTCATTATGCACAGACTGGAGGCCGAGACTTATGCGGTTGATTCCGGCGTTTCGATAAATCTGCAGCTTCTTTAGAGATAAGGTTCCGGGATTCGCTTCTATACTGATCTCTGCGTTTTTTTGAAAGTCAAACGTTTCATACAGAGTCTCTATCAATGCCGCAATGTTCTTTGCGGGCACTGCGGAAGGCGTCCCGCCACCGATAAATACACTGCTGACCTCATATTGCTCTGTCCAAGGAAATGCTTCGATCTCCCCTTTCAGAGACGCAAAATAGCGGTCATACAGCTTTGCCGTATCACCGCCTGCTCTGTCCTTTCTGCCAAAGGACAGAAAATCACAATATGCACATTTTTGAACACAAAAGGGAATATGAAGATAAAGTTCCAGTTCTTTTTTCATCAATTCTCATCCAGCTTCAGAACACTCATGAACGCCTTCTGCGGAATCTCTACATTGCCGACCTGACGCATGCGCTTCTTACCTTCCTTCTGCTTCTCCAACAGTTTCTTCTTACGGCTGATATCACCGCCATAGCACTTCGCCAGTACATCCTTTCGCATGGCCTTGACCGTCTCTCTGGCAATGATCTTGCTGCCGATCGCAGCCTGAATCGGGATCTCAAACAGCTGTCTCGGAATCTCCTCCTTTAGCTTCTCGCACATCTTCCTTCCGCGCTCATAAGCAGTCTCCGCATGAACAATGAAGGACAGCGCGTCCACCTCTTCACGGTTGACCAGAATATCCAGCTTCACAAGCTCTGATCTCTGATATCCCTTCATCTCATAGTCAAAGGAGGCATAGCCTCTGGATCGCGACTTCAGCGCATCAAAGAAATCGTAGATGATCTCATTCAGCGGCAGATCATACTTCAGCAGCGCGCGGGTCTCCTCCATGTACTCCATACCGAGATAGGTACCTCTGCGTTCCTCGCAAAGCTGCATGATAGAACCGATGAACTCCGTCGTCACCATGATCTCCGCGCTTACCACAGGCTCTTCCATATATTCGATCTCCGATGCGTCCGGCAGATTCGTCGGATTCGTCAGATCAATCACCTCGCCGTTAGTCTTATGCACCTTGTAAATAACACTGGGAGCGGTCGTCACCAGATCCAGATTGTACTCTCGCTCCAAACGCTCCTGAATGATCTCCAAATGCAGCAGTCCCAGAAATCCGCAGCGGAATCCAAAGCCCAAAGCCACGGAGGTCTCCGGCTCAAACTGCAAAGACGCATCGTTGAGCTGCAGCTTCTCCAGCGCATCTCTCAGATCCGGATACTTCGCGCCATCTGCCGGATACATGCCGCAATATACCATAGGATTTACCTTCTTGTAGCCCGGAAGCGGCTCTGCGCACGGACGCTCTGTATTCGTAATAGTATCGCCCACACGGGTGTCCTTGACATTCTTTAGACTGGCTGTGACATAGCCAACCATTCCTGCAGAAAGCTCCTCACACGGTATAAACTGACCGGCTCCGAAATAACCGACCTCCACTACCTCCGCCTTCGCGCCGGTAGCCATCATGGTAATGGGGGTACCCTTGCGAATGCTGCCCTCCTTGATACGGCAAAATACGATGACACCCTTATAAGAATCGTAAATAGAATCAAAAATCAACGCCTGAAGCGGCGCGGATGCGTCTCCGGTCGGTGCCGGGATCTTCTCCACGATCTGCTCCAGAACCTGATCGACATTCAGACCTGTCTTTGCAGAAATCTGCGGAGCATCCTGTGCTTCAATGCCGATCACATCCTCGATCTCATTGATCACACGCTCCGGATCTGCACTGGGCAGGTCGATCTTATTGATGACCGGCATGACATCCAGATCATGATCCAGCGCAAGGTATACATTCGCCAACGTCTGCGCTTCGATTCCCTGCGCCGCGTCCACCACCAGAATCGCGCCGTCACAGGCCGCAAGGCTGCGGGATACTTCATAATTAAAGTCTACATGCCCCGGCGTATCAATGAGGTTGAAAATATACTCCTCCCCATTTTTCGCCTTGTACACGATACGCACCGTCTGCGCCTTGATCGTAATACCGCGTTCTCTCTCTAACTCCATATTGTCCAGCACCTGTGCCTGCATCTCACGGCTGGTCAGTAGCCCGGTCATCTCTATGATGCGGTCTGCCAAGGTAGATTTGCCGTGATCGATATGGGCGATGATGCAAAAGTTTCTTATTTTACTCTGATCTATTCCTGCCAAGTATTTCTCCTCCTATGTAACTCTATCACGCATTTTAGCACACAAATCCGACACTTGTCTACTCCCCTTTCAGCACCTGATCCAGCACATTTGCAAATGCCTCCATAGCATTTTTCTCCTCCGCCACGGTATTCAGCTGGGTTCCGGCTTCCAGCAGCAGACTTCGGGGGCGCAGATGCATATTAAAACGATATGCCATCAGATAAATATTTCTCATCAGATCCGGATACATGGTCTGTGCCTTCACCTGTGTCTGAAGTGCGAATGACAGATTTTCTTCTATATAATTGTTCGGCAGGTAGACGATATCCTGTCCGTCCGCTGTTCTGCTCATCCCCACGATCAGCATCAGCCTCGCGGCCGGCTTCCCGTGATATTTCGTCACAAATTTCGTGCCGTCCACCCCATCCCGGTGCAGATCGATCACCACCTGAATCGAAGGGTATTCCTCCAATATCTCCGTAATTCGTTCCTGCGCCCGGTCATAGGCAATATTGCGATCCAGCACTCCATCCACCAGATCAAACACTCCCCGCTCATGGATCACCCGATATCCGTATCTCTCCGTTAATATGTCAGTCAGATAATCTCCCACTCCCAAAATGGTCGTCCTGTCATCCCCCTCCACCGAATCTGCAAAAGCCTCCTGCGAATGCGTATGATAGATCAGAATCTGTGGCTGCGAGGCATTCTTTTCCATAGTCAGATCTATGGCCGCCAGAGTATTTCCGTTTAGTCGTTCCTCATCGATCGTCGTTGTGACGTCCATGGAAAAATATCGGTTCAGCAGCTCAGAATAACTCATTTCAGAAATATCCACAGCCTTACGCTCGGTCTGCGCAGATTTTTCAGGTTCCTGTGGACTGCGCGGCTGTTTATGCTCCTCCGCCTGTGCCTCTGCCTGAACGATCAGTGCGTACTCTTCACTGCTCTCCACCCTTTTCTTTTGCTTTCTCTGCTCTTTCAAATACCGCTTTAACGGGAAGGTTTCCTCCATGAGTTTTTCCGGAAGCTCCTGCTCTGTCATACCGTCTGTCTCCGAGACCGCATAGGAAAGGACAGGCAGATATGTGCCCGCCGTCTGCGTTTCTATCCTGTCATAAATCGCGGATAGCAGGGGCGTACTCTGAAACATCCCGTTTTCCTCCGCAATCGATATACTATTTACGATAATATACCCACCGATCGCTGTCAGACATCCTAACAGCACCAGTCGTACCAGTCGTTCCCAAAACTCCATAGTTGTCCACCTCGGGACATTATATGCGCTTTCTTCTTATTTTATGTCTGAAATCGGAGCGTCTGAAAATGCAATGTTGAGCGCTTCCGCCAAGGTAAAGCTGACTCTGCGGATCGTCTCGTCAATGTCCTTAGGGGTAACAAACATGGTGCTCAGCTGCATTGCAATACGCTCCCGCAGGCTCTGCTGATATTCTCTCGCTTCTGCCACCTGCTCCATGGCATCGTTGACAATGGTAGCCGCATCCACTACTGTGGGAACCCCGATGGCGATCACCGGAATCCCCAGCAAATCTTCCCGGATACCTTCCCGGTGATTTCCGACACCGGAACCGGGATTGATCCCGGTATCCGTAATCTGAATGGTTCGGTTCAGACGACGTGTGCTTCTGGCGGCCAATGCATCAATGGCTATCACTGCCTCCGGCTTTGTCTCACGGACAATTCCGCGCACCATTTCCAGCGTCTCCATCCCGGTCTGCGCCATAACTCCCGGCACCACCGCACTCACGATCCGGTTCATTTTCCCGGAGTATGATTTCCCGTATTCTCTGACCATGTGTCGTGTGATCTGCAGCTGATTCACTACCTGCGGTCCCAGAGCATCCGGCGTCACCTCCCGGTTACCAAGCCCCACCACAAGCACAGCGTCTCTCTCCCCCAGCAATTTTCGCACATATCCCGCCAGCATCTCGGACACTCTTCTCTGTTCCTCCTCATTTTCCGAGGAAAGATTCGGTGCCTCAAGCGTAATGTAATTCCCCACAGGCTTTCCCATTGCCCGCGCACCGTTTTCCGTTTCGATCACTACGGTAGTCGTATATAATTCATGCTCCTCATCCGCCGCCTCCTCAATGCGCACTCCCCGGATCTCCACATGATCCTTTGCAAAGCTCTCCCGAGTCTCGAGCGCCAGATCCGTCCGAACCTGAAAATTCCCCTGCATACCCTGTCTCCTTTCCATGTCACGCCTCAAACTCTCTCTATAATGCAATATTTTTTGCAAAAAAGCGAGAATTATGTATTGACATCCGACGATAGTTGCACTAAAATCCGATTTTTGACACCTAAAGATTAAATTAAGCCTCGTATCCCTGATAAACAC
>JAUNCG010000077.1 GCA_030526715.1 Eubacteriales bacterium
GGGAAGATCGAGATTACGGAAAAATCCATCCGTTTGCTCTAAAAAGGGCTTGAAATACATGGAAATGTACGATATAGTTGATATATAATTCACAAATAGAAGATGGAAAGGAGAAATTCAAATGAAAGTTCAGAATATTTCAGATATTAACAAGTTTTTTAGCGTAGTAGACAGTTGCAAGGGCAGAGTTGAGCTGGTAACCGGCGAGGGAGACCGCCTGAATCTGAAGTCCAAGCTGAGCCAGTATGTATCTATGGCGAACATTTTCTCTAACGGTGATATTCCGGAGCTGGAAGTGATCGCATATGAGAAGGAAGATATCGATAAGCTCGTTCACTTTATGCTGGAAGGCTAATCAGAGCGTCTGACAGACTTAAGAGATGCAAAGGCCATCGTAACATGGTATACTGTTCACACAGCCATGTACGGTGGCTTTTATCATTTTGGTACAATCGATGAGAGAGGAGATTGACGTGAATTTTACACATTTACATGTGCATACGGAGTATAGTCTTCTGGACGGTTCGAATAAGATCCCTGAGTATGTGGAACGGGTGAAGGAGCTGGGGATGGACAGCGCGGCTATTACGGATCACGGCGCTATGTACGGTGTGATCGATTTTTACCGTGCGGCGAAGAAGGCCGGGATCCATCCGGTGATCGGGTGTGAGGTCTACGTGGCGCCGAATTCCAGATTTGACCGGGAGGCAGGCAAGGATGATGACCGCTACTATCATCTGGTGCTGCTGGCGGAGAATAATACAGGTTATCACAATCTGATGAAGATCGTATCCATCGGCTTCAAGGAAGGCTATTATTATAAGCCGCGTGTCGACAAGGAGATATTGGAAAGATATCATGAGGGAATCATCGCTCTGAGCGCGTGCCTTGCGGGAGAGGTACAGAAATATGTGTCCCGCGGACTGTACGAGGAAGGGAAAAAGGCGGCGCTGGAATATGAACGGATCTTCGGAAAGGGGAACTTTTTTCTGGAGCTGCAGGATCATGGGATCCCGGAGCAGCAGATGGTGAATCCGCGGCTGGTACAGATGAGTCATGAGACCGGGATCGAGCTGGTGGCTACCAATGACGTACACTATACGATGGAGACGGATGTGGAGGCTCATGACGTACTGCTTTGTCTGCAGACGGGGAAGAAGCTGGATGATGAGAATCGAATGCGCTACGAGGGAGGTCAGTATTATGTGAAGTCTCCGGATCAGATGGCGCAGCTGTTCCCGTATGCACTGCAGGCGCTGGAGAATACATGGAAGATTGCGCATCGGTGTCAGGTGGAGATCGAATTCGGTGTGACGAAGCTGCCGCACTTTGATGTGCCGGAGGGCTATGATGCGTGGACATATCTGAATTATCTCTGTGAAAAGGGTTTTCAAGAGCTGTATACGCAGGATCAGCAGGAGAAGCTGCGGGAACGTCTGGACTACGAGCTTGGCGTTATCCGTCAGATGGGTTATGTGGATTACTTTCTGATCGTGTGGGACTTCATCCATTATGCCAGAGAGCATGATATCAGTGTGGGACCGGGGCGAGGCTCTGCGGCGGGCAGTCTGGTGTCCTATACGCTTGGCATCACAACACTGGTAGAGCCGACCCAGTACAACCTGCTGTTTGAGCGCTTTCTAAATCCGGAGCGTGTGACCATGCCGGATATCGACGTGGACTTCGAGTACGAGCGCCGTCAGGAGGTCATCGATTATGTAGTCCGAAAATACGGAAAAGACAATGTGGTTCAGATCGTGACATTCGGTACACTGGCGGCTCGCGGTGTGATCCGGGATGTGGGACGGGTGTTGGACATCCCTTACGCCACAGTGGATTCTGTGGCGAAGATGATCCCGAAGGAGCTGAACATCACCATCGATAAGGCATTGGTGGAGAATCATGAGCTGAAGGAGCTTTATGAAAATAACGAGGAAATGAAACGCCTCATCGATATGTCCCGCAGACTGGAGGGACTGCCCAGACATACCTCCATGCATGCGGCGGGAGTGGTCATTTGCCCGAGAGCAGCAGACGAGTATGTACCGCTTTCACTTGGCTCAGACGGATCGGTGACGACCCAGTTTACCATGACAACGCTGGAGGAACTGGGACTTCTGAAGATGGACTTTCTGGGGCTGCGTACTCTGACTGTGATCAAGGATGCGGCGCGTTTTGCGGAAAAAAGCAACGGTATCACCATCGATATGAACAAGATCGATTACAACGATCCGAAGGTTTTTGCATCTATCGGGACGGGACGCACGGACGGCGTGTTCCAGCTGGAGAGCGGTGGCATGAAGAGCTTCATGAAGGAGCTGAAGCCTCAGAGTCTGGAGGATATCATTGCCGGGGTGGCGCTGTATCGTCCGGGACCCATGGACTTTATTCCGCAGTATATCAAAGGAAAGAACAATGCAGACGGCATCACCTACGACTGTCCGCAGCTGGAGCCCATTCTGGAGCCGACCTACGGATGTATCGTATATCAGGAGCAGGTCATGCAGATCGTGCGTGATCTCGGCGGGTATACGCTGGGACGAAGCGATCTTCTGCGCAGAGCCATGTCCAAGAAGAAGGCATCTGTCATGGAAAAGGAGCGCCGGAATTTCGTCTATGGAAATGAGGAAGAGGGCGTACCGGGATGCATCAAAAACGGTATTTCCGAGCAGGTGGCAAATAAGATCTATGATGATATGATCGATTTTGCCAAATATGCGTTTAACAAATCTCACGCGGCTGCCTATGCTATCGTATCTTATCAGACCGCATACCTAAAATATTATTATCCGGTGGAATTTATGGCGGCCTTGATGACCTCGGTGATCGACAATCCTCCGAAGGTGGCAGAATATCATATGGTCTGCCGACAGATGGGGATCCGTATCCTGCCGCCGGATATCAATGAGGGAGAGAGCGGCTTCACGGTGAACGGACACGACATCCGCTATGGTCTGTCCGCCATCAAGAGCATCGGTCGTCCGGTGATCGAGGCCATTGTAAAGGAGCGCGAGCGCGCAGGACGCTATACCTCCCTGAAGAACTTTATAGAACGGGTAAACAGTCGCGATATCAACAAGCGCACGGTAGAGAGCTTTATCAAATCCGGAGCCTTTGACAGTCTCGGAGGTAACCGCCGTCAGTATATGGAGGTCTACGAGCGTATGATCAACGCCGTGCAGCAGGAACGCAAGAATACTATGACCGGGCAGATGAGTCTGTTTGATCTGGTCAGTCCGGAGGAAAAGCAGGAATACGAGATCAGTCTGCCAAACGTAAAAGAGTATGATAAGGAAGAAATCCTTGCGCTGGAAAAAGAGGTGCTGGGCTTTTACATCAGCGGACATCCGCTGGAGCAGTATGAAAATGCATGGCGCAGACATATTTCCAATGTGACTGCGGACTTTGCGATAGATGAGGAGACCGGCGAGACGAATGTGCAGGATAATGCGAAGGCTATTGTGGGCGGTATCATTACGGGAAAGACGGTGAAATATACCCGCACCAATAAGATCATGGCATTTCTGACGCTGGAGGATCTGGTCGGTACCGTGGAGGTAGTGGTATTTCCGAACACCTACGAGAAATACCGCGAGCTGCTCAATGAGGATGAGAAGGTCTTTGTGACGGGACGAGTGAATGCGGAGGACGAGAGGGCGAGCAAGCTGATCTGTGAGAGCATTCAGCGGATCGGGGAGCTGCCGAGAGAGCTCTGGCTGCAGTTTCCGGATAAGGAGACTTATCTGGCGCAGGAGAAGGAGATGTACGATATTTTGAGAAGCTCCGATGGAAAAGACCGGGTGGCGATCTATGTGCGTTCCCCGAAGGCGGTCAAGCGTCTGTCGGAAAACTGGACGGTCAGTGCAAACGAGGAGCTGATTGCCAGACTTGCAGCAAAATTCGGCGCAGAAAACGTAAAAATTATTTGAAAACCGACAGGAAATGAATTACACTATATGCAATGAAGTCTTAAAGGAGGAATACCAATGGCGAAGGAGATCAATACGATCGGTGTGCTGACCAGCGGCGGCGATGCGTCGGGTATGAATGCGGCGATTCGTGCGGTAGTCAGAAAGTCGATCTACAACGGAAAAACTGTGAAAGGGATTTACCGTGGGTACAGCGGTCTGCTCAATGAGGAGATCAGAGACCTGACGGCCAGAGATGTGTCTGATACGATTTCCCGCGGCGGTACGATTCTGGGAACTGCGCGATGCTCAGAGATGCGTACGGAGGAAGGTCAGGCGCATGCGGCGGAGATCTGCCGCAAGCATGGAATCGACGGTCTGGTGGTGATCGGCGGAGACGGATCCTTTGCCGGAGCTCAGAGGCTGGCAGCGCTTGGGATCAATACGATCGGCGTACCGGCCACGATAGATCTGGATATTGCATGTACAGAGTATACGATCGGCTTTGATACGGCGATCAACACTGCCATGGAAGCGATCGACAAGGTGCGTGATACCTCTACCTCCCATGAGCGCTGCAGTATTATTGAGGTTATGGGACGACGGGCAGGCTATATCGCGCTCTACTGTGGCATCGCCAACGGCGCGGAGGATATTCTTGTGGTAGAGAAGTATGATTATGATGAGCAGAAGCTGATCAATAACATCATCCGCAACAAGAAGCGCGGCAAGAAGCATCACATCATTGTGAATGCGGAGGGCATCGGTCATTCCACCTCCATGGCGAGACGTATTCAGGCAGCTACGGGGATTGAGACCAGAGCGACGATTCTGGGACACATGCAGCGAGGCGGCAGCCCCAGCTGTAAGGATCGCGTATATGCTTCCATGATGGGCGCCTATGCGGCAGATCTGCTGTGCGCAGGCAAGACGAATCGCGTCGTCGGATACCGTCACGGTGATTTTACGGATTTTGATATTGATGAGGCTCTGGCTATGCAGAAGGAGCTTCCGGAGAATATGTGGGAGACGGCACACGCGCTGTCGGTATAGGATTATGATAAACAGTACATCGAATAAACAGATAAAGAATCTTGCACAATTATTAAAGAAAGCAAAGGCCCGCCGTGAACAGCGGGTTTTTGTTGTGGAAGGCTGGAAAATGTATCGGGAGGTTCCGAAGGACCGACTGGTGATGACCTACGTCTCGGAGAGCTTTTACGGGCAGGAGGAACATCGCAGTCTGCTGCAGGGGCGCGACGTGGAGGTGGTGGCCGATCGGATATTCCATTCAGTGTCGGATACGGTGACGCCTCAGGGAATTCTCTGCATCGTCCGTCAGCAGGAATACACGCTTCAGGACATACTGGATACTGCGGAGGCGCCAAGACTGATGATTCTGGAGAATCTGCAGGATCCCGGGAATCTTGGGACTATTTTCCGCACGGCGGAAGGCGCCGGGATCACGGGCATTCTCATGAGTGAGGATACGGTGGACATTTACAATCCGAAGGTGACCCGTTCCACGATGGGGAGCATTTACCGGATGCCGTTTTTATATGTGAAGGATATGGCTGCGGTGATGGATGAGCTGAAACGCAGAGAGATCCGCACCTACGCTGCACATCTGAGAGCGAAGAAGGAGTATTACGAGCAGGACTATCGTCAGGCATACGCGTTTCTGATCGGCAATGAGGGACGCGGATTGACGGATGAGCTGACGTCCATGGCGGATGAATATATCCGCATCTCCATGGCGGGGCAAGTGGAGTCGCTGAATGCGGCCGTAGCGTCGGCGGTGCTGATGTTTGAGGCAAAGAGGCAGAGAGACCATAGTAGTACGTGAAGCGTGGGAACCGCTTCAGAAGAAGTTAAGAATTAGAAACTTGACAAAAAACTGTAAATAGTATAAAATTGCGTTGTAACAAAATTTAACATAATTGTAACAACTCTCAATGCGGATGTAAAAAACAGAAGGCAGGAGAGCGATACAGGAGGTTTTTTATGAGTAACAACGCAACAAAGATGATTCGCGGTGCAGCCACGGTAATGGCTCTCTCTATGGCAGTTTCTTCAGTGACTGTGACAGCATCCGCTGCGGATAATAAATTAGGTGGTAAGAATCTGGCGGTAGCCAATGTAGAGAGTGAGCTTCTGATCCGTGGATCAGCGAATGCTGACGCACCGGTGGTGGGATATCTTCCCAGCGCAGCCGGCGTACTGGTACAGAGTATGGATGCGGAGTGGACGAAGGTGAAGTCCGGAGATATCACCGGATATGTGAAGACGGATTATCTGGCCTTTGGAGATAAGGCGGAGGAGCTGAAGTCCGTATATGGCGTGCAGGGGGCGGTGGCTTCTTGGAATGATGTAAAGGTATTCTCGGATCATGAGGATACGTCTTCTATTATCGGTACGATCAATGAGGGTGAGGGCTTCGAGATCGTAGGCAGCAGCGACAGCTGGGTGGAGATCCTGCTGGATGACGGAAGAATGGCGTATGTGGCGGCGGAGGATGTGGATATTACCACCGTGTTGGATACGGCGGTAGCTACCGACGAGAGCGTACCTGCAGCATCTGACGCGGCAGATTCCATATACTATGAGCCGGCGGAGGACATGAGCTACAGCGAAGAGGCAGTTTATGAGTCCGGGCAGGAGTATTATACAGAGGATACTTATACAGCAGAGGAATATACGGATACTTACGCAGTAGACGCATACAGCGCAGAGAGCTATACAGATACTTATTCTGAGACGTATACTACAGACACGTACACAGCTGAGAGCTATGCACCACAGACAGAGAGCTATGAGACATACGCGCAGACAGATGCGAGTGGTCAGTTTAATGACGGCGTGACCGGAGACGAGTACATCAATCCGGAGACCGAGGCAGCTGCGGCAGAGAGTTCCGCTTCTGCGTCAGCAGCCTCTACGGTAAGCTCCAGTGATCTGGATCTTCTCGCGGCGATCATCTACTGTGAGGCGGGTAACCAGAGCGCAGAGGGTAAGGTGGCTGTAGGTCAGGTGGTCATGAACCGTGTAGCCAGTGACGTCTATCCGGATACCATCAAGGATGTGGTTTATCAGGGCGGTCAGTTTACTCCGGCAGGCAGCGGATGGCTGGATCAGGTGATCGGAAGCGCCCCGAGCGACTGCTATGAGGCAGCGGCAGCAGCGCTGAACGGCGAGGGCAGCGTACCGGATGCGCTATACTTCAATGGTGGCTCTGGCAAGGGCGTGCAGATCGGAGCACATCAGTTCTACTAAGAGACGGCATGAAAAACAGCTTCGCTGTGATGAAATGAATATGTGAAATACTTACGGCTCTGCTTCGGCAGAGCCATTTTTTGTA
>JAUNCG010000078.1:0-2805 GCA_030526715.1 Eubacteriales bacterium
TCAAACTCAATTGTCCCGGGCGGTTTACTCGTCAGATCATACATTACGCGATTAACGCCCTTTACTTCATTAATGATTCTGCTCATGACCTTCTGAAGTACTTCAAAAGAAATATCTCCCGCTTCTGCAGTCATGAAGTCAATGGTCTTTACTGCACGCAGTGCAACTGCGTAATCGTATGTCCTCTCATCTCCCATGACTCCGACGGAACGCATATTGGTCAGCGCTGCAAAATACTGGTTGACTTCTTTATCCAGTCCCGCGTTGGCGATCTCTTCACGGTAAATGGCATCTGCATCCTGTACCATGCGCACTTTGTCCGCAGTGACTTCACCGATGATGCGGATACCGAGTCCCGGTCCCGGGAAGGGCTGACGGAATACGAGATATTCCGGAATGCCAAGCTCCAATCCCGCCTTACGCACCTCATCTTTAAAAAGATCTCGCAGCGGCTCGATGATCTCCTTGAAGTCAACATAGTCCGGAAGACCACCTACGTTATGATGAGACTTGATCACAGCTGACTCTCCGCCCAGTCCACTCTCTACCACATCCGGATAAATCGTTCCCTGCACAAGAAAATCCACAGCACCGATCTTCTTTGCCTCTTCTTCAAATACGCGGATGAATTCTTCTCCGATGATCTTACGCTTCTGCTCCGGCTCCTCTACACCTGCAAGCTTACTGTAAAAGCGCTCCTGTGCATTCACACGGATGAAGTTCAGGTTATAATTTCCATTTGGCCCGAATACAGCCTCTACCTCATCACCCTCATTCTTGCGCAAAAGACCGTGATCTACAAATACACAGGTCAGCTGCTCACCCACTGCTTTAGACAGCAGAACCGCTGCAACCGAGGAGTCTACTCCACCGGACAGTGCGCAGAGCACCTTACCGGTTCCTACCTTCTCACGAATGGCCTTGATCGAATGCTCTACAAAAGAATCCATACGCCAGTCGCCGGCACAGCCGCAAACACTGATTACAAAGTTACGCAGCATCTTTGTGCCTTCCTGTGTATGAAGTACTTCAGGATGGAACTGGATCGCATAGAGCTTCTGCTCTTCATTCTCAGCAGCAGCTACCGGACAGTCGGTAGTATGCGCCGTGATCTCAAATCCCGGTGCAATTCTTGAGATATAATCAAAATGGCTCATCCAGCAGATCGTCTTCTCAGACACATCTGCAAACACTCTGGAATCCTTCTTATCAACTAACACTTCTGTTTTACCGTACTCACGCACATCCGCCCGCTCTACTTTGCCGCCCAACACATGCTGCATTAGCTGCGCTCCATAGCAAAGTCCGAGCACTGGAATCCCCAATTCAAACAGCTCCCGTGTATATGTCGGAGCATCCGCTTCATAGCAGCTGTTCGGACCACCGGTTAAGATGATTCCCTTTGGATTCATCGCTTTGATCTTCTCGATGTCTGTTTTATAGGAATATATTTCGCAGTAAACATTGCATTCTCGTACTCGTCTGGCAACAAGCTGATTATACTGCCCGCCAAAATCCAGTACGATGACCGTTTCTCTCTGCAAAATGCCACCTCCTCATTTCTTTCGTTTTCTATTAGATTCGCTTTATTATAGAATATTGAACCCTGATTTGCAATCACAAATTATCTGCATCATACTGTCACGAACTTCTTTTTTTCTTAATCTCGTAAAGACTCTTATCCGCCTGTTTCCATATGCTTCGAAGCTCATCTTTTGTTGAGGCAAATCCATTAACACTGCCATAAGATACTGTTATGGTTGATTCGCATCCATCGATTTGTATGTGGCGGACTTTCTCTGCCAACGCTTCCAGCTTATTTTTCACTACAGTACTGCTGGCATTCATATCCAGAAACAGGAATTCATCTCCTCCGAATCGGAAAGCCACTCCATTCTCTGCATAGAACTCCAGTATGATTTCGCTCACACGCTTCAGTATCATATCCCCCATATCATGACCATAGGTATCATTGAACTGTTTAAAGTGATCAATATCCATCATGGTAACTATGAGCTGCTTTCCAACATAATTCGGGAACTCTTCTCTCATGGCAAATCTATTTTTCAAGCCTGTCAATTCATCTGTGGCAGAGATAAGTCTGGATTTTTCAAGCTCTGCTTCTTTTTCTCTCATTTTCCTGATATATAGTCTTCTTGCCGTAAGCATCGCGATCCATGTCGCAATCAAAACGACGCCACCGACGATCAGAATATAGAACCAGATCGTATCCGTAAATTCTGTCTCTTTTTCCAGAGAATAGACCTTTTCCGATATCGAAACTCCGGACTCTGAATCCAGAAGTGTGATATGGAAGGAATATTTTCCGGCGGGAAGATTAGTATATACAATCGTCGAAAGCTCGCTTTGCGGCATCACAATGGGATGCTTGTCAAAGCCTTCCAGATAGCACGAAATAATTGGATCCACCGTAGAATAATTGATGATCTCCGGTCGTATTTCCAGACGATTTACTTTTTTTGAAAAAGAAAAATGTTCGTCGTTATCCATCGCCGACTCCACGCCATCTACGGTAATAGACGCTACTCTGACTTTAAAATTCACCGGCCGCTCATCATATTCCTGCAGATCAAATACGGTGGTGCCAAAGCTGGTAGCCAGATACGCTTTTCCTTTCTCCGGCTCATGCAGAATCCATGCATTGGCCACAAGGTTCTCATGCAGCCCTGCTCTGCTGTCCAGATAAATATAGTTCATATCCTCTGCATTTTTCAGTAATTCCTCTCGAAGAACTGCATAAATTCCCGCACTGCTCAGTACAAATACCGTATCGTCCTGCAAAAT
>JAUNCG010000078.1:2905-7244 GCA_030526715.1 Eubacteriales bacterium
TCATCCTTTTCCAGCATACAGAGATTCATCTGCGTCTTTAATCCATCATTTTCCGTCAGAGTTTTCTCTACCTTACCGTCTCGAAGGAAACCGATTCCATTCTCCGTGGAAACCAGTATCTCACCGGTTGAAGTCTCCAAAAATGTACGCGCACGATTTCCCAATTCAGATGTATCACTGTTATAATATGTGAAATTTTTCCCATCATATTCTACAGCTCCCTCTCCGTAAGTACCGAGCCAGAGATGCCCCCGCCGATCCTTAAAGATCTGACGAATTCGAATGCCTTCAAATCTTTTTGTAAAATCGTCTGTGATCTTCTGATGCTTTTCTTCATCAATGATCACCACGCCCTCATCTGTACCGATATACAGCTTTCCTTCAAAGCGCTCTATACTGTTGACTACCACCGGTGCAACCGAGTATTCCTTAAAGAGCTCTACAAAGCTTGTCTTGCACAGCCGCAGCACTCCCATTCTTGTTGAGGAAAACCACAGATTTCCCTGATAATCCAGAATTACATTGTAGATACTGCTGCTAAAATCCGGTGTTTTCAAGCTGTGGAATACGTCGTTCTCATCAAAATATCCGATTCCGTTATCCGCACATACAAAGATGGTGCTCTCATTTACCCGGATCAGGTTGTTTACTTTGCGGATTCCTCTGCATTCCAGCCTTGACTGCTCCACAAATCCGTCCGACGTCACCTCGTACACATATACGTGTCCAAGGGAGGTCCCCACATGAACGTATCCTGACAAGTCAAACTCACAGGAAGTGTAACGGTCTGTCTCCGCAAGCTCCATCCTTGCCACTATTTCTCCATGATTCAGTAAGTACATCGTTCCGTAAGAACTGACCGCAATCACATTTCCGTTCTGATCTGCCGTACTTTTATCCGCGTACTCGATCTCCGGTATGGTCGTCACCAGCTCAGGCGCTTTTTCAAACGTTACGACTGCCATACTGTCGGCAGTTCCGATATAATAGTACCCGTCGGAACTTTTCATAATACTTCTGACAGTGTCCGAGGGAAGTCCCTGCTCTGTATCAAGCGTTCCGATCAATTCTTCATTTTTAAAAACAGAAATCCCCTGATCGTTGGTGCCGACCCAGAGTCTGTCTTCCTCATCCACATACAGACATTCGACACTTTTCACCGTATCGCAGCGGTTCATCAGTTGAAACTTTGAGCCATTATATCGATACAGTCCCGCATAGGTGCCAATCCAGATCAAACCGTCTGATGTGGTCTCAAGGTCATTCGCCTTACCCACCGGCAGTCCATTGTCTCTGGAATATACGGTCTGTAACCACGTTTCATAGTTCTCTGACTCTGAAATTACTGAGCTGTTTTCTGCATACACCCCTACATAAATACTGCTTTGAAGAATCAGTATAAATAGAATGGTACAGACTATGGTGATAAATCGTATTGTGTTTTGTTTTTTCATCCTTCTTACCTTTTGAATACTAACTATTGTTCTCTATCACTCCATCGACTTGCATCCTGACAGCAATGCACGCAGCTCATCTACATGCTCCTGTTCTGTCGCCCAGCTCGTGGCGAAGCGAACCACCGTATGCTGTTCGTCGTAAGGCTCCCAGCATTCAAAGCCTACATATTTTTCAAGTTCTTTCATTTTATTGTTTTCCAGAATCACAAACTGCTGATTTGTGGGGGAATCTATAGCCAACGCATACCCTGCTTCCTGAAACACCGCTTTTACCTGCTCCGCCATGTCAATGGCGTGTCTGCTGATTTTCTCATACAACCCGTCTGTAAATAATGTATCAAACTGAATCCCCATCAGTCTGCCCTTAGCCGATAAGGCACCATGCTGTTTGATCTGTGTCACAAAATGCCGGGGTGTATTCTGCTTTGTGAATACGACAGCCTCACCGCAAAGAGCCCCTACCTTGGTTCCTCCGATGTAAAACACATCACTGAGTTCTGCAAGCAACGGCATGGTCACATCGGTGCCACGAGCCTGCAATCCGTAACCCAGTCTGGCGCCGTCCACAAACAGCGGCATCCCATATGTGTCACAGACGGCTCTGAGCTCTCTGAGCTCCTTTGCCGTATAGAGAGTGCCATATTCCGTCGGATGAGAGATATAGAGCATTCCCGGAAATACCATGTGCTCATGACTTCCATCCTCGTAAAATCGCTTCACATATGCTTCTACTTCGGCAGCCTTTACCTTGCCGCAATGTGAAGACACGGTCAACACCTTATGTCCGGAAAATTCAATGGCTCCCGCCTCGTGGACACTTACATGACCTGTTTCCGCCGCTACCACGCCTTCATAGGGCTGCAGCATGGTATCGATGACCAGCTGGTTTGTCTGCGTCCCTCCGTTTATAAAATATATATCCGCTTCAGAGCAGGCGCATGCTTCCCTGATCTTCTCAATTGCGCTTGCCGTAAACCAGTCTGTGCCATAACCGCTCTCCTGAAGCCTGTTGGTTGCCGCCAGCGCTTTTAATATATCCTCATGGCATCCTTCCAGATAGTCACATGCGAATGAAATCATTTCTTTTCTCCTTCTGCTCAATTTATATTTTGCCTAAATTCTGTTCAGTATACCATATTTTATGATTCCATGCGACCGTTTTCCGCAAAAATCCTCTTTCTTCTTATTTTTTCGACATTTTATTTTATTATATAAGCATACAAAAACAGGAATACAGATTTTTATCGAACTGTACTCCTGTCATAGCTTACATTTTCTTTATATCACTTACCGAATATCCCGCACGCTCCACTGCCATAATCAGCTCCTCGTCCGGCACCTCACGATCCATCTCCACAAGAGCTGTTTTCTTTTTCAGATTCACTCTGGCCGATACTCCGTCCACCCTCTGCAACTGTCTCATCACGGCATTTTTGCAGTGATCACAATGCATACCATCGATGATCAGCGTTTTTCTTTCCACCACCGGATGCTCCAGCCTTACGCTCTCCTCATCGATAGAACCGCCGCCACCGCCGCAGCATCCGCCTTCCCCCTTTACATGCTTCAAGCTGCTTCTTACGCCGAAAAATGCAATGACTGCAATAATCGCCAAAATAATATATGTTCCCATATTTACTCTCCTCTTCCTAATATCTTCTATTCTGCCATTTATTAGTTGTTCATACATGTTGTTAGTCCCATCTACCTCTCGATTATAACATACTCTTTTGAAAAATCAACCTTTTTAAAAAATGTCTGACAGAAAATCGTACATTTGTTCTTGCCAATCTCCCGATCCCGGATGTATACTGATTCAAGAACATCTTTGGATATGAGCAATGAGGTATGATGATTTTGATGGATGAGTACATTTCACAGGATTATATTTATCATGATGAACCGCTTCGGTTAAGCCCCGAGCGGCTAAAGCAGATGACGCCGCCGCAATATCGGGCAATGCGAAGTCTAGATTATGATTCCCCGTTTTCTTATAAAAACGACGCGCAGATTTTTTATCTGCAGGCTAAGTATATGGAACAGTTTGAGGATGATTATGCCTATGATGGAACTTTTTTTTCCTATTTTCCCACGTATCGCAGTATGAAGCTCCCGGAGCTTCGCGGATATTTTTCTTGGCGTACACGCCTTCGGCACGGTGAAATCCTCCCCGTATCCGAATCCTATGCTTTTTTGTATATTTATGAGCTGCTGCATGGTATCGGAAGTACCGATCCCGCGGAAGGTCTACAGAAGCTGATCTCATTTCATGAGACCTATGGTGAGATCGACAAGCACATCCGCAAATATACCCCAGACTGGATCAAAGACTATGCCATCTATTATCATGTGGATCCGGCGCTCATCCGAGACTATTCCGATGTTGATTTTGATATGGCTCTTACGGTTCTTCTTGATTGTGAACACCGCGAGGATACTGCTGTGTTTGAAGCTATCAGCCGGATATCCTCTTATCGTATCGAGAAATCTAAGCTGCTCCGTCGTTTTCCCGAGAAAACCATTCGCACGATCAGCGAAGCCTATCGACAGATGGATCGATATTACCGCAGTCTTCAGGGGAAATCCTATGTGGAAAAGATGTACGGTAAGCCATATCGTATGCAATTTACCCCGTTTCGATCCTCTGTATTTTTTGACCATATCCATTATGATCATTATACGTATGAAATCAGTCCCATACAGAAGTATTTCTGTATAGATCACAAATGGTATATGGAGAAGCATTATACCTCCGCTAAGAAAAGTAAGATGCTTGGGGAATTCATGCGGGCAGCCGATCGCCTGCTCCGTCTGGAATACGGTGTGCTTCCGGCTCTGAAGGTAGATCTTGAGACGGATCTTATGCACAATTGTATAAAAAA
>JAUNCG010000079.1 GCA_030526715.1 Eubacteriales bacterium
ATGAGAAACAAAAAAGGAGGGGATCGTTTGCTGAATTTTCAATTATTACCGATGCACTGGCTGATATTTTTCGTGGTGCTGATCGGGATTGAGCTGGCGACCATGGGACTGACCACAGTCTGGTTCGCGGGAGGCGCTCTTGCAGGTTTGATCGTGAATTTTGCGGGAGGCACAGGGATGCTGCAGGTGATCGTATTTTTGATCGTGTCGTTTGCGCTTCTGATATTTACCAGACCTATCGCGACAAAATACATCAACCGCGATCGGGTGAAGACCAACGCGGATGAACTGGTGGGTGAGCAGGCTGTGGTGACGGAGGAGATCGACAACCTGAAGGACAGCGGGAGAGTTATATTGAACGGCATGGACTGGAAGGCGCGTCTGCCGAAGGAGGCTGGGACACAGACGATTCCTGTGGGAACTACCGTGACGGTGGCGGCCATCGAAGGTGTTAAGGTTATTGTAAAAGAGAACAATAAGTAAAGGGGGATTTTGCTATGGAACAGTTTTTTTCAATCATTATCATTGGCGTAATCGTATTGCTGGTGCTGGCATCCTGCATTAAGATCGTGCCGCAGGCACAGGCTATGGTCATCGAGCGTCTGGGAGGTTATCAGGCAACTTGGGGCGTAGGCGTGCATTTTAAGATGCCGATCATTGACCGCGTGGCAAGAAAGGTATTGTTGAAGGAACAGGTAGTGGATTTTGCGCCGCAGCCGGTGATTACCAAGGATAACGTTACTATGCGGATCGATACTGTAGTATTTTTCCAGATCACAGATCCGAAGCTGTACGCTTACGGTGTGGAGAATCCCATCATGGCAATCGAGAATCTGACAGCGACCACACTGCGTAATATCATCGGTGAGATGGAGCTGGATGAGACACTGACCAGCCGTGAGATCATCAACACCAAGATGAGATCTTCGCTGGATATCGCGACGGATCCTTGGGGCATCAAGGTAAACCGTGTGGAGCTGAAGAACATCATCCCGCCGGCAGCGATTCAGGAGGCCATGGAGAAGCAGATGAAGGCAGAGCGTGAGAGACGTGAGACGATTCTGGTGGCAGAGGGTGAGAAGAAGTCCGCGATCCTGATCGCAGAAGGTAAGAAGCAGTCTATTATTCTGGATGCGGAGGCTGAGAAACAGGCAGCGATCCTGCGGGCAGAGGCAGAACGTGAGAAAATGATCCGCGAGGCAGAGGGTCAGGCAGAAGCGATCGAGAAGGTCAATAAAGCAAATGCAGTCGGCCTGAAGTATTTGAAAGAAGCTGGAGTAGATCAGAATGTTCTGACACTGAAGAGTATTGAGGCTATGATTAAGGTGGCAGACGGCAAGGCGACCAAGATCATTATCCCGTCTGAGCTGCAGAATCTGGCCGGACTGGTGAAGTCTGTGGCAGAGGTAGCGAAGGAGGATGCTCCGACAGAGGAAGAATAAGGAAGCATCCTGCAGGGACATTAATTAGAATAAATGGAGAAGACAAACATGGTGGATTTAAAAGGACGCGATTTTCTGACATTGAAGGATTTTACTTCGGAGGAGATCGGTTATCTGCTGGAGCTCGCGGCAGAATTAAAGAAAAAGAAAAAGATGGGCGTACCGGTAGATACTTTGCGCGGTAAGAACGTTGCTCTGATCTTTGAAAAGACCAGTACAAGAACCAGATGTTCATTTGAAATAGCAGCGCATGATCTTGGAATGGGTACGACCTATCTGGATCCGAAGAGTTCCCAGATCGGTAAAAAAGAGAGCATTGAAGATACTGCGAAGGTGCTCGGAAGTATGTTTGAGGGTATTGAGTACCGTGGCTATGGTCAGGAGATCGTGGAGGCGCTGGCAGAACATGCGGAGGTTCCCGTATGGAACGGTCTGACGAATGAATATCATCCCACGCAGATGCTGGCGGATATGCTGACGATTCAGGAATGCTTCGGCAAAGTGAAAGGCATCAAGCTGGTATATATGGGCGATGCGCGCTACAACATGGGGAATTCCTACATGATTGCCTGTGCGAAAATGGGTATGGATTTCGTGGCATGCGCGCCTAAGAAATATTTCCCGTCTCCGGAGCTGGTGGCAGAGTGCGAAGAGTACGCAAAGCTCTCCGGTGCCACCATCACCCTGACGGAAAATGTGATGGAAGGCACAAAGGGAGCTGACGTAATCTGTACAGACGTGTGGGTATCCATGGGTGAGCCGGATGAGGTATGGGAGGAGCGCATCCGTGAGCTCAGCCCGTACAAGGTAACAAAAGAAGTGATGGAGAACGGAAGTGATGATGCGATCTTCTTACATTGTCTGCCGGCGTTTCATGATCTGAAGACGCAGATCGGTGAGGAGATGGGTAGGCGCTTCGGTCTGACAGAGATGGAAGTGACGGATGAGGTATTCCGCAGCAGCAGATCCAGAGTATTTCAGGAGGCCGAGAATCGTATGCATACGATCAAGGCTGTGATGGCGGCGACGCTTGGGGCTTAGGTAAAGATGAAGAGTGAGATTTTGAATGTTCTGAGAGCTTCGGACGGCTATGTGTCCGGACAGGAGCTCTGCGATCGTTTCGGCGTGAGTCGGACAGCAATCTGGAAGGGCATCCATCAGCTGAAGGAAGAGGGCTATGAGATAGAAGCGGTACCCCGTAAAGGGTACCGCCTTTGCGGCTGTCCGGATCATATTACACAGGTAGAGCTGGAGAGTCGGATGCAGACCGGCTGGGCGGCAAAGAAGCTATATTATCTGGATACTGTGGATTCTACCAATGATTACGCCAAGAGGCTGGCAGAGGAAGGCGCGCAGCATGGCACGGTAGTGGTGGCGGATGAGCAGACAAAGGGAAAGGGGCGCCGCGGGCGCGTCTGGGAGACGCCTGCAGGGACCAATATTGCCATGAGCATGGTGGTACGGCCACAGCAGCTTGCGCCGGAGAAAGCCTCTATGATGACGCTGCTTGCCGGGATGGCTGTGGCGTGTGCGGTGCGGGAGACGACAGGATTAGAGGTTGGT
Source organism: Eubacteriales bacterium (assembly GCA_030526715.1). GTDB lineage: Bacteria > Bacillota > Clostridia > Lachnospirales > Lachnospiraceae > Marvinbryantia. The sequence goes on from JAUNCG010000079.1 coordinate 3,006, forward strand.
ATCAAATGGCCGAACGATACGGTAATTCATGGTAAGAAGATCTCCGGCACGCTCACAGAGATGAGTATGGAACTTGGCGCGATCCATTATTTGGTGATCGGAACCGGTATCAATGCAAATATGGACGAGGTACCGGAGTATCTGCGGGAGACGGCGACGACTCTGAAGCGGGAGCTTGGGAGGCCGGTGAATCGGGCACAGCTCATCTGTGCTTATATGAAGTCATTTGAAGAATACTATGATAAATTTATGGAGCATCAGGATCTGTCGCTGCTTATAGAAGAATATCACAGTATGCTTGTGAACAAGGACAGAGAGGTTCGCGTGTTGGAGCCGGGGCATGAGTACAACGGCATTGCCAGAGGGATCAATGCGCAGGGGTGTCTCCTTGTAGAGAAGAAGGATGGTAGTATCGCCGAGGTCTATGCCGGTGAGGTCTCGGTGCGTGGGATTTACGGATACACTTGACAAAGTCTGCAATGAGCCGCTAAAATGGTCTGCGCAGACAAGAGATATTGTTCAGTGCCGGGCAGGCGTGTCCGGCATATCGTTTTATAAGGAGAAATTATGTATCAGGAAAAGGTAGTGCTCTGCGGAGCAAGCGCATACAATCAGAAGTTTTATTTGAATGAAGATTTCGATAGTTTGCCGCAGCAGATCAAGGATGAACTGAAGATCATGTGTGTGCTTTATGTACAGGATATCGGCGGAGTGCTGACGCTGGAGTTTGATGAGGAGGGAACTCTCTGCTTTCACACGGAAGCCGAGGAGAATGATTTTGGCTATGACGACATCGGCAGTGTATTGAAGATCCGTCAGCTGCAGAGGACAAAGACGGAGCTTCTGGAGGCGCTGGAGATGTATTATAAGGTGTTTTTCATGGAGGCTGGCAATGAGTCTTAGAATTGGAAATGTTGAGTTGAAAAATCCATATATTTTGGCTCCGATGGCAGGTGTGACAGACCTGCCCTTTCGTTTGCTCTGCAAGGAGATGGGAGCGGGACTGCTCTGTATGGAAATGGTGAGCGCAAAAGCGATTTCTTTCCATAATAAGAATACGGAGAGCCTAATGGAGATCGATCCGAAGGAGCATCCGGTATCTTTACAGCTTTTTGGCAGTGATCCGGGACTGATGGCAGAGATAGCATCTCAGATCGAGGAGCGCCCCTTTGAGATTTTAGATGTAAATATGGGATGTCCGGTGCCGAAGGTAGTGGGTAATGGCGAGGGCTCAGCGCTGATGAAAAAACCGGAGCTTGCGCAGGAGATCATCCAAAGAATGGTGCAGGCGGTAAAAAAGCCGGTGACAGTGAAGATACGCAAAGGCTTCGATGAGGATCATGTAAATGCGGTGGAGATGGCAAAGCGGCTGGAGGCAGCGGGAGCGGCTGCTATCGCAGTACATGGCAGGACGCGGGAGCAGTATTATGCGGGAACGGCAGATTGGGATATTATCCGCAGGGTGAAGGAGGCGGTGCAGATTCCGGTGATTGGCAATGGTGATGTGACAGGACCTCTGGAAGCGAAAAAACTGCGGGAGATGACAGGATGTGACGGTGTGATGATCGGTCGGGCCAGTCGGGGAAATCCATGGATATTTCGTAGTCTTCTGGAATATGATAAGACAGGCAGGGTGGTCGGCAAACCGCCCATGGAGGAGCTTTGTGCGATGATCCTTCGCCATGCACAGATGCTGGTGGAGTGCAAAGGGGAATATACGGGTATGCGGGAGATGAGAAAGCACGTGGCATGGTATACGGCAGGATATCCCCACAGCGCATCCATTCGCAGAAGGGTGAACGAGATCGAAAATTATGCACAGCTTCAGGAGCTATTGGAGCAGATGCAGAGCCAGTGAACGGTTACATTTTGACATGTAAGAAAGTGCGGGAATGTAGCTTGACAAGTACGGTTACCTTGACATATAATGTTCTAATTGCTGGGAGTTTACCGTGGCAAGTATGTATCTGGGAAAGGTGTAAGGTTATTTATTATGGAAGCAAAAAAGAATTTATTGACCTATACAGGTTTAAAGGCACTGGAGGATGAGATTCATGAGCTGAAGGTCGTGAAGAGAAAAGAGGTTGCTCAGAAGATCAAGGAAGCAAGAGAGCAGGGAGATCTGTCCGAGAATGCAGAGTATGATGCAGCCAAGGATGAGCAGCGTGATATCGAGGCAAGAATCGAAGAGATCGAGAAGATTCTCAAGAATGCCGAGGTAGTAGTAGAGGATGATGTGGATCTGGATAAGATCAATGTCGGATGCACGGTGAAGCTGTATGATGAGGAATTTGAAGAAGAGATCGAGTACCAGATCGTTGGTTCTACAGAGGCAAACAGTCTGCAGGGTAAGATTTCCAATGAGTCTCCGGTGGGAAAAGCACTGATGGGAGCGAAGGTCGGAGATGAGATCTCTGTGGAGACACAGCTTGGAATTTCCAGCTACAAGGTACTTGGGATCACAAGATCATAATAGTTGAAGAGTTTACGGAGGTTACGATAGTGGCAGAGCAGAAGAAGCAGGAGCAGGATCAGAATCAGCTGCTGAAGGTTCGTCGTGAAAAGCTTGCAGACCTGCAGGCAAACGGAAAAGATCCTTTTCAGATAACAAAATTTAATCAGACGCATCACACTGAGCAGGTGAAGTCTCTTTATGCTGCACATGAGGCAGAACTGCTCGCAGGCAGAGCAGCAGTCGATACAGAGGGAATGGATGAGCAGCAGGCGAAGGATGCAGTCAATCAGGATTACAATGAGCGCCGTGCGATCATGGACGCAAGCCCGATTCAGGTGTCGATCGCAGGCCGCATGATGTTCAAGCGCGTTATGGGTAAGGCATCCTTCTGTAATATTCAGGATTTAGAGGGACGTGTGCAGGTTTATGTGGCAAGGGATTCTATCGGTGAGGAGGCTTATGCCGATTTTAAAAAGTCGGACATCGGTGATATTTTCGGTGTGACAGGATATGCATTCCGTACGAAGACCGGTGAGATTTCCATTCATGCGGAGACCATAACACTGCTGACCAAGAGCCTTCAGATCCTGCCGGAGAAGTTCCATGGACTGACAGACACCGATACGCGTTATCGTCAGAGATATGTGGATCTGATCATGAACCCGGAGGTAAAAGATACATTTGTAAAACGTTCGCGCATTATCAAGGAGATCCGGAATTTTCTGGATGAGCGTGGATTTATGGAAGTTGAGACGCCGATGCTGGTTTCCAATGCCGGCGGTGCGGCTGCAAGACCGTTTGAGACGCACTACAATGCTCTGAATGAAGACGTAAAGCTTCGCATTTCGCTGGAGCTTTATCTGAAGCGTCTGATCGTCGGCGGTCTTGAGAGAGTATACGAGATCGGTCGCGTATTCCGCAATGAGGGTGTGGACACCCGCCATAATCCGGAATTTACGCTGATGGAGTTGTATCAGGCTTACACAGATTATGAGGGAATGATGGATCTGACAGAGTCCATGTTCCGCTATCTGGCTGAGACGGTTGTGGGAAGCTCTAAGATCTCCTACAATGGAATTGAAATCGATCTTGGCAAGCCGTTCGCACGTCTGACGATGAATGACGCGATCAAGAAATATGCGGGAATTGACTTTGATACGGTTGAGACAGACGCTGATGCCAAGGCGCTTGCGCGTGAAAAGGGTGTTGAATTTGAGGAACGTCATACGAAGGGCGACATTATCAACCTGTTCTTCGAGGAGTTCTGTGAGAAGGAGCTGATCCAGCCGACCTTCATTATGGATCATCCGCTGGCGATCTCTCCGCTGACCAAGAAGAAACCATCTGATCCTGAAAAGGTAGAGCGTTTTGAGCTCTTTATCAATACATGGGAGATGTGTAATGCATACTCCGAGCTGAATGATCCGATCGATCAGAGAGAGCGCTTTGCGGCACAGGATGCTGCATTTGAGGCCGGAGATGAGGAAGCGAACCATACAGATGAGGACTTCCTGAATGCGCTTGAGATCGGCATGCCGCCGACGGGTGGTATCGGATATGGAATTGACCGTCTGGTGATGCTGCTCACAGATAGCGCAGCGATCAGAGATGTGCTTTTGTTCCCGACAATGAAAAGTCAGGGTGTAGCCAAGAATGAGGCAAACAATGCCGCAC
>JAUNCG010000080.1 GCA_030526715.1 Eubacteriales bacterium
CAAAAAAGGCGTTGCCTAACGGCAACGCCCACATATCCGGTATCTTATACCCAAGATTTGATCTTATTGTAGATGCCTTCAGCATCCAGTCCGTACTTATGAAGCAGCGCCACTGCCGCACCGGATTCGCCAAACTGATCGTTCATACCGATTCTCAGCACCTTTGTCGGATGGTTCTCGCTCAGGCAGTCACATACTGCGCTTCCAAGACCACCGATTACAGAATGCTCCTCCACGGTTACGATCTTGCCGGTCTCCTTTGCTGCTGCGATGATCAGATCTTCATCCAGCGGCTTGATGGTATGGATATTGATCACCTTCGCATCAATGCCATCCTCTGCAGCCAGCTTCTCTGCTGCTGCAAGGCACTCTGCTACCGGAAGTCCGGTCGCTACGATCGTTAGATCCTTACCCTCACGGAGTACCACGCCCTTACCAAGCTCAAACTTATAATCCGGACGATCATTGATCACCGGAACGGCAAGACGACCAAAACGAAGATATACCGGTCCCTCATGCTCTACCGCAGCCTTCACTGCCGCTTTTGCTTCCACGTCGTCGGACGGGCTGATCACTACCATGCCCGGAATCGTTCTCATCAGTGCAATATCCTCGTTACACTGATGGCTGGCTCCATCCTCACCTACAGAAATACCTGCATGTGTTGCGCCGATCTTTACATTCAGATGCGGATATCCGATAGAATTACGCACCTGCTCAAAGTTACGTCCTGCTGCAAACATAGCAAAAGAACTGATGAACGGGATCTTGCCGGTCGTAGCCATACCTGCTGCAATACCGGTCATGTTGCACTCTGCGATACCGCAGTCGATGTGACGCTCCGGAAATGCCTTCTTAAATACGCCTGTCTTGGTAGCTGCTGCAAGGTCAGCGTCCAGAACATAGACATTCGGATTCTCTTTTCCTACCTCTACAAGAGCATTACCGTAGCTCTCTCTGGTTGCGATCTTCTTTACTTCTGACATAATGCTTCACCTACCTTCTCTAAGTCTGCCATTGCCACTGCATACTGCTCATCGTTCGGAGCGGTACCGTGCCATGATGCCTGATTCTCCATGAAGGAAACACCCTTGCCCTTCACAGTCTTCATAACGATTGCGGTCGGCATACCCTTGGTCGCCTTCGCCTCATCAAATGCAGCCTTCAGCTGATCAAAGTCATTGCCGTCAGCAACATTGATTACATGGAAATTAAATGCCTCAAATTTCTTATCGATCGGATACGGGCTGCAGACATCTTCGATCTTACCGTCGATCTGAAGTCCGTTGTTGTCAACGATCACTACCAGATTATCCAGCTTTCTTGCGCCTGCAAACATAGCCGCTTCCCATACCTGACCCTCTTGGATCTCGCCGTCGCCCAGCAGCGTGTACACACGGTAATCGTCATTCGTCAGTTTTGCGGAAAGAGCCATACCTACTGCCGCAGAGATTCCCTGTCCGAGAGAACCGCTGGACATATCCACGCCCGGAATATGCTGCATGCACGGATGTCCCTGCAGATAGGAGCCAAGCTTACGCAGAGTCGTCAGATCCTCCACCGGGAAATACCCTCTGTGAGCCAGTGCAGAATACAGACCCGGCGCCGTATGTCCCTTGGACAGTACGAAGCGGTCTCTGTCCGGCTTATTCGGATTCTTCGGATCGATATTCATCTCTTCAAAATATAAATATGTAAATACCTCTGTTGCAGACAGGGATCCGCCCGGATGACCTGCTTTTGCACTGTGAACTGCAGTAACAATACCCTTGCGGATCTCATTAGCAGTCTTCTGTAACTCTAATTTATTCATCTTGTCCTCCTCAACCTAATTTGTCACCAGTATAACATATTCTTTTTTTTATTCAATTAAGTTTTTATGAAAATGGTTTGATTTTACATGTTTTTCCTCTATACTGCGATCCTACAGCTCTGTTCTGCCCTCCAGCGCCCTCAGCAGCGTTACCTGATCGATATATTCCAGATCTCCTCCTACCGGAACTCCGCTGGCGATCCTTGTCACCTTGATTCCTGTCGGCTTGATCAGTTTGCTGATATACATCGCTGTGGTTTCGCCCTCCAGACTGGAATTGGTGGCAATGATGACCTCATTCACATCGCCCTGCAGACGCTGGATCAGCTCCTTCAGACGAATGTCCTGAGGCCCGATGCCGAGCATAGGGGAAATCGCCCCATGGAGCACGTGATAGACGCCCTCGTATTTTCCGGTCTTCTCATAGGCTGCCAGATCTCTGGTGGTCTCCACCACCATGATGGTTCCGGAATCTCTTGCCGGATTGCTGCAGATCGGACAGAGCTCACTGTCCGTCAGGGTCTGGCACTGCTTACAGTAGCGCACGTTTTCCTTTGCCTGCACAATGGCATCCGCCAGCCCCTTTACCTCCTCGAGCGGACGGTTGATCAGATGAAACGCCAGTCTCTGTGCCGACTTCGGACCGACACCCGGCAGCTTTGACAGCTCTTCGATTAATTTACTGATTTGACTGCTGTAATAGTCCATTAGAACGGAAATCCTCCGCCAAGGCCTCCCAGACCACCGGTAAGCTTAGACATCACCGCGCCGGATTCCTCTTCTACCTTGCGCAGCGCCTCATTCGTTGCCGCTACGATGAGATCCTCCAGCATCTCGATATCGTCCGGATCCACGACCTCTTCCTTCAGTGTGACCTTCGTCACCTCTCTTTTTCCGGAAATCGTCACTTCCACCGCGCCGCCGCCGGCTGCCGCTGTAAACTCCTTCTCCTCCAGAGCCTTCTGGCTCTCCTCCATCTGCTTCTGCATTTTCTGCGCCTGCTTCATCAGATTATTCATATTGCCCGGGATTCCTCCGCCCGGGAAACCACCGCGTCTTGCCATGATCGTCCTCCTGTTTATCTAAAATTATAAATCATTATATTTCCATTCCACAGATCTCGCTCATTGTAGCGGATCCGTTTCATGAATTACCATTCCTCTGAGTCGGAATCATCCTCCTCAATATCAAAATGTACCTTTGTTCTCAGCTTCTCATCAATCGTCACATCCGCCAGCTTCGTCCCGGCGCTGACATTCTCCGAACGAAGCGTCATCTTCACCTCGATCGCCGCCCCGGTCTTCTGCGCAATGATGCTCTCCAGCAGTTCTCTGCTCTGGTCATCATACAGGTAGCGTTCTCCTCGAAAATCCGGAAATGTAATATACAGTCTGGTATCCGCCCCGTCCGAGCGGTACTGCGGCTTTGCCAGTGTCAGCATGGAACCGAATCTGCCTCCGATCTCCGCCAGAATCCCCGGCCACATGGCAACCGCCTTTTTCAGATCCTCCGGCGCCGCTGTGTATACCTGTGAAGCTGTGGCGCTCTCAGAAGCCTCTGCCGACGCTGCTCCATCGGTCTGTACCTTTGCTGACTGCGGCGACACCTCTCCCGCTGCCTCCTGTGCGACAGACGCTGTATATACCACGCCCTCTGCCATGCGCTTCTCCAGCTCGCGTACACGCTCCTGCAGAGAACCGATATCGTTCTCCATCTGCGGTCTGCACATCTTGATCAGAGCGACCTCCAGAGCGATACGCTTCGAGGATTCGTATTTCAGCTGGTTCGCCAGCTCCGAGAACACACGGATATAACGCATCAGAGCGTTCTCACGCACCATGGCCGCCTCTTCCTCCAGCATCTTCAGATTATCTGCCGAGATATCCAGCACATCCTCCAGATCATCTGACGTCTTTACCAACAGCAGATTTCTCAGATACCAGATAAAATCCGTCACAAACTGTCCCAGCTCCCGCCCCTGCATGACGAGCTCCTCCAGCGTATTCATCAATGCGGTTACATCCTTCTTCAATATCTGACGCAGCATCCTGCTGAATACCTCCGTATCCACTGCGCCAAGAACGTCCAGCACGTGCTCGTAGGTCAACGTCTCTCCTAGATAAAATGCGATGCACTGATCCAGCAGGCTCAGAGCATCTCGCATGGACCCGTCCGCCTTCTTGGCTACATAACGGATGGCGTGCTCTTCCACCTCTACGTGCTCCTCCTGCATCAGCTCCTGCAGGCGCTTGGCGATCGTCGTGATGGAGATACGTTTAAAATCGTAGCGTTGACAGCGGGACAGAATCGTCACAGGTATCTTGTGTGCCTCCGTGGTCGCCAGAATAAAAATAACATAGGAGGGTGGTTCCTCCAGCGTCTTCAAAAGCGCATTAAACGCTCCCGCCGACAGCATATGAACCTCATCGATAATATAGACCTTAAATCTTCCTTCCGTGGGCGAATACGTCGTCTCCTCGATGATCTCACGGATATTATCCACGCCGTTGTTGGAAGCCGCATCGATCTCGATCACGTTCATCGAGCTGCCGGCGCTTATCGCACGGCAGGAGGCACATTCCCCGCACGGGCTTCCATCCACGGGATGCTCACAGTTCACGGTCTTGGCCAGAATCTTCGCAATGGTCGTCTTACCGGTACCGCGTGTGCCACAAAAAAGATACGCATGCCCGATACGATCTGCTTTTATTTGATTTTTCAGTGTCTGCACAATTGCGTCCTGACCCTTCACATCTGCGAAGGTATCAGGACGGAATTTGCGGTATAAAGCAGTATAGCTCATCTTCTGCTCTCCCAGTCAATCTGTTTAGTCGCCAAAGCTGATGCCGATCAATTTCGCTTCCTTCACGATCTGATCTGTCGGGGAAACGCTCTTTAATTTGCCCGCCACATCAGCCAGCGGTACTTTTTTGGTCTTGCCGTTCACGATACCGATCATATATCCGAACTCGCCGTCCAGAATCGCCTTTGCGCCTGCCGCACCAAGTCTGGTGGACAGTATGCGGTCATACGGACACGGACTGCCTCCACGCTGCGTATGTCCCGGAACGGTCACGCGCACCTCCGTGCCGGTCTTCTCCTGAATCGCCGCTGCGATCTCATAAGAAACTGCCGGATGCTTATAGCTCTTCATATATTCTTTTAATTCTTTCTTGCTCATGGCTGCCTTCTCCTTGGAGATCGCACCCTCCGCAACTGCAAGAACCGTAAAGCCCTTGCCCGCTTTTGTCCGCTTGTCAATAGCGTCGATCACCTTATCGATATCATAGGGGATCTCCGGAATCAGGATAATATCCGCGCCTCCTGCGATGCCGGCATACAGGCATAGCTGACCAACCTTGTGTCCCATGATCTCCACGATAAATACACGGTTGTGAGAAGAAGCCGTCGTATGGATGCAGTCGATCGCCTCCGTCGCGATATTCACCGCACTGTAAAATCCGAAGGTCATATCCGTACCGTAAATGTCATTGTCGATCGTCTTCGGCATATGAATGATGTTCAGTCCCTCCTCCCGGAGCAGATTGGCGGTCTTCTGGGTACCGTTGCCTCCCAGAATCACCAGACAGTCCAGACGAAGCTTGTAATAATTCTGCTTCATGGCCTCCACCTTATCCAGACCGTTCTCATCCGGAACGCGCATCATCTTAAAGGGCTGTCTGGAGGATCCGATGATCGTCCCGCCTTTCGTCAGGATGCCCGAAAAATCCTTCCCCGTCAGTAAACGGTAGTCCCCGTAGATCAGTCCCTTATAGCCGTTCAGGAAACCGTAAACCTCCAGATCCTTAACATTTGAAGAAAGACCTTTTACAATTCCACGCATAGTTGCATTCAGCGCTTGGCAGTCGCCGCCGCTGGTCAGTAATCCAACTCTTAACATCGTCTCGCACCTCTTTCTATTGGATTTATCCTGCGTCGTATTTATTCTCCGCAATATGACTGAATTTTATCACATTTCCTATTTTATCACAATAAATTTTCCAGATTTCTTTGACAGACGCATTTTTATTTGATATACTACAAACCGATTCTTATTATTTTATGTGGAGAGTTGTCCGAGTGGTTTAAGGTGCGGCTCTCGAAAAGCCGTGTGGCTAATACCCACCGAGGGTTCGAATCCCTTGCTCTCCGCTCTTTCTTTTATGGAATGTGTTTTCGCACATTCCATTGTTTTTTATGAAAAGGAGTTATTTATGGATGGAATTATTTTTGACGTAGACGGAACGCTCTGGGATTCCACAGAGGTGGTGGCGGTTGCTTACAACCGCATTATTCAGCAGCACACGGATTCCTCTCTGATCGTGGACAGCGATCGTCTGAAGAAGCTCTTCGGCAAGCCTATGGATGAGATTTTCGCCGAGCTGCTTCCGGAGCTCTCTCCCGAAGAGCAGTCCCGCCTCGGCTCCCTCTGCTTTGAGCAGGAGCATCTTGAGCTGGAAAAGACTCCGGGGAACTGTTATCCTCATCTGGAGGAGACGCTGGAATGTCTTTCTCAAAAGCACCCTCTTTTTATCGTGAGCAACTGTCAGCAGGGCTATATTGAGCTCTTCCTGCGCAAGACCGGCTTCGGCAAATATATCCGCGATCATCTCTGCTACGGAGATACCGGCACCTCCAAGGGACAGACCATTCTGCGTCTTATGCGTGAGAACGGCCTTGCTTCACCGGTCTATGTAGGCGACACGCAGGGCGATGCCAACGCCTGTGCGGAAGCCAACATCCCCTTTGTCTTTGCGGAATATGGCTTCGGCTCCGTGGAAGAACCGGATTACCGCATTGCAGATCTGTCAGATCTGTGTACTATATTTTAACCGTCCATGCACTCTGTCGGATATCGCTCCGGCCGGGTGCATTTTTATTTAAAAAAAAGAAAGACCGAAGTCTTCCCGAAATAATATTATTATAATCCACGCACCGCACGTCGAATTCCCACCATGGACGTTACCTCTGTAGTTAACTCAGCCTAGGCACCCTCGCATCACACAGAAGGTTCTGCTTAGTGCTGCTCCATTCCTGACCTGACACGGTTCACAGATTCCTGTTGTGCAAGACCCAGACGTCAACGCCACTTGCAAAGGGCAGCTCCACAGCAAAAAATCCTCGGATTGGTATCACCCCTGCTGTAGCGGATTGCAGGTACAGGGCACCGCTATCTCCCCGGCTGCGTGGAAATGTTATGACATCTTCGCTGCATTATGTAATTAAATGCTTAGCCATTATACTTTGTTTTTCTGACTTTGTCAACGCTCGATTCCCGGACGTGCCGGAAT
>JAUNCG010000081.1 GCA_030526715.1 Eubacteriales bacterium
CCCTCTCCCTTTTGAATGATAATGATATTGGTTAAGTTCTATTATGCTTTTTTTTGTTCGATTTCGCAACATAAAATTTTGAGAGAAGATTAAATGCGTTCTTCTATCTTAGTAATATAATTTTTTAGGATAATAGCATATTCCTCCAGCTTTTCAGTGGAGAGATGTTCGGCGGGACCGCTGATGCTGATTCCGCCTTCCAGCTTTTTGTATTTATTAAAAATAGGCATACCGATACAGCGCACTCCAAATTCATGCTCCATGTTATCAATAGAATAACCGCGCGTGCGTGTGCGAGCCAGCTCTGTGCGAAGAACCGCTGGATCTGTAATAGTGTAATCTGTATATTTTTTAAGTGGATGGGAAAGATATTCATCAATAACCTTCTCCGGAAGATATGCCATCATGGCGCGTCCGACACCGGTGCAATACATTTTTGCACGGTCACCGGTGATAATGCGCATAAGACTGAAGGATTCCTTGGGGTAGGTACTATCCAGATAGAGCACCTCATCACCGGCTGGAACTGCTAAAAATACACGTTCATTCACACGGTCTGCAAGCTCCTGCATATATGGGAGTGAAATCTTTGAAATGGCGAAGGTGGTGGTGAGTGCTCGACTGAGATTAAAAACAGCTACGGAGAGACGGTATTTGCCGGATTCTTCGTCCTGTTCCAGATAGTGCATGGCCTTCAAAGTCAGTAGGATATTGTGAACATTACTTTTGTATAGACCAAGCTTCTCGCTGATCTCAGTAACACCCAGTAACGGTTTTTCCGCAAAGCAATCAAGAACAGAAAGTGCCTTTTGTAAACTCTTTATTTTCACTTCAGTTTTTTCTTCCATAATCGGCGGCCTCCAAAGATTTGTTAGACATATTTTAACAGAAGATGAGCATAAAAACAATATTGATATACAAAATAGACAAAAAACTTCAGCTAAATTTATAATGAATACATATAGATTTTTTGAAGTATAAATGATAATATGAAGCTACAAAATAAAGAACGGAGTTCTACAATAGAGAACACGAAAGGAGAAGAGTATGAAAAAAAGAAGTGTTGCATTGATAATGTCAGCGGTTATGATGATGGGGGCTGCAATGCCGATGGCAGCACAGGCTGAGGAAGAGTACGTGATCAAGCTTGCACTGACACAGGGTGATGTGCCTCGTGAAGAAAGTGCGGAAGTGACATGGGCTGAGCGGTTTGAAGAAGAAGTAGAAGCGAAGAGCGATGGACGCATTAATGTTGAAATCTATCCTTCGGGACAGCTTGGAAGCGCGGATGAGAGCGTTACGGGACTTTTGAATAATTCGCTGGAAATGACTTGTGTAAATATTTCACTTTTTAATAGTATTTACCCGAATGCAATGGCGTTGAGTTGTCCGGCAATCTTTGCAAATGAAGAAAATTGTGACGCAGTTCTTGCAGGGGAATGGGGGCAGAGCTTTTTCAGTGATATGGCATCGGAAGCCGGTGTGCGTGTTCTTTCTGCGTTCTGTAACGGTATGAGATGCTTTACGACTACCGATGATGAACTGACTACGGTGGATAGCGCAAAGGGTATTACATTCCGTGTTATGCAGAATGAAGTTTATGAAAAAATGGTCAGCGCAATCGGTGCAAATCCGGTACCGATGGCGGGTAGTGAGATGTACACGGCACTTCAGAATGGCACCGTTGACGGTCAGGAGAATCCACCGGTCAATATTTTGAATGATAAGACTTATGAGGTTCAAAATTATATGGTTCTGGATAAGCATGTGGCTTCTATTGTTACATTTGCAATCAGTGAGAATTTCTGGTCAAATCTTCCGGAAGATCTGCAGCAGGTGGTTGCTGACGCAGCCAATACGGTTACTCCGGAGGCAGAGGCTGTCTGCAAGAATTTAAATGAGAATGGTGTTGCTAAGTTGGAGGAGTATGGCATGAAGGTCTATGAGCCGACGGAAGAAGAGTTGGCAGCATGGCATGATGCTATGAGAGATCCTTGTGTAGAATTCATTAAGGATCAGCTTGGTGCAGATGTAATGGATGGCTTGCTGGATGCAATTGAGACAGCAAAATAATTTACAAATGAATCTGCCGTTCGAACATGAGCGGCAGATTTTGTATCTGAAAGGAAAGGAGGATCCTCTGATATGTCAGTGATCCGAAAGATATATGAGCGTTTGAATAAATTATCGGATATTGCACAGAAAATCATAGAGGTCATTTTGGCGGTGCTGGTACTGACCTGTGCAGCGGATTTGCTGCTTCAGGTGGCATATCGTTTCATATTAGTACATATTGTTAGCTTTACATGCACATGGACAACGGAGTATGCGCAGGATGCGTTGGTTTGGATTACTTATTTTGCGGTGGGGATTTGCTATAAAGAAAACTCTATGGCATCTGTGAATCTGATTTTTGATCGTTTGAAAGGAAGAAGCAAGCTGGCATTGTATCTGCTGACCAGAGTTCTGGTTGCGGTTTTTCTATATATCGGTTTGAGGTACGGTTGGGAATCTATAGTATCGGTGAGCAATTGGAAATCTACCAACCTGCATCTTCCCGGATATGCTTTATATGGCGCGCCGTTTTTTGGATGCCTTGTTATGGCTTATGAATTGCTGACGGAAATTCTGGGAACTGTTTGTGGAAAATTACAGCCATTTATGGGACGCAGTGTGGAGGAAGAGGATCTCTGGATTTCGGAGAAAGAAAAGTAAGGGGGGTGAAGAATACATATGTTGGCGGTAAAACTTATTATAATATTTCTGATTGTGGTATTGATCGGAGTGCCGATCGGTTTTGCCATGGGCTTTTTGGCTATCGCAGCGTTTGTATTAGATGGCGGTAATATGGTCATCATCGCCCAGAAGATGTTTTCAGGAATCTATAATTTTACTTATTTAAGTATTCCGCTGTTTATTTTGGCAAGTGAAATCATGAGTCGCTGCGGATTGACGGAAAGTCTGGTGGATGTATGCGATAAGATGGTCGGTCACTTAAAGGGTGGACTTGCGCATGTGAATATTCTGGGGAGTATGCTGTTTGCTGGTATTTCCGGTTCAGCGACTGCGGATGCCACAGGTCTCGGTCGGGTGGAGATTGAGATGATGACTTCTGCGGGATATTCTAAGGAATATTCAGCGGCAGTAACTGCAGCGAGCGCGATCATCGGTCCTATCATTCCTCCGAGCAATATTATGATCATCTATGCGGTATGCGCATCTACTGTATCCGTTTCAGATATGTTCTTGGGCGGTATTGGACCGGGTGTTCTTTTGGGATTGATGGAAATGGGACTATGCTATTACCTTGCGGTAAAGCATCATCATCCGTACCGCTTAAAAAGGGCAACACTCAGACAATTTTTGAGCTCCGGCTATCATGCCCTTCCGGCGCTCGGATTGCCGCTGATTATTATGGGAGGTATTGTATCCGGAGTATTCACGGCGACAGAAGCGAGTGCGGTGGCAGTATTTTATGCGCTTCTGGTTGCAGTATTCAGAAAAAAGATTACACCCAAAAGTCTGTATGAATGCTGTGTGCGTACAGCAAAGACGACAGCGAATGTTATGATTATTATATCTATCGCGACTGCCATGAGCTATGCGATCACAGTACTTCGTATTCCACAGACACTGGTCGCAATCTGTATGGAATACATTCACAGTCCGGCGGTATTTTTACTGTGTACAAATATTATACTTCTATTTTTAGGGTGCATTCTAGATCAGAGCCCGGCACTTTTGATGATGGTTCCGATCTTACTTCCTATTGCCAAAGAATTTGGGATTGATCCAGTGCATTTTGGAGTGCTCTGTTGCTTTAATTTGACGATCGGATTGATCACACCACCGATTGGCATGACATTGTTCGTGACGGCCAATGTAGCGGAAATTAAATTGACAGATATGTTTCGGCAGATATTGCCCTTCGTAGTGATCGGCATCATCACGCTGGCTATTATTACATGGGTACCGGCGGTGACAACCTTCCTGCCGGGATTGCTTTGAGGAAAAATAAACGGAAAGAGAGAAAATATCATGAGAGATGTGAAGATTACAGATATTGATGTGACGCTCTGTGAAACAAGAGTAAAAGGTAATTTTGCCGATTCTACAAGAAATGTGGAAACGATTGGATTTGCGGTCGTGGAGGTCTCTACAGATGTTGGTGTGACCGGAATCGGGGTGACATATCATGAGGTTGGCGGCGAAGCCATTCGCGAATTTATTTTATATGCAATCAAGCCGAAACTGATCGGTCGCAGTCCTTTTGAGACAGAGGCCATCTATGAGGAAAACTTCCACTATATGAGAGGCGTAGGAAGAAAAGGGCTTGCATTCTGTGCATATAGTGCGGTAGATATTGCCCTATGGGATATTAAGGGAAAAGTGCTGGATATGCCGTTGTATCGTTTGCTTGGAGGAAATAATCCGGAAGTACCGATTTATGCGTCCGGCGGTTGGACCAGCTATACAACGGAGGAGCTTGTGGCTGAAGCCAGACTTATGGTTTCTCAGGGATATAAGAAGATCAAGCTGAAGGTCGGTGTAGACGGCGGAAAAAATCCTGATGAGGATGTGCGGCGTGTAGCAGCGGTTCGTGAAGCAATAGGTCCGGATATCGGATTTATGCTTGATGCAAACAATGTGTGGAGAGCGGCAACTGCGATTCAGTTCGCTAACAGAGTAAGAGAATATAATATTGAATTTTTTGAGGAGCCGGTATTTGCAGATGATATTCCGGGTCTGGCAGAATTTAAACGGGGTACGGATATCCCACTGGCTACCGGGGAACATGAATATACCAGATATGGTATCCGCGATCTGATCCTTGGAAATGCGGTGGATATCATTCAGTGTGATGTAACCCGCGTAGGCGGATATACGGAATGCCTGCGTGCAATCGCTCTGTCACAGGCATGGAATAAGGCGTTCGCACCTCACGGTATGGAACATATGCATATGCATCTTGCGGCGGTGGCACCGAATGCACTCTATCTGGAAAGATTGTTTATGTTTGAGGAAGTAGTAAGGAATGTATATCAAGATGCCCCGGAGCCTGTGAACGGTATTTTGACGATTCCGGATAAACCCGGTCTGGGACTTGAACTGAATAAAGACTATATGAAAGAATACGGACGTAAATAGGGGCGAAGGATATGTTGAATTTAGAAGGTGTTATAGTGCCGATCCTCACTCCGCTGTATAGTGATGAGCGGCCAAATTTGGAACAGCTGGAGAGGCTGACAGAGTATTTGATCGAGGGTGGTGTAAATGCGATTTTTGCCAATGGCACAACCGGCGAATTTGCAAGATTTTCCATGGAGGAGCGGGCGAAGGTGCTGGAGACGATCGTTCGCAAGGTGAATGGCAGAATTCCTGTGATTGCCGGTGTGAGCGACTGCGGAACCAGAATGGTCGTGCAGCATATAGAGCTGGCGCAGAGCTGTGGTGCGGATGCGGTAGTATCAACGATACCGTATTATTTTCCGACCGGCAGTGAGAGTGAACAGATTGAATTTTTCGAAAAGATCATTTCGCAGTCAAAGCTGCCGGTACTCCTCTATAATATTCCGGCGGTGGTAGGTCATGGTATCGGAGAGAAGGTACTGGACGAGATCAGCGATATGGATGGGCTATACGGCATTAAGGATTCCAGCGGAAATCAGGAATATCTGGATCATCTGCTGGAAAAATTCGGAAAAAAACTGCGGATTTATGTGGGAGATGAACGGTTAAATTATCATGGATTGAAAAATGGTGCCTCCGGTATGGTCCCATCATTGGCTAATGCATTTCCGCGCCTGCTTGCAGCTGTATGGGAGGCGGCGAAAAAGAGAGATTGGAAAGAGTGCAAGAAACACTGCGATGTGGTGGATCGGATGAATGTATTAAACGGATTCAGCGACAGCTGGATGAGTCCGAATATTTGGAGAAAAGAGGCTCTTTGCCAGATGGGAATTTGTGATGCCTATTTCACACATCCGTATAATCAGTTGAAGGAAGCGGATAGGGCGAAAATCAGAGAATGGATAACATATTATCAGAATAATTATTGAATGGAGAGGGAGTGTATAGAATGGAGGATGAACTGTTCAGTGTAAGTGATAAGATATGTGTCATTACCGGAGGAATGGGACAGCTCGGCGTACAGTATGTGAAGGCTTTTCTTGCAAGAAACGCAAAGGTGGCGGTCTTTGGTAGACATGTAGAACGGGAAAAGATAGAGAATGTCTTTTTGCCGGAAGAATATAACAATGAACATTTGGCATTTTATAAGGTGGATATTACAAAAAAAGAAGAGATCAATAAGGCGTTGGACAAAATAGAGCAGGTCTGGAGTGCGCCGGATGTTTTGATCAATAATGCGGGAATTGATACTCAACCGAGTGCTCCGCCAGAGGTGTCAGGTCCGTTTGAAAACTTTCCGGAGGAAGTCTTTCGCGAAGTGGTGGATATCAATCTGGTTGGTACTTTTCTCATGTGTCAGGCTGTGGGAGCAAGGATGGTAGAGGCGCATAAGGAAGGGTCGATCATCAATATAGGCTCAATATACGGCATGGTTTCACCGGTACAGGATATTTATGCATATAAAAAAGAAATGACGGGAATACCGTTTATTAAACCGGTGGCTTATTCAGCTGCGAAGTCAGGAATTTATAATCTTACAAGATATTGCGCAACTTATTGGGGACGGCAGGGAATTCGTGTAAACAGCTTTACCCCCTCCGGTGTGTGGAGAGATACACAGGATCAATATTTTCAGAAAAACTATTGTAGTAGAATTCCTATCGGAAGAATGGCGCAGGAGGATGAATATAATGGAGCATTGATCTTTC
The DNA here is from genome assembly GCA_030526715.1 of Eubacteriales bacterium. Taxonomy (GTDB): domain Bacteria; phylum Bacillota; class Clostridia; order Lachnospirales; family Lachnospiraceae; genus Marvinbryantia. The sequence goes on from JAUNCG010000081.1 coordinate 6,840, forward strand.
TCGCTTCAAAGGCCTCGCGGTATATGACGGGAGCAAATCTGATTATGGATGGCGGCTGGACCGCTTGGTAAAAAGCATTTTAAAAGGAGTCTCATCAGTGAGGCTCCTTTATCAGATCTTCAATCGTAATACCGTA
>JAUNCG010000023.1 GCA_030526715.1 Eubacteriales bacterium
GATCTTCTCCTTCAGAGGCCCGGTCACGGTCACATTCACGGTTGCTGTATAGGTATCGTTCCACACCTTAACCGTGGTCGTTCCGAGTTCCATTCCCTTGATAAGACCTCCCTCGGTTACCGTAGCGATCTTCTCGTTTGCGGAGGAAAAATGATAACCTGCCGCATAGGGAAGCTGAACCGTTTGATTGATCACAGCCGAAGTTGCTGTCGTATAACCGATCCAAGCAGCACGCAGCTTGGTGATCTCAAGCTCATAATCAACCTTAGCCCCATTGAAAACGGTGGCGCTCATAACGACCTTACCCTCTGCGTTAGCTACCGGAGTCACCACACCATCCTGTCCGATCTTCGCAATTTTCTCATCGCTGCTGCTCCAGTTGTAAACTCTGCCCCCGTCAGTGGTCTCGCGAAGATTTGTAGCAAGCGTCAGCTTCTTTTTATTATCCAACTGATGAACAGACTGCTCTGCCTTTTTCCCCTTCTCGGTAATCTCCGGAACAGAAATCGGCAAAATGGTCACCTTTATGTCTGCAAAAGCATTTTCATTTGCCTCCGCACGGACAGTTGCAACACCGGCCGATACGGCTGTAACCACACCGTCTTCGTCCACCATCGCTCTGGATGTGTTAAAGGACTTCCAGATAACAGGATCTGTCGTACTTCTGTATGCGATTCTGTTCATGGCTTCTTCGACTCTTTTGGCACTGGCAACTGCATTTAACTCAACCGACTGTCCGATATACAATACCACGGCATCCTTGTCAACAGCAACTTTATCCGCAGGAACCTCCTGTAAAGAATAGGATAAATGATACAGATTTTCTCCCGGAACGATTCCGACCTTCTCATTATATTTCTGTATCTCAATATCAGCTATTGAATTTTTAAATACATGGACTGTAACATTCGGAACATACTTCATAATAGTATTTCCAAGCTTGGTCACACTCCTAGGTATCTCTATCTCTGACAAATTCACGCAATCGGAAAATGCATTGTCTCCGATTTCTCTCACACCGACTCCAAGCTTTACCGAGTTCAAATTCCTGTTTGATAAAAATGCACTCTCACCGATCTTGGTGACATTACCGGGGATCTCCAGATAACCGCTGAAATTATTCAGCGCAAACGCGCGCTTTCCGATCGTACGCAATGCGGTATTGAACTGCAGATATACCAGTTTTTTGCATCCGTCAAAAGCGCTCTCGCCGATCGTTTTCACATTCTCGCCCAAAAATACCTCTGTCAATTCCGTACATCCGGCAAACGCCTTTGCCTTAATCTCCGTTACCGTATCCGGAATTTTCACAATATGCGTCTCCGACTTATTCGCAAGAACATCCGAACCGATCGCAACTACTTTTTTCTCCTTAATATAAGACGGTATGATCACTGTTCGATCCGCGCCCGTATATTTCGTGACGATCACGCTCTTTCCGCCATCCAGATCCTGAGTTTCAAAAAAATCCGGATCAGTCGTTTTATCCGCCGCCTGTGCGACTACTCCAAATCCGCATGCAAGCATAGCTAGCATCAGCACAGATAAAAACGCCAATAGTTGTCTTCTTACTGCTTTCATCTTTCCTTTCTCCTCTCACATATTTCTCAGTTTCAATTTGAAAATCTTACCAAGATTATAGCATTCCTACGGAGAACGGTCAACAAAAGCTATAATATTTTTATAACTTTTTTAATATTTTTGTAATCTTTCTACAAGCTCTTTTCCAAGCTGCTCTGCCAGAGTCTTTCGTGACCGTTTTCTGGTCACCTCCACCAGTCCGAGCGGCGTCATATCCACCAGAACCGCCTTCCCCGGATCCTTTCGAAGACATTCGCCAAGCTCCTGCATGACCTGTCCCCGATGCTCTTCCTTTTTCATATTGATAAAATCAATAATGATAATACCGGAAAGATTTCTTAGACGCATCTGTCGCGCCGATTCTCTGGCAGCTTCTATATTTATCTTCAAAAAAGCGCCGTCCTGCTTTTGTGATCCGTCAAACTTTCCGCTGTTGACATCGATCACCGTCAGGGCTTCCGTAGGCTGAATGACCAGATATCCGCCGGATTTCAACCAGACGCGTTCCTTCACTGCGCCGGAAAAAGCAGTCTCCAGCGAATATAGCTTATCCATTGGGAGCATACGATCCTGATACATCCGAAGCTTCTTTGCATCCTCCGGCTGATTCTGTTCCAACCATCCGGAAATGTCCGTAAAAATATCCGGATCATCTGTCAAAATTTCATCAAACTCCGAAGCTCTCAGATCCCGGATCCGGTTCAGATATTCCGCTGTCGATCTATACAGACAGGTTCTGCACGGTCGATGTGCTGCCTGCGAAAGCAGAAGATCACATCTGGATCGCAAAAGTGCCATCTCCTCACGCAGCTGCGCTTCACCGACTCCGGATGCATTCGTGCGCACGATCCATCCATAAGAATGGGATCCCGGCTCCGGACCGGATATCTGCTCTTTCAACATCCCCTCGAGGCGTTCCCGTTCATCCTTTGCCAGCTTAGAGGAAAAGGAAATCTTATCACGTCCTACCACAAGTACGAGATACTTGCCCGGCAAACTAAGCTCCGCAGTAAGACTCGGAGCCTTCGTTTTAGCGCTGTCACGATATACCTGCACCAGCACTTCATCTCCGGCTACAAGCTCTCCACCTTCCCGACCGGCGACGCGGATCGGCTTTGCACTTTTGGCCAGATCCAGATAGCAGGCCGTACCATCTTCGATCTCCACAAATGCCGCACGGATATTCTTCACGATGTTTGTTACTTTTCCGATATAAATATTACCAACCAGACTTCGCGCGTTATTTTCCTCCAGAGACAGCTCCACCGCCTTGCCGTCATGAAGCAAAGCGGTGACAATTCCCTCCTTCTTTCTGGTAATCAATAATTTTTTCTGCAAATGATTTCCTCCCATTGAAATCCTCCGAAAATACGCATATTGCCTCTACAAAATATCCTCTCCCAATGATTCCAGAGAAACCAAATATCTTGCGCCCTCTTTTCCGGCGTCCGCATATACTTCATTCCGATTGATCAAAAGCACAAACTCTCCGAGCTCTTCCCCGAGATATGCGGCAAAAGCATCCATGACCAGCTCCGGCTTCAGATTTGCAGCGCTTCCGGTAGCCAAAGTCATGTGGACGGTATCCCCCTGCGCATGTAAGTCATAAATCATAGGACGAATATCCGTCTCGACCTCGCTTTTTTTCGTTTTCTTGATCACATGGATGCATGGCTGTGCGTAAAAGTCTGCCAGCTTACTCTGCCATCCCTCTGCAAAGCCCGCATCGTCCCGAAAGCGCAGGGTATAGTCAGCCGCAGCCACAAGTGCCATCGCGTTGCCGACTTTACCGTCCGGCACCTGACGGAAGCTCAGAACCTGCATCCCCTCCACCATCACAGCATTTAACTGTTTCAGAGCCTGTTCGGAACTGATGGGAGTGCGAAGCTCAATATCAAGATACTCTCCGTCACTGGTCAAACCAACCCCTAGCGGCGCCGCAAAGGACATGATCATATGAGGACTGAAGCCCTCTGAAAATGCAATATCGATATTTGCTCTGCGCATTGCCTTCTGAAAATAGCGCATCACGTCCAGATGACCGATGAATTTCATCACGCCCTGCTTTGCAAACTTAATTCTAACCTTCATAGCAGACACCTCCCCCATAACATTTTGCACCACAACCCGAGCAGTTCTGTCTGCAGTTCGGCGTCACTTTCTCTTTGTGCGCCTGTTCCCATTCTCTCCAAAGGAACTTCTTCGTCACTCCGATCTGAATGAAATCCCATGGGAAGATCTCTTCCTCCGTGCGCTCTCTTGTCGTATAAAAATCAAGATCCAACTCACAGCGTTCCATAGCTTCCTCCCAAAGCTCATTGCGAAAGCTCTCCGACCATGCATCATACAACGCTCCGTGTGCATATGCATCAAGGATAACCTCGGCCACCCTGCGATCCCCTCTTGCCAGCAGACCCTCTAGCACCGTCACATCCGCCTCATGCCAACGATAGCTGATACTCTTACGGTTCAGCTGCTCTTTGATCTCATGATTTACGATCTTCGCTCTGCCAAGGAACTCATCCTTCGTACACATCGGCGCCCACTGGAAAGGGGTAAAGGGTTTCGGCACAAAAAAGGAGGTGCTGACATTGATCTGACATTTTCCGTTTCTTTGATCCTTCGGGATCTCATAATATCGCTTTGCAATACGTTCTGCCAAATGTGCGATGGCTTTCTGATCCTCCTCTGTCTCTGTAGGAAGACCCAGCATGAAATATAGCTTTACCTTATTCCAGCCGCCCTCAAACGCATCTCCGGCTCCTTTCAGGATCACCTCCTCCGTCAAGCCCTTATTGATGACATCACGCAGTCTCTGAGATCCGGCCTCAGGAGCAAACGTCAAACTGCTTTTTCTTACGTCCTGTACCTTACTCATCACATCCAGTGAAAAAGCGTCGATACGCAGAGATGGTAGTGAAATATTGATCTCTCGCCGTTTGCACTCATCGATAAGGAAATTTACCAGTTCTTCGATTTTCGAAAAATCACTGGAGCTCAGGGAACTCAGAGAAATTTCTTCGTGGCCGGTGCTATGCAGCATCTCCACTGCAAGGCGCTTCAATTCTTCCAGATTTTTTTCTCTGGTAGGTCGATAGATCATTCCCGCCTGACAGAAACGGCATCCCCGTATACAGCCACGCTGGATCTCGAGAACCACACGATCCTGCGTTGCCTTAATAAAAGGAACGACCGGTGCTTCCGGATAAGTCACCTCTTCAAAATCCATAACCACCTGCTTCTCAATTTTTTCCGGAATACCCGGAACCTTCGGCGCAAACGACGCAATGGTTCCGTCTTCATGATAAGTCACATCATACAGCTGGGGAACATATAATCCCGGAATCCCTGCCGCTTCGATCAGGAACTCCCTGCGGCTCTTTCCCTCTGCCCGGCATCTCTGATACGTCTCCAGCAAACGCGCATAGACAGTCTCACCCTCACCGATATAAAAGATATCAAAGAACTCAGCCAAGGGCTCAGGATTGTAGGTACACGGTCCTCCGCCAATCACAACCGGCACATCCCAATCACGTTCCGAAGCGCGCAGCGGAATCCCGCTCAGATCCAAAATCTGAAGAATGTTGGTATAGCACATCTCATACTGGATGGTAATACCAAGAAAATCAAACTCTCTGATCGGATCCTGAGATTCCAGCGCAAACAGGGGAATCTCCTGTTCTCTCATGATCTTATCCAGATCTGTCCAAGGAGAATAAACGCGCTCACACCATACGCGATCCATACGGTTAAACATATCATACAGAATCTGAATCCCCAGATGGGACATTCCGATCTCATAGACGTCCGGGAAGCACATGGCAAAGCGGACATCTACCTCATCCTTATCCTTCATTACCGAGTTCACCTCATTACCGATATAACGGGACGGCTTTTCGATGCTCAGTAATATCTCATCACTTAATGCTAATTTTCTCATATATACTCCATTTCATAAAAAATGCTTATGCCGATAACACCGACATAAGCACTTTATCACACTTCCTATATTTCAGCAATAGTTTGCCGTCTACTCCATCTCTTTTTTGCGGCGCTTATTTTCACTCCATGCATGCATTACCAACGCGATTGCAATGACGCCATAGCACAGGAATACTCGGAAATATTCACCGATCGCAGCATCGCCGAAGAGATTCTTACCGGCAGCAGGTGCCAGAATGAACATCAAATGGAACAGCACACATCCGATCAGCGCCTGTGCATTGGTTGCACGCACCACAGATGCGCCACCGACCAGAATCGCTGCGCCGGCATATAATCCAACCTGTCCATGAGCACCATAGGTCTGGAAAGCGCCCATATTCTGAACAAAGATCAGCTGTCCCCATCCGGCCAACACGGTAGAAAAGATGATCGCAATAATACGCACCTGATTTACATTGATACCTGAAGCGTTCGCCACCGTACCGTTCTGACCGACTGCCCGGAATCTCTGACCGAGCTTGGTTCTCATGATCACCACGTTAAACAGGCACAATACTGCTACACATCCAAAAGTCACCATGGGAATGGTCACCATAGAGAAGAGCTCCTTCAGCGGCGCTGTCTGCAAAAGTACTGCCACGACTGCAAGCACTGCAATCTGAATCCCGAGCTTTTTCGCATTTTTCTGATGACTTCTCAAATATCCGATCACGAGAATTACTGCGATCACTCCCGCAAATACAATTGCAGCCTGATGAACCGGAAGTCTCCAGATCTTATCCAACGCCGAAGCAAAGCCGCCATCCTTGGAAAGATCCATGGTGTTTGCAATACCCTTAGAGCCCTTGATCGTCAGATTCGGATTTTTGATCGGAATGATATTATCGAAAATAAACAGGAACAGCAGCTGGTAAAGACCGTTTGCAAAATATCCGATTACCAGTCCGCCGATCATCTCCTGCCCCTTCATCTTATTGAAGGTACGACCGATCAGCCATCCAAACAGTGTGGATAAAGGAAGGGAAAGCAATACTGCAAGACCGTATCCTGCTATTCCGGAAACACCCCACTCCAGCACCAGCAGACACGCGATCTGTGCGGCCATAGCGCCTGTCGTGATCGCAAAGTTAATACCCATACCGGCAACGATAGGGATGATCAGTGAAAGTACGATAAACATATTTCTGGACAGGCGGCCAAACAGCTCATACATCACATACGACGGCGTATATCCCGAAAATACCATGCAAATCGCACAGAGTATGATGAACATGATGGTTACAATATTATTTCGCGCAAAATCACGCACTCTATTCTTATCCACGGCTGTCACCTCCCGATTTTGTCAGTGCATAAAGAATGATGCCCTGTGAGATTATGATTCGAAGAACCTCTGAGATCGCACTCTGAGGAACCACCGCATTCGCAACCGGAGTTCCGAGCGCCAGCACACCATAGAACAGGAATGTTCCGATCACTACATGACTGATCTTTGCGAAAGAAGTCGTTGCACCACCCAGCAGAATTGCCGATGCAGCCAAAAAGCCCATCTGACGCGGAGCCTGATACAACTGGATAAATCCAAAGCTCTGTGAATACACGATGATACCGACTGCACCAAGCATGGTGGAAAGCATGGTACCGATAATGCGCATTTTATCTACATTGATACCGGTAGCCGCCGCAAATCGCGGATTGGCACCTGCCGCAGACATGGCAATACCTGTTCTGGAACGCATGAACAGCCATACCAAGAAGCAACACAATGCAAAGAACAACAGCAAGCCTGTCGGCACTGTAATTCCAAAAATCTTAAATGACAGGAAATTATTCAAAAGCTGACCATAGGTGGTCTGCAGACCAATAGTGGTTCTCAGTCCGTTACCGAGAGGCCATTTCATGATCTTGCTCTTAAAGGGAAGAACGAGCCATCCAATACACATCAGTGAAACGATCGAGAAACCTACATATGTAGTTACGGTCATTTCGCTTCCCTTCAGACGGTTCAGAAGCATGCCATACAGACAACCAGTCACCGCAGAAATAGCAAGACCGACAGCAATCGCAAAGATAAAACCGATCCAGCCGCTAAGCTTCAATTCGATACACAGCAGACCTCCGAAGATACCTCCAATAATACCGATCGGAAGTCCCAGATTCAGGCTGATACCACACTGGATACCCGGAAGCATAGCCAGCGCAAGCACGCCGTTCATTCCGAGGCGTACCAGCGTATTACCGATCTGTCTCGGAAGGGACAGATTATACGCAATAGTCATCAGGCAAAGTAAAATGTAGAACATTCCGATCATAAGACGCGGAATGGTAAACTTCGCAACCAGCGGAACATAGAACAGAATGACCAGTGCAAAAATCACAAGTCCTACCGCCGTAGTAACCAGAGTTTTACCGTGACGCATGATCTGACCTGCAGTTCCCAGATTCATACCGCTCAGGCTCTTTGCACGATCATACTGCGCCTCAAAAGTATCCCCCTGCTGCGCCACCGTGTCGGTGATCGTCGGCTTCAGTGCAGTCATGATATCGTCTGTCAGAGCCGGGAATACCTTCTTGATCTCAGAACACAGATCAAGGTATGCCTGATCCACCTTCTCCTGTAAAGCCAGCATCTCTGCAGTAGCCTCAAATCCGGAGAGGTCAACGGTCTCTTCCTCCATCTCCATATCCATGGAATCGCCGCCCTCTGCTGAAGCGTCCGCTCCATCTGCTGCATCCGCATTTTCATCCGCCGCATCCGTGGAGGACTCCGCAGAATCTGCGCCGGTACTTTCCGAAGAACCCTCGGCCGTGTCAACGACCGCTTCATCCGCATGCTCTTCAATATATCTGGTCTGAGCAGCAGCCTCCTCTTCAAAATAAGCCTTCTGCGCATCTGCAAGAAGATTCAGCTTTTCAGCCAACGGCGTGGTATCAATGGAAGAAAGATCGACAGATCCAACTCCCTGCTCTTCTGCAAGTGTACGGGCTTCCTCTTCTGCCTTTGCAGAGGCATCACGGATCTCAGACATACCGCCACCCTCGGCACGCACCTTTGCAGTGGCCTCTGTCTTCGCTGCATCTACATAAGCATCGATCGCACCTGTACCGGCAGTATCCAAAATAGCCTGCAGTCTCATATCACTCAGAATCTGATTTCCCTTTTCCGAAGAACGGGAAGAAATACCATAACCACCTACGCACAGGCAGATGATCGCAGCAACCACAAATAAAACGCATGCAATAACCTGCGATTTCTTTGCTTTCATCTTATTCATGCGTCTCACCTCCTCTTTCCGGCTTGATTCCGGACATGGCAAGTCCAAAATCTGCGTCAGAACTGTTCACCGGAAGAATATCCACTACCTTACCCTCCGAAACGATCGCGATGCGATCACAGATGGATCTCAACTCCATCAGCTCGGAGGAAATCATAATAATTGTCATACCAAGCTCGCGATTGAGCTTCACCAATGTCTCCAACACCAGCTTCTTTGCACCGATATCGATACCTCTGGTCGGCTCAGACACAAACAGAAGCTTGGGATGCATCGTCAGCGCCCGGGCGATACATACCTTCTGCTGGTTACCACCGGAGAGCGTTCTGGTATGCTGTGTCGGCGAAAAGCATCGAATGTCCAGCTCTTTGATCATGTCTTCTGCATGCTGACGGATCTCTTTGGTATCCTTCTGTGTCATTCCCAAAATCTTCTTTGTAAAATCACCGTTGATCTGCATTGCATTAAATACAATATTGTTCTCGATCGAATCATCCAGAAGTAGACCGACGCCGCGGCGATCCTCCGAAACCATAGCCATACCGCTGGCCAGAGCTCCTCTTGCGTCATTCAGTGTCACCTCTGTTCCAAAAAACTCGACATGACCTTTGGCCTCGTAGACGCCCATGATTCCATTCGGAACACCGATCTTTCCCTGACCTGCGAGTCCGCCGATACCAAAGATCTCGCCCTCACGCACATCAAAAGAAACATCCTTTACGACCTCACCCGGCATAGCGACCGATAAGTTCTCAACCTTCATTGCAATCGGAGTATCCGCTTTGAATTCCCGCGGCTCTGCCGTTACAAGAGAGAACTCCCCTGCCTCTCCGGAACGTCCGATCATCATCTCCGCCAACTGTACCGCATTGGTCTCTGAGGTACGACAGGATGTCACCAGCTGACCGTCTCTCAAAATAGTGATACCGTCTGCCGCCTCAATTACCTCATCAAGTCTATGTGTAATAAAGATAATTGCAATTCCTCTGGAAGCGATATCCTTCATTACTGTCAACAGCTGAGCCGCCTCGCTCTCAGTCAGAACCGCCGTAGGCTCGTCAAATACCAGAAGCTTTACACCCTTCTTGTCGATCTCACGCGCAATCTCTACGAACTGCATATAACCTACCGGCAGACCCTGAACCAGCGTATGTTCACTGATATTCATACCCACACTATCCAAAGCTGTCCGCGCATCCATAGACATCTCCTTCATATTCAGGGACTCCAATGATGAACCGAAAACGCGGGACATAATGTTCGGTTTGGTAATCTCACGATTCAATTTGATATTCTCGGTAATTGTAAAGCCAGGCAGAAGCATAAACTCCTGATGAACCATACCGATACCCTTCAGCATCGCATCATGCGGGGAGGCGATCACTGTCTTCTCTCCGTCAATCAGAACTTCGCCGGCAAAACCACCAGTCGCGTGAATCACGGGCATACCAAAAAGGACATTCATCAACGTACTCTTTCCAGCACCGTTTTCTCCAAGCAGCGCATGTATCTCACCCGGACGAATCTTCAGCGATACATTGGACAGGACTGTATTCTCACCATAGCGTTTAGTGATATCCTTCATCTCCAAAATGTATTCTGCAGCCAATTTGTTTCCTCCTTCTAAAAACCTGTTCAAAAAAATTACCCGCATAGACAAAAGCGGGCAGGTTTCATCACTTTCTTTAACGTGCAAGGCGACCTGCCAAGGGCAGGCCGTCTGCATTATTCATTTCATTAAGCTTCTTATGCTCCAAGATAGTCGTTGAAATCTACCGGTGCAAGAAGAACTGTGTAGTAGTTGTCAAGCACTGTACCATCTGCATTTACATAATTCTCAACAATGGCACCGTCACACTTGGACTGGAACAGCTCTACGATCTTATCATGATCGTTACGCTCAGTGATATCGCCATCGATAAAGCCCTTAGCGTACTCTGCCGCAACATCAATGATCGTCATGTTAACCGGAGACGGCCATGTGGAATAACGCTCAACAGCGTCATGCTCAGCCAGCTTCTCAGCGATAGCCTGAAGAGCTACAGTATCATCACCACCGACAGAAATCTCAAGACCGAGAGATGCCGGGAATGCATGATACGGGCTCGGGCAGCACGGCTGTGGATAATAAGCATCCGGCTGATCCAGAATAGCCTTCTGCAGCGGCTCCTGCATAGCGCAGTTTGTGGTGAAGAATGCTACCTTCTTACCAGCGTACTGCTCCATCTTAGCCGGAACATCTTCCAGAATAAACTGCTGCGCACCTGAAACACCTGCATCGCCTGTCGGATCCGGAGCAGTTGCTTCTACGTACTCGATACCGAGCGCTGCACAGTTCTCCTCAAGGAGTGCCTTACGTGCTGCAATGGTCTCCATAGCCAGATGACGCGGGAAGGAATAATGTACAAATACCTCTACACCCCAGTTTGCGCAGGTCTCCATGATGGTATCGCCCTGCTTCGCCTCGTTGGTATAGAATACAAGATCAGCTGCCTCAGAGATAACCGCCGGATCCTCCTGCGGAACACCTGCGATCAGCAGAATGTCGTCACGACCCAGCTCGTTGCGGATCTTATCGAATGCAGCCTTTGCACCCGGAACGGCCTGACACATAACGATAGCCTTTACATCCTCGTCAGATGCAAGGGAGATCAGCTTAGAGATCGTAGTCTCCGTCTCATCCATAAAGTTGTCCGGATAAGTATCGGTAACAACGTGATCCTCACCGAAAGTAGCTACAGCTCTCTCAGCCGCACGGAATTCTTCCTCACCCTGAGAAGTCGTACCTGTCAGGATAGCGATCTTCCAATTGCCTTCTTCTGCAAAAGCAGAAACGCTGAACAGCATGCACATTACCACGCTGAGCAGCAGAACACCAAGTTTCTTCATGTTACTCTTCCTCCTTTTTCTCTGTCACACTAAAGCGTTAATGCAATGTGTAACAAAATTATGCATAAATTGTATCATCCTTGACGAAAATTTGCAAGAAAAATATCATCTTTTTGATAATTCCTCCGTGATGTCATTCCAATTGACTCCGCGCTCCGCCATCAATACCATTAAATGATACAGGAAATCAGCCGCTTCGTATTTGATTTCCTCCGGATTCGGATTCTTTGCGGCTATGATGATCTCCGTCGCCTCCTCGCCGACCTTCTTCAGTATTTTGTCGATCCCTTTGTCAAACAGATAGTTCGTATAGGAGCCCTCCTTCGGATGCTCCTTACGATCCATGATCACACGATACACATCCTCAAATACCGTCAACGGATTTTTGTGTGCCACACTGCCGCTCATGATCTCGCGGTAAAAGCAGCTGTGATTTCCCGTATGGCATGCGGCACCGGTCTGCACTACCTTAGCCAGCAACGTATCATTGTCACAATCAATATGAAGTGACAGCATCTTCTGATAATGGCCGGAGGTCTCCCCCTTTAGCCAGAGCTCCTGTCGACTGCGGCTGTAATAATGCATTTTTCCGGTACGAAGCGTGCGTTCAAAGGCTTCCCGGTTCATATACGCCACCATCAGCACCTCGCCCGTGCTCTGCTCCTGAGTGACTACCGGAATCATCCCGTCGGAATTTAGCTTCAGCTCTTCCCATTTCACGGTACACTCGCTGCCTCTGGTGGGCACCCCATGCTCCGACAGCTGCTGCTTCATCTCGTAAAGATCGATCTCCGGAGCAGAAACACAGGCGCCGGTGATACCGAAGACATGCTCTGACTGTAGCAGCGCCAGTACCTTCTGATAATCGATCTGGGATAAAATCGGCAGAGTGGGCATCGACAGCTCCTGTACCGCTTCATAGAGATGGTGATCTCCCAGCAGAAGCACCAGAGAAGAGTAAGCTCTGATGTTCTCCAGATGCTCCTCCATCTGCTCATGCTCTTCGACGCAAACAGCGATCTTCTCTTTTCCGAAGCGGTCAGATACCTCCTTCAGCATATTGACGTTTGATTTTCTCGCCATATTCAAATATACCCGGCTGCAGCCGGCATACAGCAGCTTCTTTACATCCTCCACTCGCTTAATAGAGCCTCCGCCGGCCATGGGAATCTCCACCGTTCTTCCGATCTCCCGGATCAGATCAATATGTCTGTCATGCTCCGCGTCCGTACTCGAGACATCCACCAGAAGCAGCTCATCTGCTCCCTGCTGCGCATAGTATTTTGCCAGCGCCAGAATATCGCCGTCCCCAATCGAATTCCAGTCCGTAAGACTGCGCACCGCTTTTCCGTTCTTCATAATAATCTGTGTAACTATTTTCTTTGTCGTATTCATAAATCCTCCTTACAGGGTTCCCTTTGTGGAGAGCACGCCGGAAATCCGTTCATCCACCGTCGTTGCCATATCCAGAGCCTTGGCAAATGCCTTAAATGCGCATTCCGCGATATGATGGTTGTTTGTCCCGGAAAGCTGTTTCAGATGCAGATTCATCCCTGCGCTATAAGAGACCGCATAAAAGAACTCGCGTACCATCTCCGTATCAAAATCACCGATCCTGTCTGTGGTAAATTCCAGATCAAACTGAAGAAACGGGCGTCCTGACAGATCGATGGCGCACAGGATCAGCGCATCATCCATAGGCAGGATCACATGACCGAAGCGCTGTATCCCGTTTTTATCTGCCACAGCCTTTTTGATCGTCTCTCCCAACACGATCCCGGTATCCTCTATCGTATGATGGGAATCTACCTCCACATCTCCGCGGATCTTGGCGTCGAGATCAAACAACCCGTGCCGTGCGAATCCGTTCAGCATATGATCAAAGAACGGAATACCGGAATCCACACTGCAGCTCCCGCCGCCGTCTACATTCAGTGTCAGACGGATATTTGTCTCTTTCGTATCTCTTTGCACAGATGCAATCCTGTCAGGCATATCATTTCCTCCCGATGTCATAAAATTTGCTTAATATTATACAATTATATAGTTACCTTGTCAATTTCCATCAAAATTCTGTATACATCTTCTTTTTTCTATGCTACAATATATAAGAAAGTGAGCCTCCGTTGACACGGAACTATTTTGCTCACTATACGAAAGGAGAATCTGATGAAAAAGAAACTTTTAGCAGTTACCCTTACACTCAGTATGATTTCCGTACCGTTTAGCGTCTATGCAGAGGACGCATCCGTGGATGCGAATACTTTGCTTGAACAGATGGCTGAATTCGAAAAAAATACGGATTCCATGAGCGGAAAAATGACCATGAATCTTGACGGCGCATTAAATATGACCTCCGGTGAGGACGACGAAGCTCTGTCTCTCACTCTCAACGGAGATTATGATGTCAAGATGATCAATCAGCCGGTAAAGATGGCCATCACCGGAGATATGGATATGTCCTTCCTCGGCGAAGCGGCAAAAATGAATATGGAGACCTATCTGACGCTCAACGAAGACGGCTCTACCGCAGATACCTATACCAATGTTACCGCCAACGGAGACGCCTCCGGCTGGATACACAGCCAGACAGATCTCGCAGAGATGCTCGGTCAGTTCGGCGTATCTACTTTCGAAGAGCTTCGGGGAATGTCCTTTAATCAGCTCCTCGGAGATGATGTACAGCTTGATTGGACCGTTACCGAGACCGGTGACAATTACGAATTATCCGCTTCCCTGAATTTTTCTGATTTTATGCCGATCATTCAGGCAGCGCTGGAAGCTACCGGTGAGGAGATCGACGAAGCGACGCTCGGTATCGTAAGCACTGTTCTTGACTCCTTTAAGATGAATCTGTCCTACACGATGGATAAAGAGACGAGCGCTCCCATTGCCGTGCATATGGATATGAACGACACCGATCTTTCCACGATCAACGCGCTGGTTGGCATGTTCCTTGGCAGCATGGTAGGTGCAGGCGATGACTCCGCATCTGTAAACGCCGAGGTAGTCTTGAATGATTTCTCTGTGGATGCAACCTACAGCTTCAATGACGTTTCCGAGATCACTATCCCGGAAGAGGCTCTTTCCGCAGAAGTGATCGATATGCAGGATCTGGTTGCTCAGGCTCAGGACGGAGCAGCTTCAAACTAATACATTCCTTATCCAATCATACTTTATGATGCCTATAGAAAGAGGAGTTGGATGCGAATCCTTCTCCTCTTTTTCAATGCTTCTATTTTTCAAATCTTACATGAATACTGTTCGCATGGGCTGTCAGCTGTTCAGACTTTGCAAATCGTTCAATATCCTCATGCACTTCCTCCAGCGCTTCTCTCGAATAATATACGATGCTGGACTTTTTCATAAAGTCATCCACATTCAGCGGTGAAAAAAACTTCGCCGTGCCATTGGTCGGAAGTACGTGATTCGGTCCGGCAAAATAGTCTCCCAAAGGTTCACTGCTATATTCTCCGATGAAGATCGCCCCTGCATTTCGAATACGGGTCATCACGTCAAACGGATTCTTTGTCACGATCTCAAGATGCTCCGACGCGATATCATTCGCCGCATCGATGGCGGTCTTCAGATCCTCCGCCACAAGGATATATCCGAAATTATCCAGAGAGCTTTGTATGATCTCCCTTCTGGACAACTCCCGCACAAAACCATCCACCTGTTCCGAAACCCGCTCTGCCAACTCCCTGCTGGTAGTGATCAGGATCGCCGACGCCATCTCATCATGCTCTGCCTGAGAAAGCAGATCTGCTGCCACATAGCGCGGATTCGCCGTCTCGTCCGCAAGCACCAGTATCTCGCTCGGACCTGCGATGGAATCGATGCTCACAAAGCCAAACACCGCTTTTTTCGCCAGCGCTACAAAGATATTCCCCGGACCTACGATCTTGTCCACCTTAGGGATACTCTCTGTCCCGAAGGCCAGCGCAGCGATCGCCTGAGCGCCTCCCACCTTGTAGACCTCATCGGCTCCCGCCTCGTGAGCCGCGACCAACGTAGTCGGATTCACTTTGCCCTCCGGATTGCAGGGCGTCGTCATAATGATGCGCTCAACTCCGGCCACCTTTGCCGGAACAATATTCATCAGCACCGAGGACGGATAGACCGCCTTGCCGCCCGGTACATAGACCCCCACACGCTGAAGCGCCGTGATCTTCTGTCCGAGCATAGTACCGTTTGGTTTGCTGTCGAACCAGCTGTAACGCTTCTGCTTCTCATGGTATTCGCGAATATTTACCAGCGCCTTTCGAATGACCTCCACAAGACCGGAATCCACCTGCTCATAAGCTTCTTCTATCTCCTCCTGTGTTACGCGGATATTCCCCTTATGGAGCTTCGCATGATCAAATTTATCTGTATATTCAAATACCGCCTCATCCCGACGGCTGCGCACATCCTCAACGATTCCCGCCACGGCCTCCTCAAATTTGCCGTAATTCTGAGGGCTTCTCTTCAAAAGATCCTCCAGCAGATTCTGTTTTGTCTGTTCCGTCAATGATACAATTCTCATAATCCACCTCAGCTTAGAGCACTTCCTTGAGTGCATTTAAAATCCTTGTGATCCGTTCGCTCTCCATCTGCATGCTCACACGATTCACCACCACACGCGCCGACAGCGGGCAAACCTCCTCCAGTACCTCCAGACCGTTCTCCCGCAGGGTCGCTCCGGTCTCCACAATATCAACGATCACTTCCGACAATCCCACAATGGGCGCCAGCTCGATTGATCCATTCAGCTTAATGATCTCCACGGTCTGACTCTTCCGGTTATAAAAATAATCCTTTGCGATCCGTGGATACTTTGTAGCCACACGAATACGCTCCTGATTCTGCAGAAGAGCTCTCGCCTCCGCGGGACCGCAGACACACATACGGCATTTCCCGAATCCGAGATCCAGCACCTCATAGAGCTTGCGATTCTCCTCATCAATGGTATCCTTGCCGACCACACCGATATCCGCTGCACCGTACTCTACGTAGGTCGGCACATCCGGACCCTTTGCCAGAAAAAACTTCAGCTTTAATTCCTCATTTACAAAAATCAGCTTTCTGGAGCTTTTGTCCTTCATCTCCTCACAGGTGATGCCGATCTGCTCCAAAAGCTCCAACGTCTTATTCGCCAGACGTCCTTTCGTCAACGCAAATGTCAAGTATCGCATCTATCTACTCCTCCACGTATGTCAGGATCACACGTTTTCCTTCTGCACGCAGACGCTTTGCCTCCTCAATGGCCGCCTTCTGCGTCTGGACGTTATAAGTGATCTCTTTCATCTTCTCTGCCGCTTTCGCAGGTATCTTCTGTCTCTCCAGCGCCAAAAGGAGCTGATCAACCACCACGACAAAGCCGATCGATGGCGCGTCCTTGCCGAAATGCTGCAGCAGCCGGTCATACCTTCCGCCCTTCACCACCGCATCTCCCGTTCCATAGGTATAGCCGCGGAAAAAGATACCGGTATAGTAATTATAACGACTCAGCATGCTAAAATCAAAGCTGACATATTGTTCGATTCCGTAACAGGTAAGGATCTCATAGATCTCCTTCAGACGCGCTACCGCAGTCTTTCCCTGCTCGTTCACAGCCAGCTCCAGTGCCCGATCCAGCACTTCTACGGAACCGTACAGATTCGGCAGCTCCGTCAGGACAGCGCGCACCTCATCTCCCAGCTTCTGATCCCGCAGAACCTGTTCTACGCCGAACATATTGCGATTGGAAATGAAATCCTTCAGATTCGCTTCGGTCTCCTCATCCACGGAGATCTCCTGCAGGATGCTTCGGAAATATTTCACCTGACCGATGCTGATCTGAAATTCCTCCAGACCTGATTTCTTCAGACAGTCCACCACCATGGCAATGATCTCTGCATCTGTCTGCGGACTGTCACTTCCGATCAACTCCGCCCCAAGCTGCGTATTTTCCTTCAGACGCCCTTGATAACTGGAATTGTTGATAAAGGTATTTCCCTCGTAGCAAAGGCGGATGATCCCGTTCTCGTTCCCGAAATATCGCGCAACCGCCCGTGCAATGGAAGGCGTGATATCCGGTCTGAGAACCAGCGTATTCCCCTCTCTGTCAAAAAACTTATACAGCTCCTTCGACGGAATACTTCCCACATCGCTGCCAAACACATCAAAATACTCAAACATCGGCGTCTCGATATCACGATATCCATATCCCGCAAGCACCTCATGAAGATCCCGCTGCAACCCCAGCTTACGCGCGCATTCTTCATTGTAAATATCCCGCACGCCCTCCGGCGTATGTAATAATCTGTTCAATTGCTCTCTCCTTTGCACTTTATCATATTACAGTGCTAATTCACTAAAATACCCGTTCATTATAATGACATAAACCACATTTGTCAATCCCTTGACAGCAGATCCTTTTTTAGCCCCTCCAGATAAGGCACGAGCACACCGGATTTTTGATGCAGAAGATAGGACTGATCGATTTCCTCAAACCGAAAGCTTTTTCTGCCTCCGGACGTCATCCGTTCCCAGAATACCATCATATCCTTGTAGGGCAGATAATAGATCGCATCTCTGGCCGTATAAAAAATCAGAAGGAACGCCACTCCTCCCTGCTTCTCAAACTGTGTCATAAATTCCACCTGATGCGCATGCAGATTCTGCAGGGCAAAGGTATCGCCGGCACATTCCTTGGCATCAAAGCATACCGGTACTCCCTGCACTGCGCCGATATAGTCTACCGTACTCTTCTGTTCAAAGTAGGCCAGCGTAATGTGACGACTCTGTTTGTCGATCCTGATCGGGGTAATAGGGGTCGGGATCTTCTGAATCAGCGCCAATCCCTGCTCTGTATAGATCTCATTGGAACGGTTGATCAGATCCTCCAGCACCGAGCCGCGCAGCCCCCGCGAATTCCACGTAGCCATATTATCTCTCCCCCTGCAGCCGCAAAAAGATCTCCGGCAAAGGCGCCTCCACCTCTTTTTCGGAAAGATCGCTCAATGCTCCGGAAAACTCCGGCATCTGCACTCTGGCTGCATGCAGCAGCTGATGCGTGATCCGATACTTTTCACGCAGTCTCCGATTGAGGCCGCGGTCTCCATATTTCTCATCACCCAAAATCGGATGACCAATGCTCGCAAGATGAGCGCGGATCTGATGGGTACGTCCGGTGATCAGGTATACCTCCAGCAGCGTAAACTCTCCGCACGCCTTCAAAGGACGATACTCTGTCTCAATGGGCTTCGCCTCCTTCTGCACCTTGTCAGAGACGGTCACGCGATTCGTTCTCTCATCCTTACATAACCATCCTTTTAAATGCTGCTTTTTTGTCACCTGTCCTTTCACCAGACACAGATAATATTTATGCAGACTCCGATCCTTTAACACTCTGGACATCTCCTGCAGTCCGATCAGCGTCTTGCCTCCGATCAGCAGACCGCTCGTGTTGCGGTCCAGCCGATTGCACACAGCCGGACGGAAGCTCGTCAATTCCTCTTCCGTGATCTGTCCCGTGTTTTTCAGGTAATCGATCAAATATTCGTTCATAGAGACGTCTGTCGGATTTGCCTTCTGCGATAAAATACCCGCCGGCTTATTCATGAGCAGCACATTCTCATCCTCATACACGATATTCTCTTTTCCAAGCCGCCAGCCTGTTTTTGCGGGAGATACAACTTCCTGCGTCTTATGCTGTGAGAACTTTGCATACGTATCATCCGCCAGAAAGATCCGGATAATATTTCCCTCAGCGGTCATCTCATTCCCAACAGCTTTTTTCCCGTTCAGTGTAATATTTTTTTTACGGAGCATCTTATAGAGAAAGCTCTTTGGCGCAAGATTCAGATATTTGGCCAGCAGCTTATCCAGACGCTGTCCCGCTTCATTTTTATTTACGATAATTTCTTTCAAAACAGATTCCTCATTATACACAGATTGCCATGATGATGTGCTGCACCAGCTCATCCCTTGTCGCATCCGGATATCGTTCATCCGGCTTAAAATTCAGATTCGCATGATCCGCTTCCCGGTGCGCCCAGAGCTCGTCCACACGGCGAAGGAATGCCTTTTTATCCGAAAAAATCTTAACGTTTGCCCGGTAACTGTTCCCCTGCAGGATTTTTTTGATGTGTAATTCTGTCGCAGCCGCATCGAGCTTCGGATCATCGCTGTAGCCCACCACATGCAGACCGGATACCACGATACAGGGAATGCGCGTATTGCGCTTCTCCGAGCTCACAACACCGTCGTAGATCACGGTCAGATCTCTCACGTGTGCCTGACACTCCTCGTATAAACTGCGCTCCATCGGCTTTTGCAGCAGTACCAGCACCATTCCCACCGCACACTTACTCGCAGGCAGACATCCCATAATCGCCACAAACGTAAACAAATTCTTGCGTGTTCCGGTCTGAAGCAATCCCGTAATGTAAATAATCAGCGGAATGGCAAACAGTATCGCTGTCATCAGACTTCTCTTCTTTTTTTCAAAGCTTATATAGCCAAAATGCCCCTTGCTAACCTTCTTCATCTCTGCCCCTTCTTCTTATGAACGTTCCTGATCGTCTTTTTCTTTGACGCCACTCCGGTTTTGCTTCTTTGATCCGGCGACGCTGTATATCGTTTTGTGGCCTTTCCGGCATTTTCACGAATAAGCTCCTTTCCCTGCGGATTCCCGGACTTCTTTCTTGGACGGATCAGGCATTTTTTGTCAAATCCGATCAAATCCGTGCGATGCGCCTTCGTCAAAGCTTCATATACCAGATCATAGTTCTTTGGATTGCGATATTGGATCAACGCCCTCTGCATAGCCTTCTCATGCGGATTCACAGGCACATAGACCTTCTCCATAGTTCTTGGATCCACGCCCGTATAGTACATACAGGTAGAGATCGTGGAAGGCGTCGGATAAAAATCCTGCACCTGCTCCGGCATATATCCCAGATCACGCAGATATTCTGCCAGCTCCACCGCTTCCTTCAGAGTAGATCCCGGATGAGAAGACATGAGATACGGCACCAGATACTGATTCTTATGACACTGTTCATTCAGCCTCTTATATTTCGTCACAAATCTCTGATATACATCATTGGAGGGTTTTCCCATTTTCGACAGCACGGCATCGGAAATATGCTCCGGCGCCACCTTCAGCTGTCCGCTGACATGATATTCCACCAGCTCCCGGAAAAACTCATCGCTCGGATCCGCCAGAAGATAGTCAAAGCGGATCCCCGAACGGATAAACACCTTCTTTACGTTCGGAAGCTGACGAAGCTCGCGCAATAGCTTCAGGTAATCCCGATGATCTGCGATCAGATTCTTGCAGGGCTTCGGAAACAGACACTGTTTTTCCGGACATGCGCCTTTTGTCAGCTGTTTTTTACAGGCCGGATGACGGAAATTTGCTGTCGGACCGCCCACATCATGGATATACCCCTTAAAATCCTTATCCCAGACCATCTGTCCGGCCTCCGCCAGTATGGACTCATGGCTCCGCGTCTGAATGATCCTGCCCTGATGGAAGGTCAGCGCGCAAAAGCTGCAACCACCGAAGCATCCACGGTTGCTCACCAGAGAAAATTTGATCTCTTCAATGGCAGGAATTCCTCCTGCCTCCTCGTACATAGGATGATAGGTCCTCATATAATCTAGCGCATATACCTGATCCATCTCCGCCTGAGAAAGCGGCTTCTGCGGCGGGTTCTGCACCACATAGATTCCGTTGGGATAAGGCTCGATCAGACGCTTGGCCACAAACGGATCGGTATTGCAATACTGAACATAAAAGCTTTTTGCATAATTCAAGCGATCTGCCTGAAGCTCCTCATAGGATTCCAGCATCCGGGCATCATACACCGACGATACATCCTTTGTCTTATAGACAGTGCCATCGATAAAGGTGATATCCTTCACATCAATTCCGGCATCCAGCGCCTCCGCTATCTCTACAACACACCGTTCGCCCATACCGTAGGACACCAGATCTGCACCGGAATCCAGCAGAATAGAACGCTTCAGACTGTCGGACCAGTAATCGTAGTGCGCCAGACGACGAAGGCTCGCCTCGATTCCTCCCAAAATGATCGGTGTCGTGCGATAGGTCCTGCGGATCAGATTACTGTATACCACCGCCGCATGATCCGGTCGTTTTCCCATGACTCCACCCGGCGTATACGCATCCGCTTTTCTACGTTTTTTTGACACGGTATAATGATTCACCATGGAATCCATATTACCCGCCGACACAAAAAAACCAAGACGCGGTTCTTTGAGGATCGTAATACTATCCGGATCCTTCCAGTCCGGCTGCGCAATGATCCCCACCGTATAGCCATGCGATTGCAGCACTCGGCTGATCACTGCATGCGCAAAAGACGGGTGATCCACATAAGCATCCCCCGTCACATAAACAAAATCCAGCTGTTCGATTCCAGCCTTCTCCATATCCTCCCGGCAAACCGGTAAAAATCCTCTACTCATTCAAATGTACTTCCTCTCTAAGACTGCGAAGCTCCTCCTCCGTCAGTTCTCTGTACTTTCCCGGCTCCAGCCCTTCATCCAGCGTCAGGCTGCCCATGGACAGCCGCTTCAGATACAGTACCTCATTTCCGATACCATGGAACATCCGTTTCACCTGATGGAATTTCCCTTCCCGTATGGTCAGCAGGGCTTCCGAACACTCTCCCTGCCGTAAAATCTCCAATTTTGCCGGAAGCGTCCGGCTCTTTTCCCCGATATCCATCCCTTGTGTGAGCATTTCGGCTCCCTTCTCGGAAATCACACCGGACACCCTCACAAAATAGGTCTTATCTACATGGTTATTCGGAGCAAGCAGACGATGCGCCAATTCGCCGTCATCCGTGATCAAAAGCAGCCCCTCTGTATCCTTATCCAGTCTTCCCACCGGAAACAGCTCTTTTCTTTTCGTGCCGCCTATCAGATCCATCACGGTCTGATCATGATTATCCCGCGTTGCGGTAACACAACCTGCCGGCTTATGAAGCATCAGATACTCATGCTTTTTCCATGAAAGCGCAATTCCGTCCACCTCGATTTCATCCGCCTCCGGATCCACCTTCTGCTCCGGTGACCGGCAGTTCTCTCCGTTCACTGTCACCTTACCCTTGCGTATACTCAGCTTCACCTCAGAGCGGGTTCCACATCCCGCATCGGCAAGATATTTATCCAGTCTGATTTTTCCCATTAAGCGATTCTCCATCCTGTGTAGTACTTATTTCGCAAAGCGCCGTTCACATACTTCGCCCATCCCAGAGGATATCCGTCCACACAGACCAGACTCCAGCCCAGAAGTCCTTCCTCCTCCGTCTCCGACAGCTCCAACGTCTCCCCTTTCAGGTAACGCGCCACTCGGGGATCTTTGGTCTCCATATCAAACACGCTCACGGCTTCCTGTTTTTTCAGGTACATAGCCAGCGCCTGACTCGGTTCAAATCTCTTTTTCTTCACATCACCGAGGTACAGCCCTGTACGGACATAACGCAATCCGCGAAGCTGTTCGACTCCCTCAGGCACCGCAAACAGACGCTCGTCCCGCTGTACCATACAAAAATGCGCAAAAGACCTGTGTAGCGACTTCGATGCAAACTCCGTCCAGACCTCTTTGGCCTGTGCAGTCAAAGCCATCCCTCCTCCTGCTTTCTTGTTCGGCAGCCTTCCATCGTCAGACTGCACGGCTTTTGATGTTTCCTTCTTCTGCAGAAGCGCCGCAAAATGCCCCTCTCCGCAAATCCGATGCGGAAACAATCTGATACATTCGCTCAAGCCCCGCGTTCCTTTTGCGAAACCGTCGCAGCGCTCCATTTCGCACAGAGACAGTTCCGGATGTTTTTCCAAAAGTCCCGCGATGATCTCCTCATTCTCCATCACCGAAAACGTACAGGTAGAATACAGCATCCTTCCCCCCGGACGCAGCATCTGCACAGCCTCCTCCACGATCTGAGACTGTATCTGAGCATAATATTCCGGTCCATGCTCCTCATAGGACTTCAGCATCCCGCTGTCCTTGCGAAACATTCCCTCGCCGGAGCAGGGGGCATCGATCAATATCTTATCAAAATATGCTCCAAAGGCTCTGCGCAGATGATCCGGAGCCTCGCTGCATACCAGCATACGCCCAATGCCGAACAGCTCCAAATTCTTCAAAAGTCCCATCGCTCTGGAATGACTGATATCGTTCGCAACCAGCAGTCCTTCCTCGCCGATGTGAACAGCCAGCTCCGTCGCCTTTCCTCCCGGCGCGGCGCAAAGATCCAATACATGATCTCCCGGCTGTATCGGAAGACGCGCTGCCGGAAGCATGGCGCTTGGCTCCTGCACATAGTACAGTCCTGCATAATAGTAGGGGTGCTTCGTCACCTCTGTCTGCCGTTCAACATAAAAACCGTTCTTCGTCCAAGGCACCGGTCTCATGGAAAAGGGTGCGATCCTCTGAAAATCTTCCACTGAGATCTTCCCCGTATTTACACGGATTCCCTGTACCCGTTCCTGCGAAAAGCTCTCGATATATGCCGGATACTCCTCTCCCAAAAGTTCCTGCATGTTTTTTCGAAACTCCTCGGGCAGACGCTGTGTGATCTCGCTATGTTCCTCTATCCTATCCTTCATCTCTGTCATTATACGCTCCCGATCATGAACAGAGCGGTGGATAGGTCAGACTCTGTGCCTGATATCCCTCCGCAATGATATCCAGCTGACGGTGAAAATGCTCCAGCTTCTCCATATCATTTTCTCTGTAGATCTCATAAAATTCATCCTGTATCTTTGCAATCTCTCTTTTGTTGGCCATAGAATACAGATTCTGAATCTGCAGAAGAATCTGCGCAACCAAATGCTCCTGCGTACGCATGGAATTCTGCGCGTCCATGATCTCCTCCCGAACAGAAGACATTTCACTGTCCAGATGAACGATCGCTTCCGCACACTTCATCAGCTTCTCTCTGATATGCGGCGGAATATTCTGCTTATATTTATACTGCAGGGAATGCTCGATCGTAGACCAGAAATTCATACCCATCGTACGTATCTGAATCTCCGCCTGAATCTTCTTCGGTCCCATCATCGTCTGTACTTCATAATCAACGATCACATGATAGCTGCGATAGCCGCTTGACTTCATGTGCTCAATATAATCCTTCTCATATTTCACATGCATATCCGTGCGCTCATGGATCATATGTACCACCTTCGGAATATCCTCCACGAACTGACAGATAATACGCACGCCGGCAAGATCCTCGAATCTTGTCTCGATCTCCGAAATCTCCACATGCTTCTTCTGCATCTTGTCAAGAATACTTGAGATGCTCTTTACCCGTCCTGTAACCCGCTCAATGGGGCAGTAAATGCCACGCACCTTATGCTCATATTGTAAATGCTCAAATTTTGTTATCAATTCTCTGACCGCCAGATCATATGGATCCAGCATGTCTCTCCATGAATGTATCTCCATATCGCAACTCCTGTCTGTTCTAAATCCAGCTTATTTGTAATAAAGTATAACACATGCCCTCCCTCTATTCAACTTATTAAGCTTCCGGTGAGGTTATTCATGAAAAAAATGATTTACAGCGCGCTTTTCTCCAGTACTTTTTTATTTTTACTTCTGTTTCCGGAAAAGGGAATCCGCTCTGCCGCCGACGGGCTGCTCCTGTGGTACCGGATCCTGCTCCCTACCCTTCTCCCCATGATGATCATCTCCGGCGTCCTTCTGCAAAGCGGTATCGCTGCACTATTGGCACAGCCTCTGTACCGTCTGACCGGACCCGCACTGCACCTTTCCGCAAACGGAACCTACGCCCTTATCATCGGATTCCTATGCGGTTTTCCCATGGGAGTTCATGCGCTGTCCGAGCTGCGAAAGCGTCAGCAGATCTCAGAGAACGAAGCTGTATATCTTGCAGCCTTCTGCAACAATGTCAGTCCCGCCTTCCTGCAGGGCTATGTGCTGCACCGGCATATGGCAGGCTTGATCCCTGTTTTTTGGGTACTTCTCATCGTCTATGGCTCGCCATTGTTCTACGGACTACTCACAAACGTCATGTATCGAAAAAAAAATCATGCACGCACAAAACCACAGGTCTTCCTACAGGCAAAAAACAAGACATCTCTCACAGCACCAGACTTTGCCATGATAGATGTCTCAATCATAAACGGTATCCATAATATTACAAAAATCGG
Organism: Eubacteriales bacterium; assembly: GCA_030526715.1. Lineage (GTDB taxonomy): Bacteria > Bacillota > Clostridia > Lachnospirales > Lachnospiraceae > Marvinbryantia. The sequence goes on from JAUNCG010000023.1 coordinate 25,872, forward strand.
CGGCTATATCATCCTGTTCTCTGTATTCAGCTCCATGCTGAACCTTCTTCCTCCACAGCTGTCACTCATAAAATCCAGTCTCATCGGAATTACGGAAATCACCACGGGCATACATGAGCTCTCACTGCTGCACATCCCCCAATCCCTAAAATACATACTGCTGCTGGATGCTGCAGCCTTCGGGGGACTCTGTGCCATCGGACAGTCAAAAGTCATGCTGGATGAGATCGGAATCACTCTTGCTCAATATCTGCGCGCAAGAGCCACCATCACAGGAATCGCAACGCTTCTCGCCGCTGTCTGTATCCGTTGAACCGCGCGCTACTCTTCCTCAAACTCATCCTCAGCCGAGGTATCGCCGGTCGGTACATAATTGCTGTTATTGCCGACCTGCGGAGACAGCTCCATACGGTTCTTTGTTACAATATCATTGCAGGACTGAATCGCATTGATGAAGGTATTGTATTTCGCACCGACGGTCTCTGTGGCATGATTCATGATCTGCTCCAGATTCGCCAGCATATCATCTGTGTAGCTGATCGCACTCATACGGATATTATTGGCATCCGCCGTTGCAGAATCCAGCATCTCCTGCGCCTGTCTGCGAGTCTGCTCCAGCAGCTGTTCAGACTGCTCCATGGCCGCTTGCATAACCTCGTTCTCCTGAACCATCTGTGCCTGCTTGTCCTGCGCATCCGCAAGGATCGCATCCGCCTTCGTCTGCGCGTCTGCAAGGATCGCGTCCTTGTTGCTGATGATCTTCTGATAACGCTTGATCTCATCCGGTGTCTTCATACGAAGCTCTCTCAGAAGCTCCTCCAGCTCTTCCTTATTCACTACGATCTTGGTGGAGGACAATGGCTGAAACTTACAGCTGTCTACGTACTCCTCGATTTCTTCGATAATCTGCTCAATTCTGCTGCTCATAGTTATAATTCTCCTTATTATTTCATCGGCTGTCTCTCAGCCAACTTAGATTCAATCGCCCGCACAACGGGTTCCGGGACAAACTTCGAAATATCCCCGCCATAAAATGCCACTTCTTTTACAGTGGAAGAGCTAAGATATGCATACTCCAGACTGGTCGTCAAAAATACCGTATCTACCTCCGGAGCCATAATACGATTTGTCTGCGCCATCTGCAGCTCATAATCAAAATCTGTAATTGCCCGAAGTCCTCTTACCAGAAATCCGGCCTCGCACCTCTGTGCAAAATCAATAGACAATCCACTAAAAGATTCTATACGAATATTACTGATATCTTTTGTTACTTCCTTGAGTATCTTAACACGTTCTTCTACAGAAAACAACGGATTTTTTTTATTATTCTGCAAAACAGCGACGATCAGCTCATCCACAAGCTTGGCCGATCTCTTAATCACATCCAAATGACCCAGAGTCACCGGGTCAAAGCTCCCCGGATATACTGCTCTCTTCATCTTCTTTACCTCAAATCTATATTCTTCTCAAACGACCGGATGTACCTCTCACAGCTTTTGGATAAATACATGCGCATTCGTCTTATATTTCTTATATTTTTTCATCCGATATCCTGCGGATTCCAACCAATCAAACTGTGTATCGAGCGAAGCCTCCACAATGATCAGTGTATATTCATCAATCAGCCCCGTACCCGCCATGGCTTCCAGCACTTCGCGTTCAAGCCCCAGACGATAGGGTGGATCCATAAACACAATATCAAACGCCGCTTCCGTATGCAGCCGGTGAATCGCACTCAGCACGTCGCACTGCATCAGAACCCCCGATGCGGCCAGATGTGTAAACTCCAGATTCTCACGTATGCATGCCGCAGCCGCCGCGCTCTGCTCCACAAACACCGCATGCTCCGCTCCGCGGCTCAAGGCCTCTATACCAATCGCTCCGCTTCCGGAAAACAGATCCAGAAAACGACAGCCCGGAAGATCACTCTGTATCATGTTGAACAGCGTCTCCTTGATCCGATCCGTCGTCGGTCGCGTGTCCATGCCCTTGACAGTCTTCAGCGGCATATGCTTTGCACTTCCCGCAATCACTCTCATATCATCTTATCTCCAATTTACTCGTGTTCGCTGATCACATATCCTGCCAGATTATATGCGTGATCGGATATGCGCTCAAGATTGCTCAGAATATCCAGAAAAGCAACGCCGTTGGTCGGCTTACAGAGCTGCTTCGACAAACGCTCGATGTGCTTATCGCGGAGCTCCTCCTCCAGATCATCCACCTTCTCTTCATATTTCCCTACCAGAGTAGCCACATCTACATTGGATTCCGCAATTGCATTGATAGAGCAGCCGTAGCCTTCTTTTACAAGTCCCATGATCTCCGCCATCTCTGTCAGGGCGTCCTCGGAAAAGATCACCGGCTCACCGTTCTGCTTACTCTGCAGGATCTCCGCTATATTTTCCGCATGATCTCCCACCCGCTCAATATCGCTGATGGCATAGAACAGATTCTTGACGATATCGTGCTGCTTCGCAGTCAGCGACAGATTGTCGATTTCCACAAGATACTCCGTGATCAGCTCCTCCATTTTATTGATCGATCGCTCCGTAGAAAAGATCTTCGGGAGCAGCTCGCGCTCATTCCCCAGCACGCAACGACACACCTTCGCCAGATTCTCATAGGTGACCTCGCCCATATGAACGACCTCCTTGAGCGCATTCTCCACTGCAAAATCGGGGGATCTCAGAATACGGCGATCCAGATGACGCAGCATCACTGCATCCTCCTCCATCTCCTCTTCCGTAACAACATCTTCCGGCTTCTCTTTCACAAAAACTCCGGAAAGCTTTACCATATAGTTTGCAAGCGGGAACAGAATCAACGTAACCGCAATCTTAAATCCCGTATGGAACATAGCGATCTCCGGACTGGAAATACTGCCGTTTGCAAAGCTCGGCGTCAGTCTGAATAAAATCATGCCCAGAATTCCGAAAAATACAGCGCCAAATACATTATACATCAAATGCATGGCAGCTACACGCTTCGCATCTCTCTTTGCGCCTGCTCCGGACAATACCGCAGGGAGACAGGATCCGATGTTCGCGCCGAGACTGATATACACGGCCGCACTGACAGATACCGCTCCGCTCGAAGCTGCCAGCGTCTGCAATACGCCGACGGAAGCGGATGAGCTCTGCATGATGGCCGTCACGATCATACCGATAGCGATACCCAGCAGCGGGCTGCTGCCGAACAGCAGAAATGTATTGGAGATGATCGGCAGATGCATATAGCTCTGAGCCGCATCACCCATAAAGTCCAGACCAATGAACAACAGACCGAGACCCAGAAGGATCTCACCGTAAATCTGCTTTTTTGTCGTCTTGCTGAAGGATGCAAATAATGCTCCGATTCCCAGAAGCAAAGGCGCATACAGGGACGGCGAAAAGGCCTTGAAGGTATCGCCCAGCTGACCCAGAGATACGATCCATGCCGTGATACAGGTACCGATATTCGCACCCATGATCACACCCACAGCCTGTCCCAGCGTCATCATCCCTGCATTTACAAAACCGATAACCATAACGGAGGTCGCTCCGCTGCTCTGCACGATAGCGGTCAGCGCCGCTCCTACCAGCACTGCTACCAGACGATTGTTCGTCAAAATCCCGAGCAGCTCCTGCATCTTGCCGCCCGCAGTTTTCTGTACACCGCTCGACATGGATTTCATACCGAACAGGAACATCCCGAGCCCCCCGACGAACATAAACAAATTCGAAACATCATTGATAGACATGATTATCCTCCCGATTTGATCTATACAATACTTCTCCACTCCAGATCGCCTCTGGCCAATCCGAGAATCAGAGATTCCGCCGTCGCTATATTCGTCGCGATCGGAATGTTATACTTGTCGCAGCAACGCGTGATCCGCTCAATATTCGCCTGACGCGGATCTTCTATTACAGGATTATAGAAAAAGATCACCATATCCATATCGTTGCGCTCGATCATCTCCGTAAACTGACGATCTCCGCCCATGCTTCCGGGAAGGAACTTATGAACCTTGAGGTTCGTCACTTCCTCGATCCGCCGCCCCGTGATCCCCGTCGCATAAAGATTATGCTTACTCAAAATTCTTTTATATGCAAGGCAGAAATTTTCCATTAAACTTTTTTTGCTGTTGTGAGCAATCACACCTATATTCATAAAAACCATCCTTTCCGCAAAAGTCTCCACATTATTTTCATTATAGCATATTTTTCACCGATATCAATTATTTTATCAATAATTGTATTTTTATGTAAGAACTACCAGTTTATATTTGTCGAATTTTCATATACTATCGGTGCAATCAAAAATTGCAAACCAAAGTAAAGGAGGCGTAATAGTATGTCTAGTCGTTCATCTAACACTACCGCAGTACCGGAAGCAAAGGGTGCAATGGACCGTTTTAAATTTGAGGTCGCCAATGAACTGGGTGTTCCGTTAAGCAACGGCTACAACGGCAATCTTACTTCCAGACAGAATGGTTCTGTCGGCGGAACTATGGTCAAAAAAATGATCGAAGCGCAGGAAAGACAGATGTCCGGTCAGTCCGGTTCCATGATGTAGCATTAAAAAACAGGGCAAAAAAAGAGCTGGCTATCAAGTCAGCTCTTTTCCTTATCATGGTCATTATTATAACTGGATTCTGCCGGAAACAGTATCGTTTACTACATAATAAACCGCGTCTTCCTCCGTCTTCACATAAAGAGTCATGGACTGAATATCTCCGACCTTCATCTTGTGCTCCTTCGTGCAAGCTTCCTTCACCAGCTTCTTCATCTCAGCGGTGTCGAATTCTTTACCACAGTACTGTACGTAAACCGTCTCCTTCACTGCCTTCTTAGCAGCCGTCTTTCTCGGTGCCTTCTTCTCTTCAGCCTTCACCTCTGCCTTCGGCTCCTCGGTCTTTACTTCAGCAGTCTTTACAGCCTCTGCTTTAATCTCTTCCTTTACTTCTTCCTTCTTTGCAGCTTCGATCGTTACTTCCTCAGCCTTTACAGCAGCCTTCACTTCCTTCGGCTCAGCCACCGTCTTTACAGCCGCATTTGTCTTAACAGTCTTTGCCTTAACAGATTTTCTTGCCATTTTTACTCCTTCTTCATTTCTGCCTTGAAATGACCTATAGTTATTCATCTGATTTTCGTACTGAATATACACCTATTCTCTGTAAATGGCAACGATTTTTCCAAAAGAGAAAAAAAGTTTGTCAATTTTTTGGAATAATATATCCTACAAGCTCAACTTTTTGAGCTCATTTGACATATAATTTTCCAGTTTTCTACGCAGATTTCGATGCTCCAAAGCCTCCAGATCCGGATCCTTTGCCAGCAAAAGTTCCGCCGCCTCGCAGGCGCTTTGCAGAATAGACACATCCGTAAACACATCCCCGATCTTGAATTCCATCAATCCGCTCTGGCGGATCCCCAGAAGATCCCCCGGACCACGCAGCTTCAAATCCTCACTGGCGATATAAAATCCGTCGTTAGACTGATTCAAAATCTCAAGACGCTTCTGAATATGTTTGCCATTAGAGCCGGACACCATAATGCAGTATGACTGATGCACACCGCGTCCTACACGTCCGCGCAGCTGATGCAGCTGAGCCAGTCCGAAGCGCTCCGCATTCTCGATCATCATGACCGTGGCATTGGGAACATTCACCCCGACCTCCACCACAGTGGTGGACACCAGCACCTGAATCTCGTTGCGAAGAAAGCGTTCCATAATCTCATTTTTTTCCTTCGGCTTCATCTTTCCATGGAGATATTCCACCCGAATATCCGCAGGAAGCGCTTCCTTTAATTTTTTTGTATAAGAAAGCACATCCTCGGCCTCCATCATCTCATTTTCTTCCACCATGGGACAGATCACATAGGCCTGACGTCCCATGCGTATCTGCTTCTCAATAAAGGCGTAGGCTCTTCCGCGATATCCGGTATCCACCACGCAGTTCTTGATGGGGATGCGGTTCGCCGGCAGCTCATCCATTACGGAAATATCGAGATCCCCGTACAGGATCACCGCAAGAGTTCTCGGAATCGGCGTCGCACTCATCACCAGCGTATGCGGCTCCGCCTCTCCTTTTTCAGCCAATGTTTCTCTCTGACGCACACCGAAACGATGCTGTTCATCCGTGATGACCAGACCGAGCCTGTGATATTCCACCTTTTCCTGAATCAGCGCATGTGTTCCGATAATAAAATCCGCCTCTCCGGATGCGATCTTTGCGTAAGCCAGACGCTTTTCCTTTGCAGTCATGGAACCCGTCAGCAGCACCGGCACATAGGATAGCGCCTGCTGCGAAAGCAGCTCCTGCATGGCTTCGAAATGTTGTCTCGCCAACACCTCCGTCGGCACCATCAGGGAGCTCTGCAACCCGTTGGCCGCCGCCAGCAGCATTGCTAAAAAGGCAACGATCGTCTTTCCCGATCCTACATCTCCCTGTATGAGACGGGTCATTACCCGTTCCCCGGTCATGTCCCGCAAAATATCCTTCCATGCACGCAGCTGCGCGTTGGTCAGACGATAGGGTAATCCTTCCATGACCTTTTGCGGAAGCTCTGTATGTTCCATGGAAAACATATTTGCCGCTGCCTCACGACGCTCCTTATATCTGCGAAGCGTCAATATAAACAGAAAAAATTCATCAAATACCAGTCTGCGTCTTGCAAGCTCCATGTGATGATGGTCTCTGGGAAAATGAATTTCTTCTAATGCATATCCATACTCCGCAAGCTCATATTTCTCACGAATATCCTCACTGAGAAATTCCGGCTGCAGCGGCATATCCTCCAGCACCTGCCGGACGGCCTTGCTGACCATCTGATTACTGAGCCCCTTTGTTAAGACATAGACCGGCTGCAGCTCCTTCAGCATTTCCCCATACTGTTCCGGTGAAAACAGAGCCGGCTGCTCCAATATCAGGCGATTCCCTTTTCGCACCACTTTCCCATAGAATATATACTCAGCTCCCTTTTGAAGTGTATTCTTCAGATAGGGCATATTATACCATCTTGCTTCAAGTTTTCCCGCATGATCGCAGATCACGGTGGATACGATCTGAAGACGCTTGATATACTGTACGGTCACCGCCCGTTCCAGCCTTGCGCGCACTGCGATCATTTTTTCTTCCTGTGCGCAGGAAGTATCTGTCACTGCCTCATAGGTTCGATACGTCCGCGGATAATAAGAGAGCAGGTCACCGATATTGTGTACACCTGCTCTCTCAAATATCTGCATCGTCTTCGCCCCGATTCCCTTCAGGCAGTCCAAGGGTTGTTCACGATCCATCATTTACCTCTTATCTACTCCACACT
>JAUNCG010000024.1 GCA_030526715.1 Eubacteriales bacterium
AGGAAAAGTGTGGTTTTGTGTATTATAGAACAACTGAAGATGTCGAAGTACCATTGATGAATGAAGTTAGAATCGGACATACTAACATTCTTACAAAGGAGCATTGGGAAGTTATGCAGTAAAATTTCAATATGTCGGGAGAATATATGTCATTGTTATGGAACAATAAGGTTGAGAACTTAGATTCTAATGGAGAGAAAAAGTGAGTTACATAGAAATAAGAACAAAAAGATTAATCCTTAAACCATCCGGAATGAAGTACAATCAGGACGTGAATGAATATGCTATGGATCTTGAAAATACAAAATATCAGCTTGCTTTGCCGAATAAGAGTGAGGAAGAGACCAAAGAATTCTTGAGAATGGTTGAAGCGGAATGGAATAAAGAGAATCAGAATTACTTTGAGTTTTCGATGTTATATGATGATAAGTGCATCGGGGGAATAGGAATTACTATTGAAGATGGCGTTGGTGAGTTAGGCTGGACTGTTAATAAAAGATACTGGCGAAATGGATTTGCATTTGAAGCGGCAGAAACTCTCATAAAATATTTTTCGGAGCATATGGACATTAGACATTTTATTGCTCATTGCGATGCCGAGAATGTCCCATCCTACAAACTAATGGAAAAATTGGGGATGAAGAAGACAGGTGAATGGGGAGGCAGAAGGAATCGTTCTGCCTCAGAAGATTCTTTTGAATATCAGTATGAATTAGTTCTATAAATGTATAAGAAAATTCTGATCTTTCGGTGAGGTTTGAACTGTGCGAAAACTCGGAATTGTAAGGAGGGTATCGTATGAATGGAAGTATTATAGGATTTATAATATGGGCATGTCAAAGACATTCAGACACGTTTAGGGCATACCAATATACAGACCACATTGCAGACCTACGTGCATGATACTGCAAAGATGGCTGAACAGTCTGTTGCTATCTTTGAAGAGATCACCAAACAGAAACAGGCATAAGCAACACAAAAGCACTGAATCAATGATATGTTCATTCGGTTCAGTGCTTTTTCTTTGATTTATACAGTTTTTTCAAATTAGGGTGGCAAATCGGTGGCAACACCACCTTTTCAAGTACCGTGAAACCCTTACAAATGCCTATTTTATGCGACTTAAAGCACAAATTGTTTCTGTATGGCTCGAGTGGATAGCAAGAATGTCAAATCCCACTCGTTCGTATGCGGAAACATATTGACTGCCATTTTAACCTATTCGACCGTATGAGGAAACATATCAATAGGGATTTTCCCCTGTTTTCGCAATTTAGTCGTTTGTGGGAACATATCTATTCGTTCTATATTTTCAGTATTTATTTCGAACCAGTATCACTCAGAGCTACCCCACCTTGATCACCAACATACCAGTATTCACATGCGTCATCCCCATCCGAAAGAGTTTTGTGCCGAATGAGATGTGCGTGAAATGCCTTTGCTACGAGATGATCGCTTGCACACATAAATGGAAGCACATCCATATAATCATGTTTCATTGCAAACTCATAAAGCGGACAGCTGTCCAGCACATAGGCAATCCCTGTTTCTCTCGCATCTGGATTTGCTCTTATTTTCCAAGTATTCCCCCATTCTCCACCACGTTTTTCATTTGTTTGCTTTTCATAGTGCTTTACATATTTGTTTGCTGCATGCATCAACCATTTCTTTTTCTGCAATTTGTTCATATCAAAATGCCTAAGCATTTTTAGAGTTGATCCCATTGCATCATAGAAAATCTCAAGAAATTCTTCCTGTGAAAGCCGACGATCAATGCCATCATAAAATACACACATCAGATAACACAATAGCATATTCGATGACATCCAATTCTTTTTCCCGCCTAAATCGCCTTCCTCCAAAAGCCATTTTTCATACTGATTTTCAATCGTATTCCATCGGTTATTCACCTCTTGATCGGTATAACGTTTTTGCATGAATCGAATCATGGCCGCTTTCAATCTCTTATTCATATACATCACTCTCTTCACATCTTAGATTTTCATACTGTATTCTGTGCCTTCTTCATCATAAGCAGCAGTCCACCAAACATCCAGAGATTCCCCACACTGATCCATCCGGCAGATACTGCGTACATAACCGCATGATTTCCAACGAGCAGTCTCACGATCTGTACTGTCAGCATCGGCAGTGGCAGGGAAAATATCCAGCACCACTTGGGATATGGCGTACAGCCTCTGGCGAAGGCTGAAATCTGTACTGCACAGAGTACCGTCCAGAAAATCAGAAACAAAATCATCCCCGGAAGAAGAAAATACAGTCCAAACTGAAGCATTGTATCATAGGCTCGCTCCGGTGCCACTTCCAGCATTCGCTTGTAAACATAAACAATGGCAAGGCATGGCATATGCACTCCGCATCCGCCAAAAGTCAGACATCCCAAAATTCCGCTTCGATAAGCGTGTGCATGTCTTGGCGACCGCTCAGCCATCAGACGATAAATGCCAAAATAACACAAGCACTCCAGTGGTATGCCGATGATTCCCAGCAAAGACGACCAGAACAAAGTTCGATCTGATCGTGCAATAAACCGTGAAAAACTGCGTTCCAGTCCATGCAAGGTCTCATCCTCCACACCAAATCCCAGCAGCATATCTCCGACAAGTACCATCAATGCGGCAAAGATACCGATCAGAAACAGTTTGCGAATGCGATTCCAGTCAAGTGTATCATCTATCCCTATCCGATTGAAATGATTCATCTACTTCTCCCCCATACATTCTTCGATCGCGTGCAAAACAGGTCCTTCCCATTCCCTGTCAAACATCCATGCCTCATGCTGCATATCCAGCTTGTGAATATCAGGATTCTTGAAATGCTGGCGATAGCGTTTTTCATATTTTTCGCCCATTTTCAATGCATAAATCACATGTACCGTTGTGTTCTCGACATCAATATGGTCTTCCATGGGTGTGATTAAGTCTGAATAAAACTGGTTGTAAACATTTGCTTTCTTCAGATGAGAGATATGGAACGTCAAATCATTCATCATTGCCTCCAGCCCACTGGTATCCTCCATATGGATTCCTTTTTTCAGGGCTTGAATCAGACGCTTTTTCCCTTTTTCACTCTTGCTGGCACGGTAAAGTAGGTTTGAGATGATCGTTGCCTGAATTTTGCCAACAATTTTCCCTGTCTGATCGAGGTCGGAGCTTCCGATAAATCCATGATGGATATGGATTCGTTTTCTCTGTATCAGCAGTCCCACAAAGCTTCCGCCAAGGGAAGATCCATATGCTCCATCCACCTGACCGCCATGGTTATCCAGTATATAGTTCTCAATTTTAGCTGTAACGGTCAGCATATCAGAAAAGTCGTTTTCCGATCCGTCAAAGCCGTCATAGTTCACACAAATCAAGTGATACTGCTTCTTCAATTCATCAAGCACTCGCCCGAAATTAACCTGCCAGCTGCAGCAGGTTCCTGGCAACAGCAGCATTGTTTTTCTGTTTTCTTTTCCAAACTCTGTAAATTCCATGATATCCCCCATTACAAACGTTATCCTAATGCTACATCCAAAATCATCATAATGACAAACCCAGTCGAAAAAGCAATGACACCCCAGTCGGAGTGTTTTCCTTGTGCTATCTCCGGTATCAGTTCTTCTACTACAACGTAGATCATAGCTCCTGCCGCAAAGCTTAAAAGATAGGGCAGGATTGGAATCATAACACCTGCCAGCAGGATTGTGATTGCCGCTGCAACCGGTTCAACAATTCCAGACAGCGCGCCATACAAGAACGCTGTTCCTTTTTCTACACCTCTGCTTCTAAGCGGCATAGATATAATGGCTCCTTCCGGGAAATTCTGAATTGCAATACCAAGCGATAACGCAATTGCTCCGCTCAGACTAAAGCTTCTGTTGGCCGAACATATCCTGAAAGGCAAAACTTCCACCGGGCTTGATGACACGAAGCGCTTCCCGCACCACATCACGCTTATCCGAAGCCGTGCGCACCTCGTGAAAGACAAAATTGCTGATGGCTACATCAAAGCTTTCGTCGGCATAGCTTAGCTTGGCAGCATCGCCTTTTTCAAAACGGCAGCGATCCGCAACACCCTCAGTCTCTGCGTTTGCCACACACTGCTCCTTTGCGTAGTTCCATTTTTTTCCCCAGTAATCCATACCGACAAGTTCTGCCTCCGGATAATGCTTTGCACATCGAATGGTCAGTGCACCAGCTCCGCATCCAATGTCAAGCACAGTTCCCTTACCATCATAGGACAGGTGCTGCAACAGAAATTCATGGATTTCGCCCATCAAGCCGCCATGCTCGAAAGCAAACTGTCTCCGACAGATCCACATATAGATCGTCATAGCCGCAGCCTGGCCGAATACGACACCGATCAGTACTTTGCATACGCTCATCTTCACAAGAACGCACACAGCTGCAAGCAAAATATCCACTGGCAGCAAAACATAAAACATAGAAATCGGTACCCAGTTTCCGTAATATGTTTTCTTCATCTCAAACCTCATTTCCGGCAGCAGAAGCTGGCAATACCCTTAACGGTATTAGCCTCTGCTTTCGTATACATATGATTCAATCGTTTTTTCAAACTGTCCTTTGTTTCATAGGGTGGGGTAAAAAATCCCTTTGGCTCATAGAGATGGCGAATAAACCAGTCCGTGCGCTTCTCCTCTCCCTGAATATAGAAGCATCCACAGAAGATACCATCCGGTTTCAAGACACGATAGATTTCTCGATATGCCGCTTCCTTGTCTGGAAAGGCATGAAACCCATTAAGCGAAAGCACCAGATCAAAGCTCTCATCCTCAAACGGCAGGTTTCCTACATCTCCCTGCAGGAATGTTATATTTTTGATTTGATCCCGTTCTGCCCTCTTCCTAGCTTTGCTCATCATATCAGTGGAATAATCCAAACAAGTAATGTCCGCCTCCGGCAGCGTCTGATAAATCGGCATCGTCAGCACACCTGTTCCAACCGGGACCTCCAGCAGTTTCCCATTGAAATTGTCCGGAATGCCGGATACCGCCTGCATCAAAAAAGCATCATTATCCTCGCGCACCATATTCCAGACCAACTTACAGATCAGTCTGCCCACCAATGTGGAACAGGTAATCATACCATCGTAAAAGGTCGCTTCCTTACCTACAAATCTATAGGCATTTTTAATTTCTTCATGTCGTGCCATTCTTCTAAACTCCCTTCTTTTTTGCCTGCTTTTCTATATACTGGTTGCTCACAAGCCTCCGCAAAACCGCTTCCTGCTGTATCGTTTTGGGGTACCATTGGAGTCCGCCTTTTCTGTCTTTGGCAACAAAAGTGAATATCATTGCAATGAATACTGCACACAAGACAAATTCTTCGACCGTTAATTTTAATAGCACTTTCTCTTCCCCCTTATCAAGTGATCACTTATCATTATGTATAGTTCATATATTACGAGTTAGATTACGCTAACCATCATTGAAAAAATTATAGGACTTCATCGTCCTATAACTTCTCTCCAACCCGCATGACGAAAGCGTTCTAACTTTTCCATATACGCTTCCGCCTGATTGCGCGGAACATCATGCGCAACCAGTTCCTGTAAATCCCGAAGTCCATCTCCGCAAATAACATGGAGAAAGAACGCATCCGCTTCTGCTTGAGCACCTAAGATTTTTCGATAAGCAGACTCTTCTATCTCAATCAGCCTGTCAGAATAGTTTTCGTATTCCGTCCCACCCGAACAACAAAAGATGATTTTAAACTCCGTAAAATGATCGTACAGATAACTCAGAATTTTATTTGTATTTTTGTTATAATCGTCTTCGGATTCATCAGACAGCGGAAACTTATGTGTATCCTCGTAAATTTTCAAAAAGGTATCTGTTGTTTCCTTTACCACCGCTGCGAATAAGTCCTCTTTATTCTTATAATAATTATACAAAGCTCCTGTCGTTGCCTTCGAATTTGATGCAATACTGCGCATACTTGCACCGGAGAATCCTTTATCTAAAAATTCTTTTTTTGCACTTTCAATAATTCGCTGTCTTGTTTGTTCTGAACTGTAACTCACATATACCTCACTATATTTAGTAACATCGATTTTATTCATAACAATGTTATCACATTTTCGTGTTTTTGTCAATGTTTCCTGTCCTGCGATCTGATGATATTGTTATTCGCATACGCATAAAGGGCGGTCATCCATGGATAACCCCCCTCAATAAATTTAATCTGTGCTTTTGGAATCATACCATTTGGCAAACTTCATGCTATCCCACTTTCCAATGGATTGCTTTTTCTCTCTCTGATACGAGGCTTCGATAAATGCCCTCCTGTTTCATAAGTTCTTCATGCTTACCTTGCTGTACAATCTTACCGCCGTCCAACACCAGAATCTGATCTGCATGACGAACTGTCTTCAGTCTGTGAGCAATCATGATAATCGTTTTATTCTTTGTCAATTCTTCAATTGCTTCTGTAAGCTGTACTTCATTCTCCGGGTCAACATTGGCTGTTGCCTCATCCAAAATAATAATTGGTGAATCCTTCATAATAGCCCTTGCAATCGTGATACGCTGTCTTTCTCCGCCGGAGATGGATGCGCCGCCCTCGCCTATCATGGTATCATAGCCCTCCGGCAATGCCATAATAAAGTCGTGACACCTTGCTTTCTTTGCAGCCTCCATCACTTCTTCAATGGCTGCATTTGGTTTTCCAAATCGGATATTATTGGCAATCGTATCTGAAAACAGGTATGTGCGCTGAAATACAAAAGAAAAGTTCTTTATCAGACTGTCATAACTGTATTCCTTTACATTTTTATCTCCAAGAAGCACATTTCCCTTCTGCACATCCCAGAATCTTGCCATCAGATTGCAGAGTGTGGTCTTGCCGCCGCCGCTTGGACCTACAATCGCGACTGTGCTTTTCTCTGGAATCGTTAGACTTACATCATCAATAATTTTTCTCTTGTCATCACCGCTTCATTTTCAGGATCCGTATAAGAGGTTGCTTCATCTAAAATAATGATAGGTGCACCTTTAAGCATTGCTCTGGCAATGGATATTCTCTGCCTTTCACCGCCTGATAAATGACCGCCGGATGAACCGCAGATTGTCTGATAACCATTTTCCAGCTTCATAATAAACTCGTGGCAGCCGCATGCCTTTGCTGCAGTCATTACCTCCTCATCACTTGCCCCCTGTTTGCCCATACGAATGTTATCCATGACAGATTGGTTAAAGAGATAATTCTCCTGTGATACATAAGCGATTCGCTTCGTACACTCATTTAGCGGCAGTTCCCTGATATCAACGCCGCCTATCTTTATACTGCCGGACTGCACATCCCACAGAGATGCAATCAGCTTTGCAATAGTTGATTTTCCGCTTCCTGATGGACCTACAAGTGCATTTACACTGCCTGGTTTTAATTCGAAGCTGACTCCGTGCAGGACTTCCTTATCATTATATGAAAAATGAATATTTTCAACAGTTACCGTGTTATTGGCAGGCTGTTTGTCAGCTGTATCCGCTCTATGTAAGTCTTCTTTTTCCAAAATGGAGGTTACATCGTTCATCACTACGGAAATCTGTGCCAAATCATCCGTATAACTGAAAACAGTAATCAGCGGCTGCATCACTCCAAAGGATAAAACGATTGCCGAGATAAACACAGTCGCATTCAATGTTCCATTCATTGTCAAAATGCAGCCTATTGGGAGTAAGCCAAGCAATGTTGCAGGAAATATCGCCATTCCCGCGCTCTGTCCAAAGATACATCTCTGCATCCAGTCAATAAAACAATCCGCACCTTCCTTCGCTGCATCTACAAATTTTGCATAGCTGGTCTTCGACTGTCCAAATGACTTTATAACCTCAATACCGTTAATGTACTCTACCGCTGTATCATTTAATGCCTTAGTAGAATCAACCGTTCTTTGAAAGCTTGCTCCATAACCGCTGAACATTGTCATAAAGCAGAGCAGTCCGATGGGCAGAACAATCAGCATGGAGAGCGCCAGTCTCCAGTCTAAAAGAAACATCATGACAAATACTGCAATGGCTCCACATATATTTGATGTAAATTCAGGCACGATGTGTGCAAGAGTTGTTTCAATCGAATCAACCCGTTCCACAATCGTATTTTTATAACTTCCGGAAGACTGCTCCAATACCGTCCCAAGCGGAAGTGTCGAGAGCTTATCAAGCAGTCTGAGACGAATATTTCCCAGCACCGTAAAGGTCGCATGATGGGACAAGGTAGTCGATATAGAATGAAATACGTATCTTGCAACCCACCATATTCCCATAAGGATACACTCTCTCATGCACCACTGTTTTGTGGCTGTGTTTGCCACGATATTCTGTATCAGTTCTATCATAATGACATACGGAGCAATCTGGCATGCCACTCCAATGAGCGCCGTAATGACACTTATGATATATTCTCCTTTTTTTGCACCTGCAAACTCCCAGATCCAACGGGCAGTTCCTCTTTTCTTCTGATCCGTCTTTTCCTTAGACATCATATTCCTCCTGACATAATAAGTTAATTTTTTAAGTTAGCATTAACTAACCTCTGTTTCTAAAAAAATGCCGCTCCTGCGACATTTTTCTACAGCGCCGTAATCATTCTCCAGCCGGGAGTGAAAAAATCCATCATTGTTTTCAGATACCCTTTGGCATCCTCTTTAGAATATCCATGCTCAATCGGCTGAAGAAGGGCACTCATATATGCACTAATCAGCATATGCATCTCATCTCTTTTGATATCATAGGTTTTTATCCCATTTTTACGGCAAGCCGCAAGAAACGTCATCATTTCATCTGTTGCGCTTTCCACCATGTCATGTATATAATTCTCATACGGCGTTCCTGCAGAGCAGCAGACAATCAGACGAAACACCTCCGGCATCTGATACATGACATCCAGTATCAATGCACCATCGTTAATTCCACTGGAAATGTCCCACATTGCACGAAATGACTCTTTGTCCATTTCCCTATAACTGAACTCCTTATGTTTTTCATACCATTCATCCAGCAGGGCAATTCCCGGCTTCACCAGTTCCGCAAACATATCCTGCTTATCCTTGAAATGCCTGTACAGCCCTGCGGAGGTCATTCCAACTTCATCCGCCACCGACTTCATAGACGCCTGCTCAAATCCTTTTGTCAAGAACTCATGCATAGCAGCTTTCACTATCTTTTCGTGTGCTTCTGTCTTATCTCTTGGCATCGCAACCACCTCCTCTTTGCTAATCATGTTAGCTAACAGCATTACCTTATATCTTTTTGATTTATTTGTCAATCCAGCAATTGATTTTTTTATCTTCCGGAGACAGATGAGATGTCAGAAAAAGTCGAATATTATTACCGTCTTACAGATAATGCAAGAAATATATGGTAAACAGAAAAATGCCATAGAATATCGTTAAAACAAAACGGAGCAGATCCTGCAAAACAAGAAATTCTGCTCCGTTTTCCTTTACATAAAGATTTGGGCTATGTGGTAAATCAGGCAGGACAGAATCAGAGCACTGCCTGTGTAGAACAAGGCGAGCCTTACTGTCCATTTCAAAGAATGCGTTTCCCGATAGGTGGTGGAAAGTGCCATAACACAGGGCACATTGAAGGAAACGGCAAACAGAAATGCCAGTGCTTCAGCCTTGGAAATCATAGTGGGCATCACGGCAGCAAGTATACTGGAATCAACACCAAAGGATTTTGCCTGAAAGGTTCCGGAAATCAGTGAGCCTTTCCCTGCAAACACGGCGTTCAGCACGCCCAGCACGGCTTCCTTCGCAAATGCAGAGGAGACGAAAGCCATGAAAGTCTGCCAGCCCATACCAAAAAATTTGGTTACGGGTTCGATGAAAATCCCAATGTGATATAAAATGCTGTCCTCAATATTTCCGGAGACAGAGAATGTCAGCAAGTATAAAATCACAGAAATCAGGAAGATGGTTCTCAGTGCTCTTTTGAAAATATCCACTGCTCTTGTCCATGCGGTATACAGGATGTTTTTCCAGTGGGGCTTGTGATACGGAGGCAGTTCCATAATAAGACCGGTTCTTCCTTCAGTGGGAGACAGTTTTTTGCCAAAGACTCTGGACACCACAAAAATCATCAGTACCATGTATGCGAGGATTCCCAGAACAACAAGAATCGCACCGGATCCAAAGAAGAAGGCAGCCAAAACCGGAACAACGGACCAGATTGCCGCACATGGAACGGCCCACGTCAGAGCGATGGTCAGCAAACGCTGCCCGTAATTGTCGATCACTCTCGCACCGGCAGCTCCGCCGATGGTGCATCCAAAGCCCATAATCATAGAGCAAATACTTTTTCCCTGAACACCCAGCCTGGACATAAACCCATCAAATACATAGGCTACTCGCGCAATATAACCGATGTCCTCCAGAAACGAAAAGACAAAGTTTACGCCAAACACGAAGCCAGACATAGAAAAGGCAAAATAGACGGTATTGGGAATCAGGACGCTGACAATGCTCGCAAGAAAGGAATGCACCCCCAGAGAATCCATCGCCATTTGCAGAAGCGGTGTAAAAATCTGTGGGATCATGGCTCCGATTCCCATAAGCGGCAATGCAACAATCATGGAACAAATAAACGCCAGAAGCATAGCTGCACAAGCAAACACTTTACCGGAAACACACCCGGTCGCCATACGGTCAAACCTGCTTAGCGTATAGGGCTTCTGTGTCCCGGTGACAGCTCCGTCCATGATTTTTTTGATCCACAAAAATTCCTGACCGTCTTTGCATTTCTCTGTTTTGAGCCTCGGCACAGTATGCAGCGCTTCATAAATCTTGTCCTTCAATTCGCCGTAGCGTTTCAGGTCGGCAGCGACAAAGGACAGGACGGGGATGCCAAGTCGGGATTCCAGCAGCTTAACGTTGACCGTTTTTCCCTGTTCCTTTGCGATATCCTCCATGTTTAACAAGAGGATAGCCGGAGCGTCCAGCTTGGAAAAGTCTGCCAGCATATACAGGCTGCGGGAAAGCTGGGAACTGTCTGCCATCACCAGCACCAGATCCGCATTTCCGCCGATGATATAGTCGCGGGTAATCTTTTCTTCCTCGGAATCTGCAGTCAAGGAATAGCTGCCCGGAAGATCCACTACGGAAATGGTTTCCTTCCGGTATTTGTAAGAGCCCTCGCTGCGTTCAACGGTTTTTCCCGGCCAGTTTCCCACATGCTGGCGAGAGCCGGTCAGCGCATTAAATACAGTGGATTTTCCGGAATTGGGCTGTCCCAGGAGTGCAATCTTATACATGGGCTTCCACCTCGATTCCTGCCGCATCCTTTCGGTTGACGGCAATGAGGGTGTCTCTGGCAAAAATAAGAAGGGGCATTTTTGCCTGATTGCGAATGATTCTAAGCTCTGTTCCTGCGACCAGTCCCATAGAACCGGCACGGCGAATAAAATGCTCATCCGCCCCAGTACGGAGGAGTACATAAGTCTTTTCTTCAGTTGTTTCTAATAGGTTCATTGTATCCATCCTTTCCATTTCAGATTTATGAGGATAGTGTACGTGGTTTTAAATAGATCATCTACGGCTTTACGCCATTTTTATTCCAAATGTCATTTATAATTAGACTTCTCTAACCACTCGTGCTATAATATGTTCCATGGAACAGTATCAGATGAAAAAGACCGGTGAAATCACTGAAGTAACTCTGGCAAATGCCTACAGATCCCTCATCTATGAGGTTTATCCCGGTATTCTCTTTGCATTTAACCATGTGCACACCAGCACATTGCCCACCATGCCCCAGACAATGGACGACTGCATTTGTACCATAAATTATGCAGCAAGCGGAACCTGCGGTTTGTATTCATCCAATGGGAAATATATTTATCTGCGTTCGGGAGAGTTGATGATCAGTAATGAGCAGGCGGCAAATTCTTTTGAATACCCGGTTGGCAGTTACTGCGGCGTAGAAATTTACATTATGCGGAAGGTACTTGAGCATTCAGAGAAATTGGCGTTTTTTAAAATTGATGTAGAACAAATGTTGTATACCTACTTACCAGAACAATATCAAACAGTAATAGCGGAAAATCTCAGCCTGCTGAAAAACACTCTTGCAGACATTTCTATGCTTTACGAAATGAAGATTTTGGATCTGAATCTTCTGCGCCTGCATATCTTTTATATTTTGCGTCTGCTCACTGCAGGTGTAATTGAAAGCCATTCCGGGTATGAAGGGGCATTAACCAAAAGTCAGGTGGATATGGCAAAAAAAGCGGAGCATATCCTGACTGCCAATCTGGCCGACAGAAAGACTATAGCTCACATTGCCGGAACTATGGGAATCAGCCCAAGCAGCCTGAAGAATTATTTTAAGGCGGTGTACGGACAGAACATCTCGGATTATCTCAGGGGAAAACGCATCGAAAGAGCAAAAAAGCTGCTGATAGAAACAAAGTACTCCATTTTGGAGATTGCAAACCAGGTAGGCTTTGAAAGCCAATCCAAGTTTACAGAAATGTTTCACACTGAGCTTAGCCTGACCCCAACAGAATACCGGCGCACGCATCGTTAAGGATCGACTGCTGTTCAAGTAAAATCAATTTCAGGGTAGTGAATGTGTCAAACCCGGATTAGAGAGCGCCGACTTTGAGGATGCCATACGAAACGCCATCTCTCTCGGAGGAAACAGCGAAACCCTTGCTGCCATCACAGGCAGCATCGCTGAGGCTGCTTTCGGTTCAGTGCTTTTTCTTTGATTTATACAGTTTTTTCAAATTAGGGTGGCAAATCGGTGGCAACACCACCTTTTCAAGTACCGTGAAACCCTTACAAATGCCTATTTTATGCGACTTAAAGCACAAATTGTTTCTGTATGGTATGTTCCCGGGAACATATCTACACAAGTTACCTTTTCAATCTGATATCCATTTGCCTCAAGTAATTCCAGATCTCTTGCCAGACTGGTCGGTTTACAAGAGATATAAAGCATCTTCTCTACGCCAAAGTTGATGATCTTCTGGAGTGCTTTGGGATTGACACCGTCTCTCGGCGGATCAAGTACTATAAAGTCCGGTGTATCTCCTACTAGATCAATAGCCTTCAACACATCTCCGGCGATAAACTCGCAATTGTTCAATCCGTTTAGCTCTGCATTGACCTTCGCTGCTTCCACGGCTTCTTCCACGATTTCGATTCCGATGACCTTTTTGGCTACCGGAGCAAGCATCTGAGCAATGGTTCCGGTACCGGAGTAGAGATCAAAGATCACCTTATCCTTCGTCTCTCCCACATAGGAGCGCGCCGTCTCGTAAAGTACTTCCGCACCAAGGGAATTGGTCTGGAAGAAGGAGAATGGGGATATCTTGAATTTCAATCCCAACAGCTCCTCGAAGAAATAATCCTGTCCGTACAGGATATCGGTACGATCATTCTGAATGACATCTGCAAGACTGTCGTTCACCGTATGGAGCACTCCTGTCAATCTTCCTTTGAAGGAAAGCGCTGTCAGCTTTTCTGTCATCTCCTGCAGAACACTTTTTTCTTCTCTTTCTCCGAGATACTCCGTCTGTGAGCTGGTCACCAGATCTACCAGAATATCACCGGTACGGACTGCCTTTCTGACAAGGAGATGCCTGAGATATCCCTTGTGCTGCAGCTTGTGATAAAAGTCCACACCAAGCTCATCGAAGTATTTTTTTACACATGTCAGAATCGCACGGAAGTCTTCATCCACAATCTGACACTGATCTACCGTGACAATATCGTAAAAGCTGCCTCTCTTATGCATTCCCAGAGACAATGGACCATCCTTATATTCATCTCCGAAAGAAAACTCCATCTTATTGCGATAACCGAACTGCAGAGGACTCGGATGGATCTTCTCGAACTGTTTCTCTGTACAGTAATCCTTCAGAAGTTTTCTAACCTGCGCTTCCTTCATGGCAAGCTGCTCTTCATAAGGAAGATTCTGATAGGTACAGCCTCCGCAATCTGCAAAATGCGGACAGGGCGGTTCGATCTCTACAGATGACTTTTCCAGTACTTCCAATAATCTTCCTTCCGCCTTACCTTTGCGGATCTTATTAATAGATACACGCACCTTCTGTCCCGGAAGTGCATTCTTGACAATTACCGTACGCTCCTCATTCTCAATCTCTGCAATTCCTTTATTCGGAAATACTACCTCCCGGATTCTTCCTTCCAGTACCTGTCCTTTTTTCATGCTTTTCTCTCCATTCTACCATGACATTTCAACTGCCATTGATTCCATGTGCTTCTCTCCAAATTTTTTAAACAACCAAAGACTCCCGCTCTTTTTCCTCAAAATACCTATGTTTCCAAAAATAGGATCGTCTCTTCAGTCCACTGACATTTTTTATCAGTTATATAACCTCTATCATAACTGCAAAACAGGCAGATGCCCTCTGGTATCTGCCCGCAACCTCATTCTTATATCAGACATCCTGTCGAATATCTTCCTATATGATGACAATTAATGAAAAGTATACCGCTCTCCGACATCTGTCATCAAGAAGATATCAGGACTTCTCTCCTTATGCCTCTTCGTTCTCTTCCTTCGGAGCTGTGACCTTCTCCTTAGTCTCATCTACGAAGATCTCTTCGTCCTTATCCTTGTCATCCTCATCCTGATCTTCGTCGTCTTCGAGATCATCCTCAAAATAATCATCAAAGTCATCCTCGAAATCATCTTCGAAGTCCTCAAGATAATCCGGTGTCAAATAACGATATACTGCATAGGCGATGCCTGCTACAGCAGTCACTGCACCGATCACAGCCAGTACCCAGAGCACGGTATTCTTGTTCTTCTCCTCGTCTCTCTTCTTCAAAAGATCCAGCAATTCATCAAGTCTGTTCATCGCATACCACCCTTTCCTGCAAATTATTATACTTTTAAACAGTATACCACTATTCCTGTTTTTTTACCATAACTATTTATAATTTCTTTCGTTTAACTATTATAATTTCTTTAGTTTTGCAAAGGCCGCAAACATCTTTTTCACCCCTGCCCGCTCAAAGTCCACAGTCACCTCATAGTCCTTACCGCCCTCGACGATGGACTGCACAATTCCAACGCCGAATTTGATGTGTTTTACGGTGTCGCCAACCTCATAATCCAGATGATCTGCCTTGGTCACCTTAAACTGCTTCGGATCGAAAGCCTTTGCACGAAACGCAGTTCTGGCCTGTGAATAGGCTGTGGGCTTCTCCTCCCTGCGCACCACCTCCAAATTCTGCTGCGGCTGATCCAACACTTCTCTTGGCAGCTCCTTTATGAATCTCGATACCGGATAGAAGTGTGTCTCTCCTCTCACCATTCTCTGCTTGGCACAGGTGATCGTCAGACGCTTCATAGCTCTTGTGATACCCACATAGCAGAGTCTGCGCTCCTCCTCGATCTCGGAATCCGGATCGTCACTGTTGATGCTGGCGTATCCGGGGAAGATCCCTTCCTCCAGTCCGGTCAGATAGACGTTCGGAAATTCCAGTCCCTTGGCGCTGTGCAGCGTCATCAGCACTACCCTGTCATCACTGTCCTCCAGACTGTCAATATCTGCCACCAGCGCTACCTCTTCCAGAAAACCTGAAAGTGACGGTTCCTGTGTGCTTTCTTCGTAGGAGACGATCTTCGAGATCAGCTCGTCGATGTTCTCGAGCCTTGCCTTTGCCTCCTCTGTTCCCTCCGCCTGCAGCTCACGAACATAACCGGTACTCTCGATAATGGTGTTCATCAGCTCATGGACGCTGTAGTATTCCGCCTGACTGCGCAGTGTCTGGATAAAGGTCACAAATGGTTCGATCTTCACGGCAGCACGTCCCAGTGTCGGAATATCCTTAGCGCGCTTGAGCGCATCGTAAAATCCCATATCCTGCTCAGTCGCATAATCCTGTACCTTCGCCAATGTCGTCGCACCGATACCACGCTTGGGTACGTTGATGATCCTGCGTACCGCCAGATCATCCCGCCCATTGTCCACGGTCTTCAGATAGCTGAGCAGATCCTTGACTTCTTTTCTGGAATAGAAATTGATGCCACCTACGATCTTATAGGGAATATTCGCATAGAGAAATTTTTCCTCAAACATACGCGACTGCGCATTGGTCCGGTACAGCACCGCACAGTCTCTATAATCTGCTTCACCGGTACGCACCAGCCTTGTAATCTCTCCTGCCACATACTCGCCCTCATCATATGCTGACTGGAACTGTTTTACACGGATCCCTTCGCCCGCCTCATTGTCTGTCCAGAGCGTCTTCTCTTTTCTTCCGAAATTGTGATGGATCACACCGTTTGCCGCGCTCAAAATGTTCTGAGTCGAACGATAATTCTGTTCCAGCTTGATGACCTTGGCCTCCTCAAAGACCTTCTCAAAGTTCAGGATGTTGCCGATGTTTGCTCCTCTGAACTTATAAATAGACTGATCATCGTCACCCACCACACAGAGGTTACGATATTTTTGCGCAAGGATACGCACAAATTGAAACTGTGCCGTATTCGTGTCCTGATACTCATCCACCATGATATAGCGGAAACGCTCCTGATAATATTCCAATACATCCGGACAACTGCGGAACAGCTCCACCGTCTTAACGATCAGATCATCGAAATCCAGCGCATTATTGCGCTTTAGCTGCAGCTGATATTCTTTATATGCCGCAGCGATCTTACGTTTGGAAAAATCCCCTGCCGTATTCATTTCATATTCCATCGGATCGATCAGCTCATCCTTTGCTGAGGAGATCGCGTTCAAAATCATCTTTTCTTTGTAGATCTTTGTGTCTATCTGCAGACGCTTGCAGACATCCTTCATCAACGTCTTCTGATCGTCTGCATCATAGATCGTAAAGCTGTTGCCGTATCCGATACGGTCTATATAGCGACGCAGGATCCGGACACAGGCAGAATGGAATGTAGACACCCAAATACTGTCTGAGCCCGCACCGACGATCTGATCCACTCGATCCCGCATCTCACCCGCCGCCTTGTTCGTAAAGGTAATTGCAAGAATGTTCCACGGATTGACCTCTTTTTCTTCGATCAAATAGGCAATACGGTGAGTCAATACTCTCGTCTTTCCCGAACCCGCACCCGCAAGAATCAATAACGGCCCTTCCGTATGAAAGACCGCCTCCTGCTGCATTTTATTTAAAGTATCATATGTACTCATTATTTGTTTTTCTCCTGTTGCAAAAAATACTTGTCATGTAGTTTTAAAAACTGTATAATCTAGTAAGAAAGGGGTTGACTACTATGACCATCGATACAAAAGACATGATAAACAGTATCCTCGAAAGTATCTCACGAATTGATCATGTGAAGCCTGAGGATATTCCCAATATCGATCTGTATATGGATCAGGTGACCACATTTATGGACGCACAGCTTGCTTCCTCCAAGCGTTATCCTCAGGACAAGATCCTTACGAAGACCATGATCAACAATTACGCTAAGAATCACCTGCTTCCCTCACCTAATAAGAAAAAATATTCCAGAGAGCATCTGCTGATGCTCGTATTTATCTATTATTTTAAAAATATTCTCTCCATATCCGATATTGAGGCTCTGATGAAGCCTCTCACCGAAAAATACTTTCAAAAAGAAGATTCCATGAATCTGGAATCTGTCTACCGTGAAGTATTCAGCATGGAAAAAGAGCAGGTCGAAGCCATGAAGGAAGACCTGTTCTCCAAATATCAGACATCTCAGAGCACCTTTACCGATGCATCGGAAGAAGAGCAGGAGTTTCTCCGTCTCTTCTCCTTCATCAGTCTGTTAAGCTTTGATGTCTACGTAAAAAAACAGTTGATTGAAAAAATCATTGATTCTTTTTCAGACGACTGAACACCATTTCATATCCGTCACTGCCATAATTCAGGGAGCGGTTCACGCGACTGATCGTCGCTGTGGATGCTCCTGTTTTTTCAGCGATTTCCAGATAAGTATTGTTTTCCGTCAGCATCTTGGCTACTTCAAAACGCTGTGCCATGGAAAGCAGCTCATTTACCGTGCAGACATCTTCAAAAAATCGAAAGCACTCTTCCATATCCTTTAACTCAAGCACCGCTTCAAACAAATGCTCTACCGCTTCTGTTCTTATTTTTTTATTCATAGCAAACCCCTATTCTGCCTGTCCCGCAGGCGATTATATATGTTTTTTCATGGAATCGACCTTTTCTCTTGCCTTGACCGCAAGATAGATCACATGATTCACCGGGGTCGGAATTCCATGTTTTTTACCCAGCTCCACCACGGTACCTGCATACTCATCAATCTCGATCGGACGTCCCGCCTCCACATCCTGCAGCATGGACATCTTCTTATGTGCAGGATATTTCAGCAAAAATGCCAGCATCTCATCACGATCCTTCTCCGTCAGATTCACATGCTCCGCTTTCGCAAGCTGCAAAATCTCATCCATACACAGACGTATCAGATCCACGATCTCATCCACCTGATCGAAATACCCACACTCCACACCGACTTCCACCGCTGCCTGACTTCCACCGGTGTTGGAGAGCCATTTTCTCCACTGGATCCTGCGCATATCCTCGTAGATCCGCGCATTGATACCGGCTTCCCTCAGACGATCATAGATCTGCTGTATCTCCGGTCTGATCACACGGTTATCCGCATATCCGAACTGTATCTCTCCCGATGTGGAAAAATATACGTGATGCCCTGTACGGTATGCATCCGTACGCAGCATAACCCCATACAACACACGATTTTCCGGAAAAGCCCTCTGTAGGCGATCTGTAGCCATGATACCATTGAGCAGTGGCAAAAGAATGGTCTCCTTATCTATCAGATCCCGAATATCCTCCATCACCTGACTAAGACTGTAACACTTAACCGTAATGATCAGAAGATCCAGCTTGATCTGCTGCTTAGGACTCGAATATACCTGCGGATAAATCGTCTCTCCATTTACGGACACCCCTCGCTGTGCAAACTTCTCGGCGCGGCTGCCTCTGGCGATCACGTAAAAATGCTCCTTGTCCGCATGATACAGATAGGACAGCAGCATGGTGCCTACACTTCCCGCACCGATTACTCCAACATTTTTAATCATATACTCTCCTGTTTTCGCTATGATACCCTGCAGGTAAAGCAGCGCATTTTTCCGTTCTCATCCGGCGGGATCACATCCATCCATTCAAAATGCAGACGGAATTCCTCACCATAGAGCTCTGCCATTTTTTGATGGAAGAACTCTTCTATCTCTTCTGTCGTATGCGCATCGTTCTGCGGATCCTTCACCAGCTGGATTCTCATGTCATGATAGGAATCCTCAATAAAACGGAACTGCGCAATGCCTGTAATTCCGTTCGGAATCTTCATCAGGAATAACGCGGAGGACTCCACGCCACTCTCATGCTTCACCAGATCATTCACTCTTCCCTGAATGGACTTGATATAACGTACACCCTCTTTTGTCACAGAAGTCGCACGATCGCCAATATCATAATTGATGATCGGAAAATCCTTCTTAAAAAGGGTCGTAATAATCACCTTGCCATCATCCGCCAGTCTGCCCTCATCATCATAGATATTCACCACATGCGTGTCACTGCAGATGTAGTACAACTTCTTTCCCGGCAACTGAATAATACAGCTTCCGGTCTCAGAACTGCCGTAGGCATCCATCAGTCCCGGTCCAAAGGTCTCTGTCAGAAGCTTACGTGTCATATCATCCACCATTTCACTGACCGGAGTATAGATCTTCGGCTGACGGATCGTCATACCGTTATTCTTCGCATATAGCGCCATGCGCACCAGACAGTTACGTCTGAAGCACACGAGATCCGGTGCATATTCATTCATATCATTGATGACATCGCGGATTCCCTCACCGACACAATTGTTCTCCGGAACCACACGGCGACGCAGGATACCCAGCTTCTGTACCCATGAATCCCCTTTTTTAGCATCTACATGCTTGTGGCTGGTCTCGAAGGAAAACATCTTTCCGGTAAACGGATGATACCCTGCAAACATCAGTACACGGATCCAGTTCGCATTCACACAGGCTGACTCTCTCTGAGTCTGTAAAAACTTCAGGGGAACTCCCGACGATCCGCTGGTACTGAGTACATCCCAACGATCATGCATCTTTGGATGTTCCTCATATTCCTTCTGCATCCAGAGACGCAGATCCGCTCTTGTAGTCACCGGGAACTTTGCCAGATCTTCACTGGAATGGAAATCATCCGGTGTCAGACCGTTGGCGTCAAAACGCTCTCGGTAAAACGGTATCTCATACGCCGCCTTCATCAGTTCGTGGATCTTTTTATTCTGTCTCTTCTTAATATGGGAAAGACTGTGCGGCACCCGTTTATCCAGCTTCATCAGATAACCGAGGGTCATCACATTCTTTAGCTTCTTTTCTAATACAAATGCCATAAAACGCTCCTTTATATTGCTATTCACTATGCATTAGTATAACATATCCGTTCTTTAATTATCAACCACTTTCCATTCAGACCTTTCCCGTGCTTCCAAAGCCTCCACGGTTCTCCGATCCCAGATGCTCTACTTCGTCAAACACGATGCTCGGCTGATGCTCCATGATACGGAACTGACAGATTCTGTCATTCGCATGAATCTGCGTATCTCTCATGGCATAAGCCGGAAAATACCACTGATCCTCGTCACCGCAGTAACTCTCATCGATCACCCCCTGATGATTTACCTGAATAATGCCGAAGTTCTTATATGTGGAGCTGCGTGGCACCACATGAGCCTCGTATCCCTTCGGAAGCTTCATGGCCACACCCAGCGGAATCAGTCGGAATTCCCCCTGCTTCAGCTCGATATCCTCCGCCGCACGAAGATCGATCCAGTCGGATTTCCCATCTATATAGCGCAGCTTTTCTATTTTATCCGTAAAGTATTTAATCTGAATTAGCTCCATATTCTCCTCCTTGATTTATACGCTCTATCCTACTATGTGACATACATAACGTCAACCCTCGTTTTTCTTGCCTTTACGGTCTCTTTTCTGTCTATAATTCTTTCGAAATCACATCATCTTGCTGTTATCATATACACAGCAAAATCCCTGCCGTGATCCGTCATCAGTCAGCTTCCGGCAGGGGTATGATTCCATATTTCGTTTGTCTATTCTACACCGGAAAGTAAAATACGATCATTGTCCAGCTCTTTTCCGGTATCTGCGCTGAACTTCTGCAGCAAACCTTCCACGGTCAGTCCCTCGCGCTCCTGTCCGCTGATATCCAGCACGATCCTTCCCGCATCCATCATCAGTGTGCGGTTTCCGAGCTCCAGCGCCGAATGCATATTGTGTGTGATCATCAGACATGCAAGATGATTCTCTCTCACAATATTTTTCGTCAGCTCAATCACCTTATCTGCCGTTCCCGGATCCAGTGCGGCCGTATGCTCATCCAGAAGCAGAATCTTCGGTGCGACGAGCGTTGCCATCAGCAAAGTCAGCGCCTGTCTCTGTCCGCCGGAGAGCAGTCCCACCGGCTGCTTCATGCGGTCTTCCAGTCCCATATCCAGCAGCGCCAGCTTCTCCCGAAAGATTTTACGCTGCTTGTTATTAATACGTGCAAACAGAGCATTTTCCTGCTTCACGCGCATATAGGCAAGCGCAAGATTCTCCTCGATCGTCATATGCGGCGCAGTACCTTTCATGGGATCCTGAAACAGACGTCCGATCTCCAGCGCCCGCTTATACTCCGGCATGTAAGTGATATCTTTGCCATCCAGCTCCACAACGCCCTCATCTACGAAAAAGCTTCCGGCAATGGCGTTAAACAGTGTGGATTTTCCGGCACCGTTGCTGCCGATGATCGTGGCAAAATCACCGTCATTTACGGTCAGGCTAATGCCGCGAAGCGCCGCCTTTTCATTCACTGTACCCGGATAAAATGTCTTTTTTATATTTGTCAGTTTTAGCATGCGCTGTCGCCTCCTTTTCTCGCCTGAAGCGCCGATCTCTTCCGTGAACGGAACGCAACCTGATTTTTCAGATACGGCGAAGCGATGGCCACTGCCACGATCACTGCGGATACCAGCTTCAGGCACTCTGCAGGCACGTGTAATCTGAGAGCGATCGCGATTGCGAAGCGATACAGACAGCTTCCCAGCACAACGCCGGCAATGCGCCGAAGCATACTGCCCTTTCCGATCAGGGTCTCTCCGATGATCAGACTTGCCAGAGCGATGGTCACCATACCTGTCCCCAGATTGATATCGCAGGTCTTCTGATACTGACCGATCAGGCAGCCGGAAAGTGCAGTCAGAGAACCGGAAATACACAGTCCCACCGTCAGAGTAAATTTCGGGTTAATACTGGAGGCTCTCACCATATCCTCATTGTCTCCGGTGGCACGAATGGAAAGTCCCAGACTGGTACCCAAAAACAGAGAAAGCAGGATACCCACGATCACTACGACAGCGATCGCAACGATCAGCTTATACCACTCTGCACCGAAAATACCTTTAAACATGCCAAACACTGTCTCCGCTTTAAACAGAGACAGGTTTGACGAAAATCCCATAGCTGCCAGATTTACCGTATATAAACCGGTATTTACGATAATTCCCGCAAGTATGGATTCCACTCCCAGTTTTGTCTGCAAAAAGGCCATGATATAGCCTGAGCAGACTCCTGCCAGCATTGCTGCAAACAACGCCAGTATCGGATGACCCATGATCGCCACCTGTGCTCCTACCGCACAGCCCAGCGTAAAGCATCCATCTGTGGAAAGATCCGCAATATTCAGGATCGAATAGCTTAAAAACAATGCCAGCGCCACCAACGCATATATGAATCCCAGCTCCAATGCACTGATGATCACTGAGAGTGATAATAATGAACCCATGCTCCCTATAACCTCATTTCTATTACTTTAAAACTCTTTATTCAAAGGACTCTGCCGTCTCAATCTCTTTTACTTCTGTGCAAAGATCAGCAAAGCTGCTGTAATCGATGCCGATTGCCTCTGCTGTCTCTGTATTTATGGTTGCGATACCGTTATCAAAGGTCTTTACCGGAGTCTTCGCCGGGTCTGCTCCCTGCAGGATCTCTACCGCGGTATTTGCAGTCTCTTTTCCAACGATAGTATAGTCTACGCCATATCCGCAGAAGGCTCCGTTCAACGCAAAGGAATCAGCTCCTGTATAGTGCGGAATGCCCGCATCGATCAGGGTCTCATAGATTGCAAGCTCCGCCGTCATGATCGTATTATCCGTCGGAGTGAAGATCGCTTCCACACCGGATGAAGCCAGCGCCTCAGCTGCCTGCATGACCTCGGTGTTGTTAGTTCCTGTCTTCTCTACATATTCTACACCCTTTTCCTCCAGATATGCCTTCGCATCTGCGATCGGCTGTTTAGAGGAATCCTCGGACTGGCTGTACAGAAGACCGACGGACTTGATATCCGGATTTGCTGCAAACATCAAATCCAGCACTGCGTTGGTATTCAGAGCATCACTGGTTCCGGTGATATTGGCACCCGGTTCCTCCATGGAATCTACCAGAGCGGCTCCTACAGGATCCGATACCGCGGAAAAGACGACCGGTGTCGGCTCTGTCTGGTCTGCAGTGATCGACTGTACGATCTGTGCGGCCGGCGTTGCGATCGGGATGATGACGTCCACGCCGTCTGCGATCAGCTGCTGCGCTGCCTGACCGATCACGGTCGCATCCGCCTGACCGTTCATCACATAACCGTCATAGATAAAGGTATCTTCTCCCTCCTCCGATATTGCATCCAGCTGTGCTTTGATGGAGTTCTCAATCTGATCAAGAGACGCATCATCCACAAACTTGATAATACCGACCTTATACTCTTCTGCCATTGCGCTGCCTGCCATCATGGCTGTTGCTGTCATTGCTGCGATTACACTTACTGCGATTTTCTTTTTCATGGTTTTGTTCTCCTTTTCCTACTATTTATTTTAGTGATAAGTTCCAAACGATCCCGAATGATTGACATCCTCGTGTAAGTGTTTCGATGCATTTTGTCCGCCTTGCATCTTTGCAGAGTGTTTTTCCGGATAAAGCTGAAGCTTCATGTGCAGAGCGTTTTTATGTTATAGGAAGATTTTCCTGTAACATAAAAAGCCGCCCCAAGCTCCTGCTTGAGACGGTAATAAATGACTTTATTATCGCGGTACCACTCAACTTAACGTTCACGTCCACTTTCGCATGTACTGGGACATCGTCCTTATACATTCCTGATTGATAACGGGTTCGGTTCCCGACGACGCCTACTCTCAAATCTGATCTAATGATTTCAGGCCGCCCTCGAAAGTCCATTCAGCAAATTCTTCCATACCGTATCGCACCACCCACGGCTCTCTGTGATTTCAAAAGATGCTTACTACTCTTTCTCATCGGTTTTCGTTTTTTACAGTTTAATACGATAAAGTGGATTTGTCAAGAACAAATTTGACAAATCCACTTTGTATTCTTATGATTCCATTTTCAGAACTCTCTTACGCTTCCGGAACGTCCTTGATGCTGAAGCTGATTCTGCCCATCTTGTCCTTGCCAAGGCATACTACCTTCACGATATCGCCAAGCTTCACGACATCCTCTACCTTATCCACACGCTGCTTTGCAAGCTTGGAGATATGAACCATACCTTCCTTGCCCGGTGCAAACTCGAGGAAGGCGCCAAACTCCTTGATGCTGATCACCTTACCGGTAAAGATCTGTCCTGCCTCAAAATCTGTGGTGATAATGCGAATCATGTCCATAGCCTCAGCCATAGCTTCCTTATCTGTACCGCAGATAGATACAGAACCGTCATCCGTGATATCGATCTTCACGCCGGTCTGCTCGATGATGGCATTGATGGTCTTTCCTCTCTGACCAACCACATCTCCGATCTTCTGCGGATCGATCTGAATCTGCAGGATCTTCGGCGCATAATCGCTTACGCTCATTCTCGGCTCAGCGATCGTCTTTGCCATTACCTCATCCAGAATATAGGTTCTTGCTTCTTTGGTTCTGGCAATGGCCTCCTCAATGATTGGACGGGTCAGACCATGGATCTTGATATCCATCTGGATCGCAGTGATACCCTCATGAGTACCCGCTACCTTAAAGTCCATATCGCCGAAAAAGTCCTCAAGACCCTGAATATCCGTCAGTACAATATAATCATCATCTGTCTCACCGGTCACAAGACCACAGGAAATACCTGCTACCGCTTTTTTGATCGGTACACCCGCTGCCATCAGTGACATGGAAGATGCACAGATACTTGCCTGAGAGGTGGAGCCGTTGGACTCAAAGGTCTCGGATACGGTACGGATTGCATACGGGAACTCTTCCTCACTCGGAAGTACCGGAACCAGAGCTCTCTCAGCCAGCGCTCCGTGACCGATCTCGCGGCGTCCCGGTCCTCTGGACGGCTTCGTCTCACCTACAGAGTAGCTCGGGAAATTATAATGATGCATGTATCTCTTACTGGTCTCTGCTACATCGAGTCCGTCGATCTTCTGTGCTTCGGACAGTGGAGCCAGCGTTGTAATGGTGCAGATCTGTGTCTGACCACGGGTAAACATCGCAGAACCGTGTACTCTCGGCAGAAGGTCTACCTCTGCTGCCAGCGGACGGATCTGAGTGATCTGGCGACCGTCCGGACGCTTGTGATCCTTCAGGATCATCTTGCGGACTGTCTTCTTCTGATACTGATAAACAGCCTCATCCAGTACTGCCAGCCACTCCTCGTTCTCGGCAAACGCCTCTGTCAGCTTGTCCTTGATCTCACGGATATTGGCCTCTCTGGTCTGCTTCTCGTCCGTAAATACCGCAACCTCCATCTCTTCCGGAGTTACGATCTTCTTCATTGCCTCAAACAGCTCTTCCGGCACAGCACAGCTGGTATAGGTGTGCTTCTCCTTGCCACACTCAGCCACGATGGTATCAATGAAGCGGATAACCTCCTGATTCACCTCGTGTGCTGCAAAGATTGCATCGATCATCTTCGCCTCCGGAACTTCCTTCGCTCCGGCCTCGATCATGATGACCTTCTCTCTGGTAGAGGCAACGGTCAGCTGCAGATCAGATACCGCCTTCTGTGCCGCATTCGGGTTGAATACGAACTCGCCATCGATCAGACCAACCTGCGTGGTAGCGGTCGGACCATCAAACGGAATATCGGAAATTGCGGTAGCGATCGCTGAGCCGAGCATAGCGGTCAGCTCCGGTGCGCAGTCCGGATCTACAGACAGTACCAGATTGTTCAGCGTTACATCATTGCGGTAATCTTTCGGGAACAACGGGCGCATCGGACGGTCAATGACACGCGCAGTCAGCACTGCATTTTCAGATGCTTTACCCTCTCTCTTGTTAAATCCTCCCGGAATCTTACCTACGGAATACATTTTCTCTTCGTACTCGACGCTCAGCGGGAAAAAGTCAATCCCCTCTCTCGGCTTCTCGGAAGCCGTCGCTGTAGACAGCACTACCGTATCGCCATAATGCATCAATGCTGCGCCATTCGCCTGTGCAGCTACTCTACCAACGTCTACACGCAGTGTTCTGCCGGCGAGCTCCATAGAATAACTCTTATACATCTTCTTTCTCCTTGTCAAAAATAGACTGTTCCCCTTAGGAACACTCTATGAACCTGAAAAAAGGGCGGAAAATCCGCCCTCTTCGATACATTATTTTCTGATTCCTAATTTTGCAATTAAAGCACGGTATCCATCAATATCAGTTTTCTTTAAATAAGCCAGAAGTCCACGTCTCTGACCTACCATCTTCAGAAGACCTCTTCTTGAATGATGATCCTTCTGATGAACCTTCAGGTGCTCTGTCAGCTCCTGAATTCTTGCTGTAAGAACTGCGATCTGTACCTCCGGTGAACCTGTGTCACCCTCCTTACGAGCATACTCAGCCATAATTGCCTGTTTCTTTTCCTTTGAAATCATTTGTTCTTCCTCCTTATTCTTATATCATCGCTTCACACTAGGGAACGGTCGGAGTGTCCTGTTCCTGAGTGTCAGCTATCTATGTGCCGCATGCACACTCCGATTATCATAGCACAGGAATGTTCTCCCGTCAACCTCTGGTTGCAAATAACAGAAAGAAAATCCCACCGATCATCGCTACCAGAAAGCCTCCATAGTAGAGCTGTCTCGCTCTGCTTACTTTTCTCTGCACCTCTTCGATCAATATCTGCTCCGGATCCTGTTCTATATACCGTACCTGAACGCGGTCACGTTCATAGTATCTGCTCGGATTGCTCCCCTTCGGACTTTGTGTCCGATAAAGTCTGCCGTTCGCATAATAAGCCACTACCGGATAATAGTAATCGTGGATTCCCTGACGTATTCCCTCTTCATCAGGTTCTCCCGCTACGATCTCTACTACCGTGCCCTCCGCATGTCCCCGATATATCTGCATATGCTGTTCTTTTTTATCCAGAAGCACTCCGGCCACAATCATCAGGCCACCCAATATCATAAAAACACAGCTGGCTGTCAGCATGATTTTTCACCAAAATATTCCTTTCCAAACTCAATATCCCTCTGCATCTGCTCCTTGAGGATCTCGATGGAATCAAATTTCTGCTCCGGCCGTTCAAATCCATAGAGCTGCACCTCGATCATCTGTCCATACAGGTCATTATCAAAGTCAAACAAATACGTCTCCACACCTCGAAACATTTCTCCGATGGTGGGTTTATAACCGATGTTGGTGACACCCGGATACCATTTTCCGTTCCAGAGTGTCTTCGTTGCATAAACCCCGTTGGGAGGCAGCAGCTTTCTTACGGATGGTATAAGATTGGTCGTCGGCATCCCAAGCGTGCGGCCGATCCTGCGTCCATGCAGCACCTCTCCCTGTATGGAATAGGGATAGCCGAGCAGTTCCTGTACCAATTCCATCTCACCTTGCTCCAATGCTTCTTTTACATAAGTACTGCTGATCTCGCGACCATTGCAGGTCTCCTTTTCCACGATCTCCAGCTCAAATCCCAGTTTCTTCTGCAATCGCTTCAGCAACTCACAATCACCCTGTCTCTGGTATCCGAATCTAAAATCTCTGCCGACTGCGATATATTTTGCTCTCAGTCGTTCTATCAGGATCTCCTGTACAAACGCTTCCGGTGACATATGCGAGATTTCCGGTAAAAACGGACAGTCTATCCACCATGATACCCCAAGCTCGCGCAGACGTTCCTTCTTTTCTCCCAAGGTCAGCAGTGCGTTTGCCTTCGGATCCGGCCATATGGTGATCACCATGCTGGCCAGCCCCTCCTGTTCTTTACCGCACACACGCCGGATCAGCTGCTGATGACCTCTATGAAGCCCGTCAAATTTTCCCAACGTTACCGCCGTGTCACGATCCATATGAAAATCCATGAAACCTTCCAAATATTTCATCGTTGTATTCTCACTTACTTCTGATTTTATCTCTGTCAGAATATAGCGGTATCTTCCTATACTGTCGATATCGGATTCTTCTCTATATTCCGAGAAACATCTTCACCGGCTGATATCTTTGTTTCAGCACAGAATATTCATAGAGCCCGCAGAACTGTCCTGCGGAATCATACATACGCACCTTTTCTCCGTTTTGCTCCGTCTTTGTCTCTTCCTTCGAAAGCAGCTGCTCCTTCAGAAGCGGATTGCCGTTATATAACAGGCGGTCAAACACAGGTTTTGTATATCTCGCCGGATGTTCCTCAAAAACATGGTCTACTGCGACGACATGCTCCATCAATGTATCCTCATCC
This sequence comes from Eubacteriales bacterium, assembly GCA_030526715.1. GTDB lineage: Bacteria > Bacillota > Clostridia > Lachnospirales > Lachnospiraceae > Marvinbryantia. The sequence continues at coordinate 28,732 of JAUNCG010000024.1, forward strand.
CGCAGTTTTTCGATCTGGGACAATGTCATACTTTCTTCCAGAAGGAATCCACCGACTCTGGTACGGGTCAGCTGCTCCATGCAGCCTCCGCATCCGAGCTTCTCACCGATATCATGACAAAGGGTGCGGATATAGGTTCCCTTTGAGCATGTCACGCTCATGATCACTCTCGGAAGCGCGATCTCTTCGATCACGATCTCCGAAATATGAACTCTTCTTGCCTGACGCTCCACGGTCTTGCCCTCTCTGGCCAGCTCGTAGAGCTTCTTTCCCTGTACCTTGAGTGCAGAATACATGGGCGGGATCTGATCATAGTCCCCTGTGAAGCCTTCTATTGCCGCACGTACCTCATGCTCAGAAGAAGTCACCTCGGCAGTCGTCAAAACGGTACCTGACGTATCCTGCGTATCTGTGGTCTGCCCCAACAGAAGTACCGCCCGATACGTCTTATCCCGGTCTGTCAGCAGATCACACAGCTTTGTTCCGGCGCCGAGACAGACCGGCAGCACGCCCACCGCATCCGGATCCAGTGTTCCGGTATGTCCTATTTTTTTTTTGATGAAGAATACCTCTCAGCTTCGCCACAACGTCATGAGAGGTATATCCTTTTTCTTTGTATACATTAATTATTCCGTGAATCATAATTTCCCGGCCGCTTCCATCTGTTTTTCAATGTGCTTTGTCAGATTATTCACCACATCATAGAAGCTTCCCTGCATCTCGCAGCCCGCTGCGCGCACATGTCCGCCTCCGCCAAAATATTTAGCGATCACACTGCAGTCCACGATTTCTTTGGAACGCAGGCTAACCTTATACTGCTGGGTCCCGATCTCGTAAAGGAAGATCGCCGTCTCCACGCCCTTCGTCAGACGAAGCTGACTGACGATTCCCTCCAGATCCGAGAACACTACTCCGTAAAAAGCCATATCCTTTAGCTTGACAGAGCTGATAATGCACTTCCCGTCCAGTACCATGATGCTCTCCAGCAGCGCGCGTCCAAGGATCTGATTCTGTACATAGGTCTTTTCAAAGAACGTAACATCTACGATCTTACTGAAGTTGATCCCCTTGCGCATCAGATTAGCTGCAACCTCCATCGTCTCCGGAGAGGTACAGGAATACTGAAATACACCTGTGTCGTTCGTAATACCCACATACAGAGCTTCCGCGATCTCCATGGTGATTTTATCCTCGTCCATCACGTGATAGATCAGTTCACAGGTAGAGCTGATATCGCCGTCGATGTAATTCACATCACCGTAGCCGGTGTTGCTGATATGATGATCATAACAGATCGTGCGCTTTGCACTGCGGAAATACTTCGCCGCATCACCGAGACGATCCAGATCTCCGCAATCCACAGAGATGAACAGATCAAACTCCTTATCCTCCTCGCAGGTGTGTATGATATCCCCGGCTGCCCGGATCATATCAAAGGCCTTCGGCGTCTCCTGCAGATACATTGCCACTTCTGTCAGCTGCGGAAAATTATTCTTCAGGTAGAGATACAGACTCGTGCAGGCACCGACACAGTCTCCGTCCGGTCGGATATGACCGGAAATTCCAACAGTGCGAACGCCCTCAAGCTCTGTACTGATGTTATTTACATGAATCATTACCTATCTCTCCTATCCTTTACTCTACACGGTTATCATCGATCAACTTCGACATACGCACACCATACTCGATCGACTGATCCATGATGAAACGAATCTCCGGCGTATTACGCAGATTCAGATTCTTCGCCAGCTGACGGCGGATATATCCCACCGCGCTTCGCAGGCCCTCCAAGGTCTGTGTCTGGGCTTCCTCATCGCCCAGAACACTTACATATACTTTACAGGTCTTCAGATCCGGTGCCACCTCTGCCGCAACTACCGAAGTAAGCGGATGGATTCTCGGATCCTTGATCTCACCGCGGATGATATTTGCCAGCTCCCGCTGTACCTCGCTATTCACCCGCGTATTCTTGATACTGTTTTTTCTCATTCTATTCTAACCTCTATCTCGGAACCTCAACCATGATGTAAGCTTCCACCTGATCGAGCTCCTGAACATCATTGAATTTTTCAAATACCAGACCACATTCGTAGCCGCTTCTTACTTCCTTCACATCATCCTTGAAGCGCTTCAGAGATGCCAGCGGTCCTTCAAAGATCTGCTTGCCCTCTCTGGTGATACGAACAGAGCAGCCTCTCTGGAAGGTACCGTCCAGAATATAGGAACCTGCGATCGTACCAACGCCGGAAGCCTTGAACAGCTGACGGATCTCTGCATGACCGATCACCTTCTCCTCATAAACCGGATCCAGCATGCCCTTCATGGCAGCCTCTACATCTGCGATCGCATCATAGATGACGCGATACAGACGAACATCCACGCCCTCTCGCTCCGCACTGGCCTTCGCGCTTGCATCCGGACGAACATTAAATCCGATAATGATCGCATTGGAGGCACCGGCCAGACTTACGTCAGACTCGTTGATGGCGCCTACGCCGCCGTGAATGATCTTAACGACCACTTCATCGTTGGTAAGCTTCTGCAGACTCTGCTTCACAGCCTCCACAGAACCCTGCACATCTGCCTTAACGATGATATTCAGTTCCTTCAGGCTGCCGGCCTGAATCTGCGTGAACAGATCATCCAGAGACATCCTTGCTTTGGTCTCCTCCAGCATCTTCTCACGGCCCTGACTGATGAAGGTCTCTGCAAAGCTTCTTGCTTCCTTATCGTTCTCGTATGCCATAAATACTTCGCCTGCACCCGGAACATCGGAAAGACCGAGAATCTCTACCGGAGTAGACGGACCTGCCTCCTTGACTCTTCTTCCCTTATCGTCCATCATGGCACGAACCTTACCGTGGCATCCGCCTGCTGCAATGGCATCTCCCACATGGAGCGTACCCTTCTGTACCAGAACGGTAGCTACCGGACCGCGTCCCTTATCCAGCTGAGCCTCCAGTACTAGACCTCTCGCTCTTCTGTTCGGGTTTGCCTTCAGCTCTGCTACCTCAGCGGTCAGCAGAATCATCTCAAGCAGGGTGTCCAGTCCCTCATGGGTATGTGCGGAAACCGGAACAAAGATCGTGCTTCCGCCCCAATCCTCCGGAATCAGCTCGTATTCGGAGAGCTCCTGCTTTACTCTGTCGATATTCGCTCCCGGCTTATCGATCTTGTTGATCGCAACGATGATCTCGATGCCTGCAGCCTTCGCATGACTGATTGCCTCCACGGTCTGCGGCATCACGCCGTCATCTGCCGCAACCACAAGGATCGCGATGTCTGTCGCATTTGCACCACGCATACGCATAGCTGTGAATGCCTCATGACCCGGAGTATCCAAAAACGTGATCTTCTGACCATCGACCGATACCATATACGCGCCGATGTGCTGTGTAATACCGCCGGACTCCTTTGCCGTCACGTGCGTATTACGGATCGCATCCAGCAGGGAAGTCTTACCGTGATCGACATGACCCATAACGCAGACAACCGGAGGTCTGGAAACCATGGTGCTCTCGTCTTCCTCGTCCTCCTTCAGAAGCTCCTCGATCACATCCACCTTCACCTCATGCTCTGCGATACAGTTGTACTCTAAAGCGATCTCCTCTGCTGTATCATATTCTACCTCGTGATTCACGGTTACCATCATGCCCTGCAAAAACAGCTTCTTCACGATAGCGGATGCCTGTACCTTGAGCAGATCTGCCAGCTCACGGATCGTCAGACGATCCGGAATGGTGATGGTACGGATCTCGTCCTTCGGTGCAGGAGCCTCCACCGGCTTCACAGGCTTGATGAATTTGCCGGCCGTTCTTGCGCTCTTGCCGTTATTATTATTCTTCTGATTCGGACGACCGTTCTTGCCGCCCTCCTGCTTATCAAACTTGCTGTGTTTATTATTGTACTTATCTTTATCCTTATCCGCGCGGATTCTGGATTCCTTGGTCACCGGCTTGCTTGCGATCTCAGGCTGCGGAATGCTCACGCCTCTGCCCTGACTGCGTCCTCTGTTCTGTCCGCCGCGGTTATCACGGTCGCCGAAGCTTCTCTGGCCGTCACGGCTGCCGCCGCGGTTATCGCGGTCGCTAAAGCTTCTCTGACCGTCACGATTGCCGCCACGGTTATCGCGGTCGCCGAAGCTTCTCTGGCCGTCGCGGCTTCCGCCACGATTATCGCGGTCGCCGCGGTAATTGTTATTGCGGTTCTGCGATCCGCCCAGTCCCAGCTGTGCCGGTCTTGCGTTATTCTCTCTCACAGCC
>JAUNCG010000025.1 GCA_030526715.1 Eubacteriales bacterium
TATTATTAACGCCAGAAACAAAAAATAAAATCATTGATCATTTAAATGAAAATTGCAAAATAATGGTAGATATGAATATAGAACTTGTTTCTGCAAGTTATGTGTCTACGATGATTAAATGTTGTGGTGACTTTATCATCTGTTCTGCATATAATAATAGTAACAGAGGGTGTATCTCAGCCCATAAATGAGAAAGTTATTTAGCGGGTTTCTCTTGACCCACATTACAAGAAAGTTACAAGTGAGTGTTTCGCCACTCCAAGTGCGAGCGTAACAATGGGAACGAGGTGACTTGTTCCCATTTATTTTTATAGGAGAATTCAATGGATAATATTAAATTTTATTTCTAGACTCTGGCAAATTCATGTTTTTAGCGAAGGGAATACCAGAACGACAGCGGTATTCTTTATAAAATATCTGCGTAACCTTGGGTTCGATGTGACGAATGATATTTTTGCAGAGAATGCGTGGTATTTTCGCAATTCACTGGTACGGGCAAATTATAATGACCTGAAAAATGGAGTTCATGAGACAACGGAATATCTGGAACTTTTTTTACGGAATCTTCTTTTGGACGAAAATCATCCGTTGCATAACCGAACATTGCATATCAGTGGAGCTTTTAAGGAAGTAGAAAAAGCGGACATTGATAAGGGAAAACCGAACATTGGAACTGTAAAAGCGGACATTGGAAGTTGGAAAATGAATATAAGAACAACCAGGGCTTCTGAACTTTTAAAAGAATTGCTGGTGCATCATATCATTGAACCGGTGTCCGGCAGGGGAAAGGGAAAGTATCGATTCAGAAAAATATAGGGTCGAGTGTATGGAAATGAGTCGTTTCACAGAGGCAAAAATAGCGGTCGATCTATCCCTGTAGGTACGTACGGACCGGGTTGAGACGATGGTCGTACAGGGCAAGCCACAGCACGGAAAGTCCCATAAATACAAAGAAAAACTTGACCGCTCTGTAATCATGGATTTGATGAAACTATGATTCAGCGGATCAAGGATTTTCTGCATCCGCCAATACAGCAGATACAGGCAGAGAAACGATTGGAGAACTGGCAAAAGGCATTTGAAAATGGAGAGTACCTGAATTGAGATATTTGATTATCCTCGATCATGTGATTTTTCCTGTTCCGCCGTCCGGGCACGCCCTAAGATACTGTCCACATTCTGGCAGACCGTCCGCAGCTCCTTTTGATAATCCTAAAAATAGTGGTAGGTGTCTGACTTTGCCGATTTCTGGATCTGCAGCTTTTCCCGATCTGCATAGAGCGATTTGAGGGAAGGAATCTTCCCATCCGGATGCAGCTCTTTTAAGAACTTCCGGGATTCCTCATACTTGGCGATTTCCTCCGAATGTTCCTGTCGAAAGGCTTTCTTATTCTTCGTAGGGAGCATCTGTGCGTAGATTTTCTTATTAGAAAGATACTGTCCGGTGTGATGAAGCTGCTCATTCAAATCTTTCATTTTTTGTTCCGTATCCTTCAAAGACCGCCTTGCATCCGCTAACTTTTCGGAAGCAGAATCATATTCCGCTTGCAGATGTTCCCGGTCATCATATCCATGCTCCTGTACATACGCAACCGTATCAGCCATCTGTTTCAGATTGGAGATCTTGACCTTACGTTTATAGGACTGGCTCTGCTGTGCTTTCACACAGTTCTGCAGATCCACCACAAGCCGCAGCTCTGATTTTACAAAAAATATCGTATAAGGTCGCAGTGCATCCTCATAAGCCAATGCTGGATCGGGGATAACAGAACTTCCGGTATCTGGCAAAAGAGGATTAGGATCCCGGGCAGAGAAAGACAAGGGATGTGTTTCCTTATGCTGGGTATTTTCCAAAATACGCTGCTGAACAGCCTCTCCTGTATAATCCGTCCCCAATGCCCGTTCACTAATGTTCTTCGCCCGATCCGGATGCAGATAGCTCAATCGTCCCCGCTTATCCGTAACTGAAATATGATATTTCTCCTGCATCTGTAGCATAAAATCATCCAGAGAAACAGCAGTTGCAGAAATATCCGCAATCGCATTTCTCAAATATTCTTTCTGCGTCTGGAATTTTGTCTGACGAGGTTTCAGTCCTGCCGCTTCGATCCGGGCATTTTTCTCATCCAGTTTTTGCTGTCCCTTTCGTTCTGCCCAATATTCCCGATTGCAAGTTATTCCTGCTGTCGGAATGTGATCTTTCCGGTAGAGGCATCCATATGATCCACAATAGCAAGGGATTCTAACTGGTAACCTAGATTTCGAATGATCTGTCCGCCGGGCTGGAATCCTTTTTCAATAGCGATTCCGATGCCCTCCACAGTGGCACCCGCGGAAGTGGCGATAGAGATCAGTCCCTGAAGGGCACAGCCGTTCGCAAGAAAATCATCGATGATCAGGAGATGGTCATCGCCCTTTAAAAATTTCTTCGAGACGATGACCTGATTTTTGTTCTTGTGTGTGAAGGATTCTACCTCTGCGATATACATATCGCCTTCAATATTAATGCTCTTCGATTTTTTTGCAAAAACGACAGGGCAGTGGAAATAACGGGCGACAACACAGGCAATTCCGATGCCGGAGGCCTCGATGGTAAGAATCTTGTTGATCTCCCTTCCTTCAAAGCGCTTGAGAAACTCAGCGCCCATCTGCTCAAACAATGCAATATCCATTTGATGATTGAGAAAACTGTCCACCTTCAAGACATTTCCTTCTTTTACGATTCCGTCTTTTACAATTCGTTCTTCCAAAAAATTCATGCGATGTATCCTTTTCAAAATTTATATAGTTGTTTTCCGATCCTGTAATTATGCCTCAAACTCTTTGCGCAGCGCATCCTCCATTAAAGCAAGAGGCGCCTCCATTCCTGTCCAGAGGGTGAAATTTAAAGCACCTTGGCAGGCCAGCATGCCAAGACCGGTAACCGTCTTGGCTCCTCTTGCGGCAGCTGCCTGCAAGAACTTAGTATCAGCGGGATTAAATACGACATCGCTGACTACCATATTGGCTGTGATCGTATCGTAGTCAATATCCGGCTGCTCATCCGGGTACGGCATCAGACCAATACAGGTCGCATTGATCAGGATATCTGTATTTGCCGGGATCTTGTGACCGCTCTCCCAAGCGACGGCACAGGCATCCGCCTTCGTGTGGGCACGGAGGACATTCACCAGCTCCTCAGCGCGGGACAGCGTCCGATTGATAATAGTGAGAGAGGATGCTCCGGCGAGCGCGCACTCTACGGCAATGGCTCTGGCAGCACCGCCGGCTCCCAGAATTACGATATTTTTACCTTCCAGAGAAATCTGCTCATTTTTCAGCGCCTGAACAAACCCCTTACCATCGGTATTCTCTCCGAACAGCTTGTCACCCTGAACAGCGATGGTATTCACGGCACCGATGATACGGGCAGCCTCAGAGAGCTCGTCAAGATAAGGAATAACGTTGATCTTGTGAGGCATGGTCAGATTGACGCCCTTCATGTGAAGCGCACGAATAGAGTGCATAGCATCATCAAAATCATCCTTCGTCACCTTGAAGGTCAGATAACGGTAATTCAGACCGCAGGCCTGATAAGCAGCTTCCTCAAGGACGCAGGACGGATTGTCATCCACAGGATCCCCAAAAACTCCGGTAATTTCTGCACGATAATTTTTAGCCATAAATCTGTTCGCAGAGCAGCTCCAAGATCAGCAATATCAACAGAAGCGCTCCACACTCCTTTCATGTCAAATAAATTCTGTAAAAAAACCGTAACACATATAGGAAAGAAAGTCCAGAAAATAGTAAAGAAAATAATAGGAAAATACATTAACAGACGGGCGTTTTGATGGTAAAATAACAACAGTGCAGCTATAAAGCTGCGAACGATAAAAATCAGATTAGAAGGAGAATGAATCATGCAGAAAGAGACAAGACCATTTGTACCATGGCAGCTCATAGATGATTTTATGACGGCGGTGTTTATGAAAGTCGGGGTTCCGCAAGAGGATGCAAGGCTGTGTGCGGACGTATTACTGGAGAGTGACAGGCGGGGGATTGAGAGCCACGGCTGTAACCGCTTTAAGCCGATCTATATTGATCGCATCAAGGCGGGGATCCTCAATCCTGTGACAAAGATAGATATTCTGAAGGAGACGCCTACCACCGCGGTGCTGGATGCGAATGACGGCATGGGTATGGTGGCTTCGAAGAAGGCGATGGATATGTGTATAGAGAAGGCGCACACTTACGGTATGGGTATGGTAGCGGTACGCAATTCTTCCCACTATGGTATTGCCGGATACTGGGCTGGACTGGCTGCGAAGGAGAATATGATCGGTATTACCGGGACGAATGCCCGTCCGTCTATTGCGCCGACCTTCGGTGTGGAGAATATGCTGGGGACGAATCCGCTGACCTTCGGAATGCCGACAGATGAGCCATTCCCCTTCCTGCTGGATTGTGCGACATCCATCACGCAGAACGGTAAGATCGAATATTATGCCCGTATCGGTAAGGACACTCCTGCGGGAATGGTCATCAGACGAGACGGGAGTACCATGACGGATTCCGTGCAGATATTAAAGGATATCCGCAGCAATAAGGCGGCGCTGACGCCGCTGGGCGGCATCGGGGAAGTGCTGGGAGGATATAAGGGATACGGCTATGCCACCGTGGTGGAGATCCTGTCTGCTGCGCTGCAGTCCGGGATATTCCTGAAGGCATTGACCGGCAAAGATGAGGATGGTCGGCTGCATCCGTATCATCTGGGCCATTTCTTTATGGCAATCGACACGGAAGCATTTATGGGGGCGGAGGCCTTTAAAAAGACCACCGGCGAGATACTCAGAGCTCTGCGCAATTCCCAAAAGGCTCCGGGACAGGAGCGTATCTACACAGCGGGAGAGAAGGAATATGATGTGTGGATGTACCGACGGGACAAGGGAGTTCCCATGACGGAAGCGGTTCAGAAGGAGTTCGTCGGGATGAGAGACGAATTTGGCCTGGAGCAGTTCCGCTTCCCGTTTGAAAAATAAGAGATGGCACAGGTCATGAATGGAGAGGTTTAAAGGATGAAATTTTACCTTGCCCCACTGGAGGGTGTGACAGGATTTATATTTCGAAATACATTAGAAAAGTATTTTCCGGGGACGGATCGGTATTTTACGCCATTTATTGTACCGAATCAGAAGCGGGTGCTGCGCACGAAGGAGGAGCGGGATGTGCTACCCGGAAATAATCACGTAAAATCACTGATTCCGCAGATTCTGACCAATGATGCAGAGCAGTTTAAGGATGCGGTACGGGCGCTGCGGGAATATGGCTATGAAGAGGTTAACCTAAATCTCGGCTGTCCGTCCGGAACCGTGGTATCCCACGGCAAAGGCGCGGGATTTCTGGCATTTCCGGAGAAGCTGGATCGTTTTCTGGACAGGATCTTTCAGGAAAATGATGTAAAGATCTCTGTGAAGACACGTATCGGTATAGAGGATCCGGCGGAGGCCTATGGACTGATGGAGATATATAATAAGTATCCTCTATCAGAGCTGATCATCCATCCGCGGACACGGCAGGAGTATTATCGGGGGACGCCCCATCTGGACATTTTTGGAGAATTACTTGAGCGGAGCAGAGTGCCGGTCTGCTATAACGGAAATCTTTTGACAGTGGAGGATTATGAGCGGCTTCGCCGGCGCTTCCCGAAGGTGGAGGCCGTTATGCTGGGACGTGGTGTGATCGCGAATCCGGGACTGATACAGGAGCTGGCACATCTGGAGGCAGAGGGCGTCCAAGGAGCTGATCAGCAGGAATACGGACGGAGTAAGACCGCGACGGAGAAAGCAGAAAAAAAGGAAAATATGCACAGGTTTCACGATGAGATTTTTGAGCAATATCGGGAAGTGTTTCGAGATGACAAGAACGCCATGCTTCACATGAAGGAGGTGTGGGCTTATATGATCCACAGCTTTGTGGATGCGGAGAAATACATCAAGCGGATTCGTAAATCGAAGAGCGCACCGGAGTACCGGATGGAAGTAGATCGATTGTTTCAGGAATGTGAGCTCTGCACGGGCAGTCCCTTGCGCTGGGCTCTGCCGCAGAAGCAATGAAAGGAGAATGCTATGGCAAAGCTATATTTTCGCCACGGTGCGATGGGAAGCTCCAAGACGGCAAATGCGCTGATGGTGGCATACAATTATTATGAAAGAGGAAAAGCGGCGCTGCTGGTGAAGCCCAAGCTGGATACGAGAGATGAAGGGGTCGTACGCAGTCGCATGGGATTGGAGCAGAAATGCATCTATGTAGAGGATCTTGTGCTGATGAGCGATGAGGAGTTGCGCAAATACGATTGTGTGATCGTGGATGAAGCTCAATTTTGTCGGAAATCGGATATCGAATTCATGATACACATCGTAGATGATCTGGAGATCCCCGTGATCTGCTATGGGCTGCGGACGGATTTTCAGAGAAACCTGTTCGAGGGCAGTATGTGGCTGCTGGCATGGGCGGATGTGATCGAAGAGCTGAAGACGGTCTGCTGGTGCGGTCAGGGGGCAAGCTGTAATACCAGATTTACGGAGGATGGCAGGATCATCCGCAACGGCGCTCAGGTGATGGTGGGCGGAAATGACAGCTATGTAGCGCTCTGCAGAAAGCATTATCGTCTCGGAGAGCTGGGACCGAAGGTATTATAAAAGAAAAATGCACGACTCGCAAACGAAAGGGTCGTGCATTTCGCATTTCTAATAATCGATTCCGTTCAGCTCCTGATAGAGCCGTTTCGCATAGCTGTCTGTCATACCGCAGATGCTGTCCGTGACGAGGAGGAGACGAAGATACAGACGCTCCTGTTTTGATTTCCCAACGGACTCTCTGGCGTAGACGGATTTGTAATTGTCGGAGATCAGGGTCATCAGCTTATCCTGTACGTCCGTGATGCGGTGCTCCGTATCATAATGGATGGCAGCAGCGGTGAATTTTTCCAGCAGATATTCCAGTACTGTGGCGGCGGAGATCTCCAGCTTGAAGATCGGGCGTGAGATAAAGACATTGCGGTAGGCGATATCTCCCAGAGCAAAATGCAGCATCTGTGCGGGAGTGTCTGCAAACAGATCCTTCCGATAGGTACCGTTCATGATCTCCTGATAGTGAGTGACAAAGCCATTGATAGCGTTGTGCATCAGAAAATCCTGCACCGCTACGGTCCAGTTGGCGATAGCGAAGCTTGCGGGATCCGAAGCATGCCGTTCCTTTCCGAGCTTGTATTTTTGCTCCATAATATCTGCGATCCGCAGATATTCGCGTCGATGGTCTCCGGTCAGGCTGTCCACATATTTTTCAGAATACAGCTCTTCCAGAAGATGATTATAATGAAGGTAGCCCTTTCGACAGGCGTCCTCGATGTCTGCGGTCAGATAAGCGATATCATCCGCGGCTTCCAGAAGGAAGGTGAGAGGATGACGCATACCGTGAAGCTGCATGGTCTCCTGAATTTTAGCGTAGACATCACGCTCGGCATAATGATAGCCGGGCTTCTTGGACTTGATATCCTTGCTTTTGGAATCGGCCTGTATAGAATTTACAGGATACTTGAGGATCGATGCGAGCAGAGCGCAGGTCAGGTTCATTCCGTACTCATCCTCAAGAAAATGCAGCTTTGTCAGGAGCCGCAGCGCCTGAGCATTGCCCTCGAATCGGTAGAGATCAGCGAGCATCTGAGGAGAAAGCCGATCGGTCAGCGGACGATGCTCGAAGGTCATCTGCGGAAGCCGTACCCGGAACCATTCCCGGATCGTGGTCTCGCCGAAATGACCAAAGGGCGGATTGCCGATATCGTGGATCAGACCGGCACACTGCAGGATACTGCATACGGCTGCCTGCATATCCAGATCAAAGTCCGGATCCAGTCCCTGTCGGATGATATATTGTGAAATATGATGCCCCAGAGAACGTGCGATGGAAGAGACCTCTATGGAGTGCGTCAGCCGCGTACGGATAAAATCACTTTTATCCAGAGGAAATACCTGCGTCTTGTCCTGAAGGCGCCGAAAAGAAGCGCTGGAGATGATCCGATGGTAATCCTTTTCAAAAGCGCTTCGAAGATCTGTTATATTTTCTGGAGAGGTATCGTCATGGAGACGGGTCGGACAGAGTAAGGTCTTCCAGTTCATGCACTACTCCTTTCTGACGATGAAATCCGCAAAGACCGCGTTGGTGACTCTTTGCAGATCGGAAGGCGAGAGCTTCAGCGTGCTGCCGATACGTCCGCCGCTGACATACATCTCTGCATAATTACGGGCGCTTTCCTGTATAAATACCGGGTATGATTTTTTCATACCGATGGGTGTGCAGCCTCCCCGGATATAACCGGTCACGGCGTTGATATCCTTGACATGGATCATTTCGACAGATTTTTCGCCGACGGTTTTGGCTGCGAGCTTCAGATCTACTTCCTCCGCAATGGGAACGACGAAGACATAGTAGGCTTTGCTCTTACCCTGAGCTACCAGTGTCTTAAAGGACTGCTCTACGGGAGCTCCGGTCTTTGCGGCAGTGTGCAGACCGTCAATAAATTCATCACACTCATAGGTGATCAGTTCATATGAAATTTTATTTTTATCAAGAATGCGCATGGCATTCGTCTTTACTTCCTTTGCCATAAGATTGTCCCTAGCTTTCTTTTTGACGCTTCAGCTTTGTGAGCCAGTCGCGATATTTATAGTTGGGTGCGTAGAACATAGTGTCGCACCAAGTATTCTGCAGAATGACGGCATTCAGATTGTATTTGCAGAAGTCCTGATAGCTGGAGGTATTCACCTCATCTGAGAGCCACAGGTAGGCAAGCGTCCGTCCGTACTGATCGGTCTGCTCTTCGTCGTATTCGAGATAGAGGACGTCGCCTTTGGACAGAAGACCTTTGACATAGTCGGAGGCAATGACGCCCTCCGCGGTATTCCGGGATTCGTCCGCAGCCACGCTCTCGGGAGTGTTGATGCCGATGAGACGGATCTTGGTGCTTACACCGTTGAGGGTAGCGTAGACGGTATCTCCATCCACCACACGCTCCAGCGTGATCCGTTCGAGATCGCTGTGGCGGGTATCTGAATCAGAGGAAAAGAAAGGGATACCCAGTTCCTGTGGAGCGGCATAGCCGGCACCGAAGAGAAGCACAATGAGCGCGAGTATTGCACGGAGAACGGGAAACGGCCTTGTGGTTTTGCGTGTAGATTTTTTTGATGATGTATGATTCATATTCTATGGATTCCTTTGTGTATTTGCATAAAATGAAGGTACGCTTTGGTAGGCTTTTCGGAAACTGTCTATAGCGTCTGTGAAGTATTCCGCAGCAGCTTACGGTAGGCATAAATAAAACAAAGAACATGCACACCGGCAGTCAAAATCCAGCTGATCGGATAGGATATAAACAGCGTCTGCAGCGTATGAGAGCTTCTGAATACGGTGAGAATCCACACGATACGCAGCAGGCAGGCGCCCGTCAGGGAGACGATCATGGGCAGCACGGAGTATCCGAGACCGCGCAGAGATCCGACCATGACATCCATGATTCCGCAGAGTAAATATGGACAGCAGATAAAGGACATACGGATCAGACCGTAACGGATCACTTCCGGATCGGAAGAATAAATACGCAGCAGATGACTGCCGAAAAAGTAAGCGCCGTCGCCGAGGATCACGCCCGTGGCGATCACACATGCCTGACAGAGCAGAAGAATGTGAAGGATACGCTTTGTTTTTCCGGCGCCGTAGTTCTGACTGGTGAAGGTCAGGTTTGTCTGATGCAGCGCGTTCATGGAGGTATAGACAAAGCCCTCGATATTGGCGGCCGCACTGCTTCCGGCCATGGCGACGGAACCGAAGCTGTTGATGGAGGACTGGATCACTACATTGGACAGAGAGAAGATCGCGCCCTGCAGACCTGCGGGCAGTCCGATGCGCAGCATGCGCATGAGCTTGTCCGGATAAATACGCAGCTTTGCCGGAGTCAGGCGAAATCCGCCTTCACTGTGCATGAGCGCCAGCACGATCAGATACGCGGACACCGCTTGAGAGATGATGGTGGCAAGCGCTACACCGGCCACGCCCATATGAAAGGCGATGACAAAAAACAGATTCAGTATCACATTGATGATCCCGGCAGCTATCAGATAATACAAGGGGCGGCGGGTGTCGCCGAAAGCGCGCAGGATGGAGGCGCCGAAGTTGTAGAGCATCACAACGGGCATACCGGCAAAGTAGATGCGTATGTAGAGAGAAGCGCCGTCAAGCACGTCCTCAGGCGTCCCCATAAGCTCCAGCAGAGGCCTTGCAAATGTCAGACCTATAATAACGAGAAGCACGCCACTGATGAGACTGGTGAGTACGGCAGTGTGTACAGTCTCACTGACCTCATCCTCTTTGCCGGCACCGTGATAGCTGGCGGTCAGCACATTCGTGCCGACGGAAAGCCCGATAAAGACATTGGTGAGTAGAGCTACCAATGAGCTGGTGGAGCCAACGGCGGCCAGAGCTTCGTGCCCCGCAAAACGCCCCAGCACGATGATATCCGCTGCATTGAACAACAGCTGCAATATACCGGAGGCCATCAGCGGAAGCGCAAAAAGAAGAATTTTTCCAAGCAGCGGCCCGTTACACATATCGATTTCAAAGGATTTCTTTTTCATACTGATTTCTCCTGAAAATGCAGGAAATTTTCCCACAGACTGGCATATGAATACCTGTGCTATGATTATACGCCCTTGTATCTGATATCTCAAGTGGCAATGTAGAACGGTATGTGCTACAATGACATCGACCGGTAAAGTTACCCGCAGACAGTGACATTGACCGGAGAGGAGAATGACAGCAAGGGCTGTGAATGAGGAGGAAGGATGATGTATCAAAAGGCGGCGTCTGAGATGATGACGTTTATTAAAAAAAGTCCGACGGCATTTCATGCGGTGGATAATATGAAAAAAATTCTGCAGAAAAACGGTTATAAAGAGCTGGTGGAAGCGCAGGCATGGGAGCTGGTGCCGCAAGGAAAGTATTTTGTGACTCGCAATGGTTCCAGTATTCTGGCGCTTCATCTGGGGGAGGAGCTGTCGGATTACAATTTTCACATTGCGGCGTCTCACAGCGATTCTCCGACCTTTAAGGTGAAGGAGAACGCCCAGATAGAGGTGCGGGGAAAATATACGCAGCTGAACACGGAAGGGTACGGCGGAATGCTGTGCGCTCCATGGCTGGATCGTCCGCTGTCTATCGCAGGACGCGCTATTGTAAAATGCGGCGAAGATTTTGTGACGAAGCTGGTGGATTTTGACCGGGATCTGGTGATGATTCCGAGCATGGCCATCCACATGAACCGGGGAGTAAATGAAAGTGCCTCGTGGAATAAACAGATCGACATGCTTCCATTGTTTGGAAGTGGAGAATATCCGAACGATTTGTTGAAAACCATGGTTGCCAAGCTGCTCTCTGTGGAAAAAGAAGATATTTACGGAATGGATCTCTTCTTATATAATCGTATGGCGCCGTCTGTCTGGGGAGCGAAAGAGGAGTATATTTCCTGCCCGCAGCTGGATGATCTGCAGAGTGCCTATACCTCTCTGCAGGGATTTCTCAGGGGATATCAGCGACAGACCGTCAATGTATTTGCGTGCTTTGATAATGAAGAGGTCGGTTCCGGTACCAAACAGGGAGCCGCATCTACCTTTCTTTATGATGTGCTGACCAGAGTGAACGCCGCTCTGGGAAAGACACCGGAGGAATATCGAAGAGCGCTGGCGGCCAGCTTTCTGCTGAGCTGTGACAATGCGCATGCGGTACATCCGAACCATCCGGAGAAGACGGACGTGGGGAACTGCGTATATATGAATGAAGGGATCGTGATAAAGTCTCATGCCGGACAAAAATATACCAGCGATGCGGTGAGCATAGCGCTCTTTCGCAGGATCTGCGAGCAGGCGGAGGTTCCGGTACAGTTTTTTGCAAATCGATCGGATGAGCCGGGAGGAAGTACCCTTGGCAATATTTCCATGGAACAGGTATCTATGAATGCGGTGGATATCGGTCTTGCGCAGCTTGCTATGCATTCTCCTTACGAGACTGCGGGAGTGAAGGACGGCATCTATATGATGAAGGCGGTAGAACAGTTTTATAAGAGCCGCACGGAGGTGAAGGACAGCGGTGTGCTGACACTGAAGATGTAGCGAAGAGTATGGTTTATAATAGGTGGTCATGAAAAATCCGTGTGCAGAGGATCAGGGTTCTCTGCACACGGATTTTCTTCGATATTTTTTGTGCTCATACAGATCGCGATCTGCCTGAGACAGCACCTCATTGAGATCAAGAGCTCCTTCACACGTGAAAGACACGATGCCGAGGGTGATCTCGACATAAAAGGGCTTATCGGATTCGGCGTTCATGGTATGACAGCTCGCACGGATACGTTCGCGGAACCCGGTTACGAATTCCTCCGCCTCAGACAGTACCATGATAGCAAATTCATCGCCGCCGATACGCCCGAGAATATCCTTATCCCGCAGACAGGATCGCAGGATGCTACCTGCGGTACGGATGGCATAATTACCCTCCTGATGTCCCCATGTATCGTTGATCTGCTTTAGATGATCCAGATCCGCATAGATCATATAGGCTCGTTGTCCCGGGGAATGAGCGCACAGGGCGCCTGCCTGATCCATAAAGCCGCGCAGATTCAGAAGCGTGGTCAGCTCGTCATAGTAGGAAATAATATCCAGCTGACGGTTCCTTTCACGGATCATTTCCATGCTCTGGGAAAGCTCTGTCAGGTAGGCATGCTCCTTTTTGCTTGCAAAGAGCAGCTGCAGGGATAGGCCGAGCTGAAGACTGATCACGTAAAAGAACGCAAACTCATCCTGCAGGATATCGCAGGCTAGGAGACCATACTGGACATCATTGGAATAGAGCAGAAAAATCGTATACTGCTGTGATTTTTCGTCGGAAAGATAGTCTGCGATACCATGCTCCCGGGAGATAATGGGACGATCGTAGGGATAATAGGCAACCGTCTCGTTTCCATGATGATAGGCTGCTAGATACAGTGGCTCCGGAATGCTCCATGCTGACGCGGTCTCATAGGAAACGGGAGCCTCGTGGAGCAGAAGGTACATATTACGATTGGAGAGCTTGCACAGATTTAGGATGATCTGGCGGCAAAATTCCACTTCATTCGTGACATAATCGTTCAGATTGCGTGCCAGAAAGGGAAGATACCAGCTCTGCCTCTGAAATCTCGTGAGCTCTTTGCGCAAGGACGCCAGCTCGGCGGTGAGCATGGAGCGATCTTTTTGAAACGATGTATAAATATCCTGCGCGCGAGTGAGCTCCGTTGTCGATCGTCCGCAGGATTCCCGATGGAAAAAATGAACCGGAATACGTTCGGATCTGATCGGTTTTCCGTGAAAACAATCCAGCAGATGGAATACCGCGCGTCTCCCCATCATGATGCCATCCTGAGAGACGGTAGTCAGAGGGGGAACCATATTTAATGCTTCAGAATAATTATCAAAGCCGGTGATGGCGATATCCTTTCCGATCTCCAGACCACGCTCCTTGCAGACACGATAACCGGCAGCAGCCATCTCGTCATTGGCAAAGACCAGCGCCTCCGCATCCGGATGAAGATCCAGCAGACGACGCACCTGTTCATCCACAAATTCCGAATAGTCACCCTCCGCCATCATGCTATCGTCCACAGGAAGACGATATTTTTTCATAATGCGCAGGTAGGCCTCACGACGCTCGACGGCATCGGTGTTCCCCTGCGGACCGCCTACATATAGGATCTTGCCATAGCCGTGCTTGCAGATCAAATCCTCCATGATTATGCGAATACCATGATAATTGTCAGAAATTAGGTAGTGACAATTCGGCAGCTGCACGACGTCCGTCAGAACAAGCGTAGGGAGAGAACTGAATTTTTTCAGAAAAACATTGATATCATTCTTCTCCAGATAGGTACCGATAGTTCCGTAATTGACGATAAGTCCATCCAGATGACTGATCAGACTATAGTCATAGATGGTATTGGGCTGGTAGTCGTAGGAGCTTTCGATATCCTTTTCCAGCATATTCTGAAAAAAGATTCTGGTATGGGTGCCAAGAAAAAAATACACATCCATAGACAGCTCTCTGGCTGCGCTGCGGATGCCCGCAATGATCTGCTGAGGAAAATAAGTATGCACTCCGCCGATCAAAACACCGATGGAATAACGTTTTTTCATATGACACCTCCTCTATACCGGATGATAGATATAACTATTATACAAAGTATGTCTGAAAAAGCAATAGATTCTAAGAATAATACATAAATATGTATGATTCAAAAAAAGCAACTTATTCAAATAAAAACAACAACTTACTATTGACAATCAAACTCATATCATATATAATGACATCACTTAACAATTCTAAGCAATCTGTCATTTCGACAATATTTCCGACAGGGAAGAGAACTGCATTTGAAATTTAAGCTACGCGTAATGATATGAGCGACAAAAGCCTTTGTCACTCATGCTGTTGTCCTTTGCGTCATGTAATTGCGCAAAGGCGCGCAGGAACAAGAATAACAGGAGGAATTTGCCTATGAAGAAACAAAATTTTGCAATCTGTGATCTGGAAGTACGATATGCGTACAACTTGATGGAGTACATGTCGCAGAGACAGAAGATCCCGTTTGAAGTGCTGGTCTTTGCAGAGGTGGAGAGTCTGAAGCTGTTTACAGAGGAACACGCGGTGGATCTGCTACTGATCTCAGAGCGAATGATGTGTGACGCCGTGAAGCGTCTGGAGATCGGGAAGATTATGATTCTGACAGAAGGAGGGACACTGAAGGAATATTCGGATTATCCCGCGATCTATAAATATCAGGCCTCAGATCGACTGGTGTGTGAGGTGATGAACTATTGCGCGCAGGAGTCGCGGGAGCCCTTAGGGACAGCCCCCAATCGTAGCGCGCAGGTATACGGGATCTATTCTCCGGTCAGACGCTGCGGAAAAACGTGTTTTGCGTTGACGCTTGGTCAGATGCTTGCGCGCAAACAATCGGTCATGTATCTGAATCTGGAGGCATATTCCGGCTTCGGGATGCTCACAGGGCAGCAGTTTACGGAGGATCTGTCGGACGTTATGTATTTTATCCGGCAGAAGCAGGGGAATCTGATCTATAAGCTGCATGCGATCACCCGGCATTTGGGAAGGATGGACTATATTCCGCCGGCATTTTCCGCCGCAGATTTGCGGGAGGTTCGCATAGAGGAATGGCGGATCCTGATGCGGGAGCTCATGCGCATCGGAGGCTATGATGTTGTGCTCCTTGATCTGGGAGAGCTGACGGAGGATACGCTGGCGCTTCTGGCAGAGTGTGATAGTATTTTCAGCCCGACGATAGAGGATCTGCCTTCACGGAGCAAGATCGCTCAGTATGAAACACTGCTAGAGGAGATGGAGTACGAGGAGATTTTGGAGCGTACAGAATATCTTCATCTTCCTTTTACGGAAATCACCTCTGCAGGAGAATATTTTCTGGAGCAATTGGTACAGAGCGAGATGGGAAGTTATGTGAATCAATTATTGGCAGGACGGGGGAGACAGGAAGCATGGAGCGGGAGCACAGAGAATTTAAAGAGCTGAACGGCAGATTGATGGAGGCGCTGGACACCTCCCGTGAGCTGACGGACGGGGAGATCTATGAGCAGATCGATCGGATTCTTACAGAGCGGAGCCGGGGAGGGCGGTACAGTCTGCGCCGTAGAGAAGAGCTGCGCAGAGAACTGTTTAACTCTGTACGTAAGCTTGACATTCTGCAGGAGCTAGTGGAGGACGATACTATCACGGAGGTGATGGTAAACGGACTGGACGGTATTTTTGTGGAGAGCCGGGGAAGCGTGCGCCGCTGGGAGAAGCAGTTTTACTCCAGAGAAAAGATTGAGGATCTGGTGCAGGCCATTGCGGCTAAGAGCAATCGCATTGTGAATGCTACGGTTCCTATCGTAGACGCCCGGCTGGAGAACGGAGCCAGAGTGAATATGGTGCTTCCGCCGGTAGCTATTAACGGTCCCATTATCACGATCCGACAGTTTCCGTCGCATCCAATTGAGATGTCACAGCTGATCGCTTGGGGAGCGGTAACGGCGGAGGCCGTAGAGCTTCTGCGCAAACTGGTGATCGCAGGCTACAACATTTTCATCAGCGGCGGAACAGGATCCGGAAAGACGACATTTTTAAACGCATTATCGGATTTTGTGCCGAAGGATGAGCGCATCATTACCATTGAGGATAATGCGGAGCTGCAGATCCGGGGGGTACCGAATCTGGTGAGGCTGGAGGCGCGCCGGGAGAATACGCAGGGAGAGCATGCGATCAGTATTCGGGATCTGATACGCTCAAGTTTGCGCATGCGTCCAGACCGGGTGATCGTGGGTGAAGTGCGTGGAGAGGAGACGATCGACATGATTCAGGCGATGAATAACGGACATGACGGCAGTCTGTCCACCGGCCACGGGAACAGTCCGAGAGATATGCTGGCTCGTCTGGAGACCATGGTGTTGATGGGGATGGAGCTGCCGGTGACCGCGGTGCGAAGACAGATCGCGTCAGGTCTGGACGTGATGATACACCTTGGCAGAATGCGGGACAAAAGCCGCAAGGTGTTGGAGATTCTGGAGATCACCGGGTACGACTATGAGACGGAGGAGATCCTTACCCACACGCTGTATGAGTTTGAAGAAGGAAAAAAACGGGGAGAAAAGTTGAGCGGTACTCTGGTGAAAAAGGGAGAATTGCAGCAGAGAAGGAAGCTGGAAAGGGCGGGGCTGGCATAGATGGATTACTCAAAATATCGATTTTCAGCGAGCGAGCTGCTATGGAATCTGGGGATATTTTCAGGAATCGATGCCATATTGAGCTATCTCTTTTACAGATCCGTCATCCCGTTTTTTCTGGCATTACCGCTGCTGATTCCTTTTTTGAATATGCAGAAGGAACGCTGCTGCG
This sequence comes from Eubacteriales bacterium, assembly GCA_030526715.1. Classification (GTDB taxonomy): domain Bacteria; phylum Bacillota; class Clostridia; order Lachnospirales; family Lachnospiraceae; genus Marvinbryantia. The sequence continues at coordinate 17,020 of JAUNCG010000025.1, forward strand.
AAAAACGGAGAAAACAACTGGCGACACAGTTTCTGGATGCCATGCAGGCGGTATCCTCCGCCCTGACCGCCGGATATTCGGTGGAGACTGCGTTTCGGGATGCGTGTGGGGAGCTGGGAAAGATTTATGGGGAGGAGGATCTGATTATGCGGGAATTCACCTATATATCCGGTCAGCTGAGCATCAACCGGAATCTGGAAGAGCTGCTCATGGGACTGGCGGAGCGCAGCGGCGTGGAGGATATCGGAAACTTTGCGGAGATTTTTGCAGTCTCCAAACGAACCGGGGGAAATCTCATTGCGATCATTCGCAATACCGTGCTGGCGATCAGCCAGAAGGAAGAGACGGCTCGCGAGATCGCCTCCTCCCTGTCGGCAAAGAAGCTGGAGCAGAGGATCATGAGTCTTGTACCGATATTGATCCTGCTGTATATCCGGACTGTTTCTCCGGGGTTTCTGGATGTGATGTATTACAACACAGTAGGGATCGCGGTCATGAGTATCTGTCTGGCAATATATGCAGCAGCTTATTTCTGGGGGAAGAAGATAGTAGAAATCGAGGTGTAGCATGTGGATTTATTTTATATTTGCCGCAGGTCTCGGAATCTTGTTTATGATGGCGGCCGGGACGGAGCTGCCTCAGGACATGGAGGTGAAGCGGTGGCAGAAGCCGTTTTATCAATGCGGGTGCTTTCTTATCGAACATCTGGAGAGGGTGGGGAAGCCGATCACAGAAAAGCAGCGATATCAATTGACGCTGGAGAAAGCAGCGTATGTATTTATGATCCTGTTTGTGGGACTGGGGTGCGCCGTTGCGATAGAGGCTGCCTATGGCAGCGGACAGCTGCTTCTGGAAAAGACGCAGCTGCAGCGTCCGGATCAGGGAATGGGAGCGCAGGTTCAAGAGCTGCAGGTACAGGTGGAGGATATGACGGAGGTCGAGGACATTCGGATCGACCTGAAGGAGAGGGCATACACAGAAGCAGAAAAAAGAGCGCTTCTGGAGGAGGCAGTGTCCACACTGGATACGATCGTGCCGGGAACAAATGCTTCCGTGGATGAGGTGCGGGGCAAGGTAGAGCTACCGACGGAGCTTTTGGAGGGCAGAGTAAAGGCGGCATGGTTTCAGGAACCCATGGGACTTTTGGATAATGAGGGAAACATAACGGAGGAACTGAAGTCGGAGGGGGAAATACTGGAGCTGAAAGCGATTCTGACATGTGAGGATCAAGAAATGGAGTATCGGCTGGCGCTGCATTTGATGCCAAAGATACGGACGCCTTGGGAGACACTGATGCATGAGCTGCAGGGAAAGCTTAGGGAAGAGCAGGAGAAGACGGCAGATCAGGAGAAGCTGCCTCTGCCACAGGAAGTTGATGGTCATCGTCTGATCTGGATGACGCCGGCGCATTCTTTTGCAGGGATCTGTGTTGGCGTGACCATATTGGCGGCGGCATTTCTGTGGATCGGGAAGGAACAGGAGTACCGAAATATGAAAAAACAGCAGAGAAGACAGATGATACTGGACTATCCGGATATTCTGTTTAAGCTGGGGATGCTTTTGAACGCAGGACTGACGATGCAGAGCGCCTTTCGGAAGGTTGCCATGGAGTATCGACAGAGAAGAGAACGACAGAAGACCGGAAAAAGGTCAAAGAAGACGATCGAAAGATTTGCGTATGAGCAGATGCTGACAGCCTGTTATGAGATGCAAAGCGGTGTCCCGGAGAGCAGAGCATATGAGAACTTTGGACATAGATGCGGGACGGCCGGATATATAAAGCTGGGTACCCTGCTCTCCGGAGGCTTGCAAAAAGGCTCCGAAGGTCTTACAAAAATTTTGCTGGAGGAAGCGATGTTATCCATGGAAGAACGTCGTCAGGCGGCAAAGCAGTTCGGGGAGGAAGCAGGCACAAAGCTGCTCCTTCCCATGACCGGAATGCTGCTGGTGGTGCTGGCGGTACTGATGATGCCCGCCATGATGGCATTTTGAGGTGAAGCAGGGAAATGTTTTGTATACGCTTGGAAAGGGGGGTGAGAATATGAGAAAGATTTTGCGAAGACTCCGAATGAATGAGGAGGGGATCGGAACAGTGGAGATTATCCTGATTCTTGTCGTTCTGATCGGTCTGGTCATCATTTTTAAAAGTCAGCTTACCGGTCTGGTAAATAGTATTTTCAGTAAAATCGTCAGTCAGAGCAACGGAATCTAGGAGGTGTGTATGAGACAGTACAGATGTCGGGGGACGATCACAGTATTTTTGAGTCTGATCAGTGTATTGTTTTTGTCCCTTCTCTGTACGTCGATCGAATCGGCGAGAATTCAGGGAAGCAGGGCAAAGGCGGCGGCCGCGCTGGATATGGGGCTGTTTTCCGTGCTGGGAGAATTTGAAAGGGGACTGCTGGAAAAGTATGACGTCTTCTTTTTGGACGGAGCCTATGGAGGCGGCAGCTACAGTCGGGATCATATGACGCAGAAGCTGCAGGAATATATGGACTATAACGCATCGCCCAATAAGGGACTGTTGTTCCGGGGCGTAGATATGTTTCCGGTGAAGGTAAAGGAGGTAGATATTACAGGAGTGCAGCTGGCTACGGATGAGAAAGGGGAAGCATTTTATCAGCAGGCAGTCGGCTTTATGAAAGAAAATCTTGGCACGGAGCTGGTGAGTACGGCATTACAGCGTATGAATGATGCGAAAAAGCTGGAACAGGCAGGGCAGGATTATGAAAGACAGGACAGAACGAACGAAACACAGCTGTCTACATTACAGCAACAGCAGGCGCAGGAAAAGCAGAGGATAGAAGAGGAACAGAAGGCGGCCGTCGAGGCTTCGGGCGGCGAGGTGCAGGAGACAGAGGCACAGCTTCCGGCAGTAAAGCCGGAAAAGAATCCGCTGGAGGTGATCAAGGCGATACGGCGGAAGGGATTGCTGCGGCTTTTGTTGGGAACGGATGCACAGATCTCGCAGAAGAAGCTGCCGGGAGATATTCCGTCAAAACGAAAATGCGAGCGAGGCAACCTGACGGTAGAGAGAAAGCATCGGGGCTTGACGGCGGATCTGATTTTTCAGGAGTATCTGTTTCAGAGATTTTCCCTGTTTACAGATGAGAAGAAGGAAGGAATTTTAGATTATGCGTTGGAATACATATTGTGTGGGAAATCCAGTGATGAGAAGAATCTAAAGAGTGTGGTGACCAGACTGCTGCTTTTGCGGGAAGGGGCAAATTTCGCATATATTACCACGAGCCCTGAGAAGAAAGGAGAGGCGGACGCACTGGCAGCGCTGCTGGTGGGAGCCATTCCGATTCCCGGTCTGATACCGGCGACCTCCTATGCATTGCAGCTGGTATGGGCTTATGCCGAAAGCCTGCTGGATGTGCGTGAATTGCTGTTGGGAGGAAAGGTACCGCTGTTTAAGGAGGCAGCAGATTGGAGATTGTCACTTTCTTCTATTCCGGAGCTGCTTGATATCTTATATAGCGCCGGAGGATCCGGAGATCACGGAGTATCCTACAGCGGCTATTTGCAGATGCTGTTTACGCTGGGAAAGAAGTCGGCGTATCCGATGAGAGCGCTGGATATGGCAGAGGGTGTCTTAAAGAGCATGGAGGGAATGGAGAGCTTTCGAGCGGATCATGCAGTATGCAAGATCTCGGCAACGTCGGATTTCAGTATACCGCCGATGTTTTTAAAGGTATCTGCAGCATTCCTGAAGACCGGAGTAGTTCAGACGGATTACCATGCATCGGGGAGTTTTTCATATTATTAAGAGGAAATGGGGGTGTGCAAAAATGTCCTCTTTTGCAGACAGAGAAGGATGTAAAAGACAAACTGAGGAGAATGTAACGGAAAGGATGTCTGCTTTCCCGGCAGGAAGAGATCCGGTTCTGTATGAGAAGAGGATATTTCTGCGCATCCTTCGGGGGAGCTTAACGCTGGAGACAGCCTGTGTACTGCCTTTTTTTCTTCTGGTGATGATTTCGGTACTGCAGTTTGCACGCATCGGTACCGCATCCTCTGCGATACTGGCCGGGATGCAGGATGCAGCCAAGGATATGGCAGCCTATGCATATATACGGGAGCTGGGAGTTACGCCGGGGGACGCAGTGGCAGGTGATCTGATCGCAGGCGGACTTTCGGCAGCCTATGCGAAGAGCAGAGTAGACCGGCAGCCGGGATATCGAAAGGCGGATGGTATTTTTTCGCTGCTTCAGACCTCCTTTCATGATGAAATCATTGATCTGGCGGGCACTTATCAAATGAGACATGCGCTGTCGGCGCTTCCGTCGCTTAGGATAAAAAGTGTGCTGAGAGCCAGAGTGCGGGCGTGGACGGGACGGATCGGAAGCGGCGGGAACGGAAGTGATGAGGGAGAACAGCAGGAAAAGGAGGAGATGGTATATATGGCGAAGACCGGAACAGTATACCATAAGGATCCGGATTGTACACATATACGCCTGTCTATTCAGAAAATGGATCGGGCGAAGGTAAATGCTGCGCGCAACATCTCCGGAGGAAAATATCATGCCTGTGAGCGTTGCAAGACGAGCGGTGCGAGTACCGTGTACGTGACGGTATACGGGGATAAATATCATGGTTCTATTGGCTGCAGTGGATTAAAGAGAACGGTATCAAGAGTCCCGCTTTCAGAAGCAAAGGGGTTAAGACCCTGTTCAAAATGTGGAGGAGGATAAGTTGGAATTTAGATATATGGTATTGCTGCTGTATCTTGCGGCAGCGGCAGTACGGGATGTGAGACACAGGAGCGTATCTGTGAAATCAGCAGTATTATTTGCGGCAGCGGCTATGCTTCTGCAGTTCATAGGAGGTAGTACAAGGGGAGTAGATCATGGCTGGCAGGAGAGGATGCTTTTATATGGAGTATGGATCATCACAGGCGCGCTTCCGGGACTGACGCTGCTTGTGCTGGCATGGGTAACCGGAGAATCCATTGGGTACGGAGATGGGATCGTGTTACTGGTGACGGGATGGTATCTGGGATGGTATGGAAGCATCGGAGTATTGCTGATGGGACTGCTGCTCATCTGCCCGGCGGCGCTGTGGATGCTTTTTTGGAAAAAAGCGGATCGAAGAGCGGAATTACCGTTCTTGCCGTTTTTGTTGGGAGGATATCTGATATGGTTGCCGGGTATGATGAAATAAGAAGGAGTATTTAGGTGAAAACAGAGGGGAGAAACACAAAATTGCGCGGAAGCTATACTGTGGAGGCGGCTTTGCTGATGAGCATGATAGTACCGCTTTTGACAGCGATCATTTATATGGGATTTTTTCTGCACGACCGGGGATTTTTACAGGCGGCGGCACACGAGGCGGTATGTCTCGCCAGTCTGCATGCAGAGGATGATACAGATATCAACGGAGAGATCGACAGATTGATAAGTGGGAGAATGCTGGGAAGCAGGGGAGTAAAGGGAGAAATGGAAGAAGGAAAACGACAGGTGAGCGTAAGCTATACGGGAAGCTTTCGCATTCCGGGTATAGTACAGAGCTTTTTCGGAAATACGGGGATCTCTGTCGGGACGTCGGTATCGCTGAGTACAGAGAGACCATCACGCCGGATTTCGCGGATCAGGGGCGTAGTAAAGGTAGTAGAGCATATCAGGGATTAAAAACAGAAAGTATGAGAAATTTTCGAAGGAAGGATCATGAGAAAGGCCGGAAAATAATATGGAGGTTACATACAAGAGAGATGCATCCAATAATTATATGGTGATCAGACCGCAGGAGCAGACAGACGCGGAGGATTATCGGATTCATATGATAGCAGAGAATCATCCGGAGGGGTTGCTGCATTTTGGCAGAAAGATACTGGATGGGGAAAATTATTATTTTTACGAGATCACCTCCAGACATTCCATAAGGCAGATCTGCACGAAGGAGCGGTTGGATGAGACGACGCTGAGGGCGATTTTCCGTGGCATGTATCAGACGCTGCAGGAGATGAAACGTTATCTGCTGGAGGCAGACGGACTTGTGCTGGAACCGGAGACCGTCTACATGGATGTGGAGACCAAGCAGCCGGGATTTTGTTATCTGCCGGGATATAAGGAGGATTTTCAAAGTGAATTTCGCAGATTTACGGAATATCTTTTACAGCAGATCGATCCGTCAGCATCGGAGGCTGTACTGTTATGCTATCGCATATATCGCGGAGCCATGGAAGAAAATGGCAGTATCGAGAGACTGCTAAGAGACGATGTCCTTAACCTGACATCAGAGAAAACGACGCCTTTGATGGCAGAGAATAAGATACCATCGCTGGAAAACACAAATGCTATACCACAGGGAAGGGCCGGTCATGGCTATGGAGACCATATAGCAAAAGACAGTGAAAGACAGATGTATCACAGCGAAAGGCGCAAGCAGATACTTCCGATAAAAAATACGGAGAAAGCCAATACAGAGAAATCAAATACAGCTCATGGCCGGGAACAGAAACGGGATAAGAACCCCAATACGTTGCTCATATGGAGGCTGGCGGGAGCGGCAGCGCTGCTGGCTTCATGCGGCTGTCTGGGGGCGGCATATTACATGGGAATGCTGAATGTGACACAGCTTGGAGGAATCCTATTTCTGCTGGTGGGTGTGATCGCTTATGGAGGATCTTATGTCAGGAAACAGAAAAAGACAGATGCGCAGCGGATCCGGAAACGGGAGCAGGAGGCCATACGAAGATATGAAAGAGAAGAGCGGAGGGAGGAGCAGGCGCTTCGAGGATATGAAAGAGTAGAGCGTAGGGAGGAGCAGCAGGCGATCCGAGGATATGAAAGAGAAGAGCAAAGGGAGGAGCAGCAGGCGCTTCGAGTATATGAAAGAGAGGAACGAAAGGAGGAGCCGGATAGAGCGGAGAATATCGGAGCAACGACAGTGCTTATTCAGGGAAGCGATTCCTTTGCCTCTCATCTGGGACTGATCAGTATGAATCCGAGAGAGCGCAACAGCGTGGTACTGCTCAATGAAAGCTATACGGTAGGCAAACTGAAAAACAAATGCGATATCTATATTAATGATCCGTCCATCAGCCGTATGCATGCCCGGATCGTTCGTGAGAACGGCGAATACTATCTGTGTGATATGAATTCCACGAATGGTACCTATTTGAACGGACGGCGTCTTGGAGTGAATGAGAGGGCGCCCCTGAAGCTGACGGATGAGATCTCTTTCGCGGAGCTCGGATATTATGTGGGAAAATGCTGAGGGTAAATCCTCCTGTTTTCGCAAGATTTGCGGCGAGAGGCTTCACAACGTGTGAAAATATATGATAATATAAATGAAACGACAGTAGTCATTTGTCGGCAGCTCATAATTATTATATAGAAGAAAACAGGAGATCATTATGAAAAAGATTGGAATCATCGGTGCGATGGAAGTAGAGGTAGCGGCTTTAAAGGCAGATATGGATGTGAAGCGGATAGTGACAAAGGCACGGATGGAGTTCGTGGAGGGTACGCTGCACGGACAGGAGGCTGTGGTGGTCCGCAGCGGAATCGGCAAGGTAAATGCTGCGGTATGTACGCAGATTCTGGTGGATGAATTTGGAGTAGATGTAGTACTCAATACCGGTATCGCAGGTTCGCTGGACGCGCGTATTGATATCGGAGATATCGTATTATCCACGGACGTACTGCATCACGATATGGACGCGACGGGCTTTGGATATCCGCTGGGACAGATCCCGCAGATGGATGCGTTCTCTTTTGAAGCGGATGCAAAGCTTCGGGCTCTGGCGAAGGAGGTCTGTGAGCGAGTGAATCCTCAGATACACGTATTTGAAGGGCGTATCGTCAGCGGAGATCAGTTTATCTCTGATAAGAGCGTTAAGGAACATATCACCGACAGCTTTGCCGGACTGTGTACAGAAATGGAGGGGGCAGCGATCGCACAGGCCGCATATCTGAATCAGGTGCCGTTTGTGATCATTCGTGCGATATCCGATAAGGCAGATGACAGTGCAACGATGGATTACCCGACGTTTGAGGCGAAAGCGGCACAGAACAGTGTGCGTCTCGTAGAGGGACTTTTGGCGAGTCTGTAAGAAAAAGTTCTCGACATATTTTGCAAAACAGGAATCGGCAGTATATCCGATGCCCAAATGAAAAAAGACACAGAATATGCCGTTTCGAATATCTTCAGTCTGATGTTTAAGATGCTTTACGTGAAGCTCACGTTACAGAAGAAAGCCCGCAGATGTATGACCTGCGGGCTGTTTTTGTCGAACGATTCTGCTTGCGGACAGAGAAAACAGGCGTATACTCTGGAACTGACGACAGAACCTGTCCGTGCCCGGGAGCGGCAGAGGGTCGCAAAATCCGATCGGCGGCAAGCCGACGTGAGAAAGTAAGCCAAAAGGGGGATCGCTATGATACAGACAATCATAGAAACAAACGTGTTGCTTTACGCAATGGCAGTACTGGGAGCTGCGGGGATACTGGCACAGTGGATATTAAACGGACAATACCGGAAGCTGCTCAGAGGAGCTGCCGGTATCGCACAGGAGAAACAGGAATTCCGTAAACGACTGCTCTGGAGATATCAGATGGATTATCGCAGAAGCGGAGGACAGGTGAACGTGCCGCTGTTTGTGAGACGTAATTTACTGGATTGCCGATTTTTGAGATTAAACTTTCATCAGTGGAGAAGACTGGCGGCGGGCTGCTGTCTGGCGAGTCTGCTGCTTGGCTCCGGCGCCTATGTGTATGGCTGGCAGAAGGGCGAAATGCAGATACATATGCAGTATATTTTAGGGATGGCAGCCGGAGTAACGATTCTGTCAGTACTGACGGCGCTATGGCTGGATATCCGACACAAGGATCAATGTCTGAGAACGCTGCTGGAAAACTATCTGGCGCATTCCGGCATCGGGAAGAGCTATGACAGTGCGGAGCTGGAAACGGCGGCATCGGAAACAGAGGCGGAGGAAGAGAAAGCTATAGTGGAGCCGGAGGAAATCCGGCCTGTAGAGAGAACAACAGGCAGAATAAAGAAAGCGCCTTCTATCGTGGGACTGCACAAACGAATAGAGACGACAGCTGCGGAGGAGGAAACGTATAGGAAGTCGTCGATAGGTGGAAAATCTGTGAAGAATTCAGGGAAGGAGACGCGCGCACAGCGGGAGAAAAGAGAGCTTCAGGAACAGCTGGCAAGGCTGCGTGACGGTTCAGAGGAGGTAGCTGCGGAGTCGGAGAAGAAGCGGGAACGGGGAAGAGAGCTGCTGCGGCAGATGGAACCGAAGGAGCAGGAACGTATCATACGCGAGGTGCTTGCGGAATTTTTGGCTTGAAAAGGGGAAATGCCTCTGGTAAGATAGTAGCGTAAACTGGAAAGGGTAAAATCAAAAAATACAAAGGAGCAAGATTATGGGAAAAAATGTAAATTTTGATTATTCAAAGGCAGCAGGTTTTGTCGGTGCAGGAGAAGTTGAGGCTATGGAGAAGATCGTAGCTCAGGCGAAGGAGACGCTGGTATCCAAGAGCGGTGCGGGCAATGATTTCCTCGGATGGATCGATCTTCCGGTAGATTATGATAAGGAAGAGTTTGCAAGAATTAAAAAGGCGGCAGAAAAGATTAAGAGTGACAGTGAGGTTCTCGTCGTGATCGGAATCGGCGGTTCCTATCTCGGAGCCAGAGCGGCAATTGAGTTTCTGCGTCATAATTTTTACAATACGGTTTCTAAGGAGATCCGTAAGACTCCGGAGATCTACTTTGCGGGAAATAGCATCAGCAGCACCTATCTGAAGCACCTGATCGAAGTGATCGGCGACCGCGATTATTCTGTAAATGTGATTTCCAAGTCCGGAACCACCACAGAGCCGGCCATCGCATTCCGCGTATTCAAGGAGCTGTTGGAGAAGAAGTATGGCAAGGAAGAGGCTGCAAAGAGAATCTATGCAACCACAGATAAGGCAAGAGGAGCGCTGAAGGGACTTGCCACTGAGGAAGGCTATGAGACCTTTGTAGTGCCGGATGACATCGGCGGACGTTTTTCTGTTCTCACCGCAGTCGGTCTTCTGCCGATCGCTGTCAGCGGTGCGGATATTGACGCTTTAATGGCAGGTGCCGCAGCAGGAAGAGAGCTGGCGCTGAACAACGAGTTTGCACAGAATGATGCGCTGAAGTATGCGGCGATCCGCAATATTCTTCACAGAAAAGGAAAGAGCGTGGAGATTCTTGCAAACTATGAGCCGAGCCTGCACTACGTATCTGAGTGGTGGAAGCAGCTCTACGGCGAGAGCGAGGGCAAGGATCAGAAGGGTATTTTCCCGGCATCTGTAGATCTGACCACAGATCTGCATTCTATGGGTCAGTTTATTCAGGACGGTGCGCGTATCATGTTTGAGACAGTTCTGAACGTAGAGGAGTCTTCCTGCGAAGTGCTCATCAACGAAGAGCCGGTAGATCTGGACGGACTGAACTATCTGGCGGGCAAGACCGTTGATTTTGTAAATAAGAGCGCTATGAACGGAACGATCCTTGCACATACCGACGGTAATGTACCGAATCTGGTAGTGAACATTGCGAAGCAGGATGAGTTTTCTCTGGGCGAGCTGTTCTATTTCTTTGAGTTTGCCTGTGGCGTCAGCGGCTACACTCTGGGAGTGAATCCGTTCAACCAGCCGGGTGTTGAGAGCTATAAGAAAAATATGTTTGCGCTGCTCGGAAAACCGGGTTATGAGAACGAGAGAGAAGAGCTGCTGAAGAGATTATAAGAAAATACTCAGGAGATGATAATGAGGTAAGCATATGGAAATCGTAATTCTGGAAGCGAACAGCCTTGGAGCGGATATTGATCTCACGGTATTTGAGAAGCTTGGTCATGTGACTGTCTACGGACAGTCCATGGCAGAGGATACGCCGGAAAAGGTGAAGGACGCGGATATCATCATCGTAAATAAGGTTCCTATGAATGAGACGACCCTGAAGAGCGCAGAGCATCTGAAGATGATCGCCATCACAGCCACCGGATACAACATCATCGACAAGGCGTACACGGACAGCCGGGGGATCGTCGTGGCGAATGTGGGAGGCTATTCAACGGATTCTGTAGCGCAGCATACGTTTGCACTGGCGTTGTATCTGGTGAATCAGATGGCCTACTATGATGACTATGTTAAATCGGGTGAGTATGTCAGATCTGACATTTTCTGTCACTTTGATAAGAAGATCTTTGAGCTGGCAGGTAAGACATGGGGAATCATCGGGCTGGGAGCGATCGGGCGCAAGGTGGCTGAGATTGCCAAGGTATTTGGCTGTGAAGTCATCTATTATTCCACCACGGGACGCAATCAGAATCAGGATTATTGCAGCGTGGATCTGGATACGCTTCTGGCAAAGTCGGATATTCTCTCGATTCATGCACCGCTAAATGCGGTGACAGAGAATCTGATGAAGCTGGAGAATTTCCGGAAGATGAAGAAAAGCGCGATTCTGATCAATGTTGCCCGCGGGCCTATCGTGAATGAGCAGGATCTTGTGACGGCTCTTGAGGAAGGATTAATTGCAGGCGCCGGTCTGGATGTGATTTCTGCGGAGCCGATGAAGGAGAGCAATCCGTTGTTGAAAATACAGGACAGCGGGAAGCTGGTGGTGACTCCGCATATCGCTTGGGCGACCGGAGAGGCCAGACAGCGCCTGACAGATGAGGTTTACCTGAACATTGAGGCATTTCTGAATGGAGAGAAAAGGAATTTGATTCCATGAAAAAGTACGTGATGGCACTGGATGCGGGAACGACCAGCAATCGGTGTATACTGTTTAATAAAAAAGGTGAGATCTGCAGCATGGCACAGAAGGAATTTACGCAGTATTTCCCGCAGCCGGGATGGGTAGAGCATGATGCAGATGAGATTTGGTCCTCGCAGCTGGGCGTTGCGGTGGAGGCTATGAGTAAAGTAGGCGCGGAGGCGAAGGACATTGCGGCGATCGGTATCACGAACCAGCGTGAGACGGCCATCGTCTGGGATAAGAATACGGGGGAACCCATATATCATGCCATTGTCTGGCAGTGTCGCAGAACATCGGAGTACTGCGATTCTCTGAAAGAGCGGGGACTCGAGGAGAGCTTTCGCGTGAAGACGGGACTGGTGATCGACGCTTATTTTTCCGCAACTAAGGTGAAGTGGATTCTGGATCATGTACAGGGAGCCAGAGAGCGGGCAAGGCGTGGTGAGCTGCTGTTCGGTACCGTGGAGACGTGGCTGATCTGGAAGCTGACGAAGGGAGCCGTTCATGTGACGGATTATTCTAATGCAGCCCGCACGATGCTGTTTAATATCAATACGCTGGAGTGGGATGAGGACATTCTGCGGGAACTGGATATTCCACGCTGTATGCTACCAAAGGCGATGCCCTCCAGCTGTGTCTATGGTGAGACGGATGCCTCGTTCTTCGGAGGCAATATTCCGATCGCGGGGGCAGCGGGAGATCAGCAGGCAGCTCTGTTCGGTCAGACCTGTTTTTCACCGGGTGAGGCGAAGAATACCTATGGAACCGGCTGCTTTCTGCTGATGAATACCGGAGAAAAGCCGGTATTCTCCGACCACGGTCTGGTGACGACCATTGCATGGGGACTGGATGGCAAGGTGAATTATGCACTGGAGGGCTCTATTTTTGTGGCCGGAGCTTCCGTGCAGTGGCTGAGAGATGAGATGCGTCTCATCGATTCTGCGGAGGATTCGGAGTATATGGCCCGGAAGGTGAAGGACACGAACGGCTGCTACGTGGTTCCGGCATTTACCGGACTTGGCGCGCCATACTGGGATCAATATGCAAGAGGAACCATTGTGGGAATCACCAGAGGCGTGAATAAGTATCATATTATTCGGGCAACACTGGATTCGATCGCTTATCAGGTAAGCGATGTATTAGAGGCGATGGAGGCTGATTCCGGCATCCGCTTGTCTGCGCTGAAGGTAGACGGCGGCGCGAGCGCCAATGATTTCCTTATGCAGACGCAGGCGGATATCATCAATGCGCCGGTGAACCGGCCGGTGTGTGTGGAGACGACGGCCATGGGAGCGGCCTATCTGGCAGGCTTGGCAACGGGATACTGGTCCTCGAAGGACGAGGTGCGCCAAAACTGGGAGATCAACCGGGTATTTGTGCCTCAGATCATGGACGAAGAACGTCAAAAGCGTCTGCAGGGCTGGAAGCGTGCGGTGAAATATGCTTACGGCTGGGCGGCACAATCTTAGATCATTTTGCAATAAAATAAAACAGAGGAGGACTGAGCGTTCAGTCCTCCTCTATTACGTGGATCTCTAAAAAATCAAATTCAATCTGTTCAATAAAGCTGTCCTGTGTAAAGCGTGTCCGGCTGTGTCGCTGGAAATCACGGATGTTAGAGTCCAGCCAGATCGGCTTGCCGAGATCCATATCCAGACAGATCTCTTCCAGAGCCCGAAAGACCTTGTGAGTTCTGGTATCGTCGCTGTCATCTGTGACCGTCATATCACTCAGCAGATGATTCTGCTTCCAAAGCTTCCCCCACATTCGAAACATAGGCTTCCTCCTCTATTTGTAAAATAGGTTCCGTAAAATAACGATAAACCATTCCCGTAATTTCATGGATATGATCCACCGCAGACCCGGTATCAGTCAGATCCGTGGACAGAACACAGAAAATATAGTCCCCGTAAGGAGTATAAATGATGGCCGCATCATTTTCCGTATCATCTACTTCGCCGGTCTTGTGCGAGATATGTACGCCGCTTGGCAGACCGTCCGGAATCTTATAATTGACTTCCTGACGGTTCAGCAGATCCTCCAGCCGCAGGGAGGCATAATGGGAGACCAGAGTACCGTCATACACCATCTCCAGAAAATGACCACAATCTGCCGCAGAGGTCATATTGACACGCCCGTCATTTACCCAGAGGCTCGGATCGGCGATACCGTTGATCTGCTCGGTATTCGTAAAACCATAGCGGGTGATAAAATCATTGGTCACAGCCAGACCTGTCTGGAAATCCCCGGTCTCGTCCGTCAATCGTCTCGTGAGCACATTGGACGATTCATTATCGCTGATGGTGATCATGAGCTGCAGAGCATTTCGAATCTGATCATCCATAGTGAGCTCACCGCGCTCAAGAGCCTCATAGATGGCACCGGCAATGTAAAGCTTGATGAGGCTGGCCGATTCCATGGAATGCTCGTTGATCTGCATAACGCGATCAGTGGAGAGATCCTTGATATAGATGGACCAGTCTCCCTGATAGGCGTCGATCATATCCGTGAGCTCTCGCTGAAAGGCGCTCCATGGCTTGCGCACCTGATAGGTATGTCCGTCAAGGGATAATATGGTTCCGTCAGGAGACAGATGAATCGAAGGAATGCCGTCGATACGGTTCAGGAGAAAAGAGCCGGTATCCATATAGACCGGAATGCCGCCGAAGAGCGTCTTCAGATCTTCTTCGGTGAGAGGCTGCGGTCTGGGAGGAACGGTCTCGGAAGGCGATGCATCTAGGAGAACTTCAGCGGAAGCTTCCTCTGTCGAAAGCTCATGTATCGTTGGCCAAGAGTGATATTCTATGATGGTGCTGGCAGCAGCTGTCCCGGAATCCGCCTGTGCCGCGGATAATGCGCCGAGATTGAGAAAAAGACAAAGCAGCGCCGATATTACTGGTTTTCGCATAATACAACCTTTCGTAAATGAGTATCCGCAAAATATGCGGGGTGGAACTTTTGATTCTTGCATCATATCATACACGAAAGAAAAAAGTTTGTAAAGAAGCGTAGAATGCACAAGCGCAAAGAAGATTGACATGGGTCACCTGAAATTCTATAATAAAAACAGAATTCACGTAGGAAAAGGAAGAATGCATGGAACAGGATTTACAGCGGCAGGAGGACGAAAAATATATGAGGGAAGCGATCCGGCAGGCAAAAAAAGCCTATGCGCTGGATGAGGTTCCCATCGGATGTGTGATCGTATATGAAGGAAGGATCCTTGCGAGAGGATATAATCGACGCAATACGGACAAAAATACGCTGGCGCATGCGGAGATCACGGCGATCCGACGGGCTGCGAAAAAGCTGGGGGACTGGCGTTTGGAGGGCTGTACCATGTATGTGACTCTGGAGCCGTGCCAGATGTGCGCAGGGGCCATGATGCAGGCGAGACTGACAAAGGTGGTGATCGGCTGTATGAATCCGAAGGCGGGATGCGCCGGATCCGTGCTGAATCTGCTGGAAATGGACGGCTTCAATCATAAGGTGGAGGTGATCCGCGGAGTGATGGAGGATGCATGCAGTACGATGCTGAGTATGTTTTTCCGAGAGCTGAGAGAACGAAGAAAACAGGAGAAGCTGTCTGCAGCGGAAGCTGCGAAGACAGGAGAGATCCCGGAAGCGGAGGAGCCGTGAACGGATGCAGGACAGATAGGAGCGGAGGTATTGTGATATGGCAGACAGAAAAAAAACGACAGGCCTGATCCACATCTACTGTGGCAACGGCAAGGGGAAGACGACTACGGGCATGGGGCTGTGTACCCGTGCGGCGGGATATGGCTATAAGGTGCTGATCTATCAGTTCATGAAGGATAATAAGACCAGCGAGCGGAAGATTCTGGAGCAGGTATCGAACGTGACGTGGATCGACGGACTTGCGCAGGAAAAGTTCAGCTTTCAGATGACGGAAGAAGAAAAAAAACAGCGAAGAGCCTTTTATGCGGAGCAGCTCAAGAATGTGACCGAGCTGGCAGCCCGGGAGGACTATGACGTGCTCTTCCTTGACGAAGTGATCTACACGATACGAGCCGGGCTTCTGGAAGAAGCGCTGGTGACGGAGTTTCTGGATCACAAGCCGGAAAAGCTGGAGGTCATTATGACCGGACAGGAGCCGGGCGAAGCTCTTATAGAGCGGGCAGACTATGTATCGGAGATCTGTATGCGCAAGCACCCGTTTCAGCAGGGGATTCCGGCACGTCCGGGAATCGAGCGTTGA
>JAUNCG010000082.1 GCA_030526715.1 Eubacteriales bacterium
AAGGATGGAAGAATCGATCTTGGGGAGATGGGATTATCCGATGAGGATATCAGAGCTATCAGTCAGATCTATATTGTGGCCTGCGGATCTGCATTCCATGCGGGTGTGGCAGCGCAGTATCTTCTGGAGGATCTGGCGAAGATTCCTGTGCGCGTGGAGTTGGCTTCTGAGTTCCGTTACAGAAATATGCTGCTGGATAAGAACGGTCTTGTGATCGTGATCAGCCAGTCCGGTGAGACTGCCGATTCTCTGGCAGCACTTCGTGAGGCGAAGAAGCGGGGCGTGAAGACGCTTGGTATTGTCAATGTGATCGGTTCTTCGATTGCCCGTGAGGCGGATAATGTATTTTACACGATGGCGGGTCCGGAGATCGCGGTTGCGACTACCAAGGCATACAGCACGCAGCTGATCGCCGGTTATATCCTGTCGATTCAGTTTGCGCTGGTAAAAGGTGAGATCAGCGAAGAGGAGTATGCAGATTATATTAAGGAGCTGCAGACGATCCCGGGGAAGATTCAGCGTATTCTGGACGATAAGGAGCGTATTCAGTGGTTTGCGTCAAAGCAGGCGAATGCTCACGATGTATTTTTTGTGGGCAGAGGTCTGGACTATGCGGTGTGCATGGAGGGCAGCTTGAAGCTTAAGGAGATCAGCTACATTCATTCGGAGGCGTATGCCGCAGGCGAGCTGAAGCATGGCACGATCTCTCTGATCGAGGATGGCATTCTGGTGACCGGCGTGCTGACTCAGCCTGAATTATATGAGAAGACCATCAGCAATATGGTAGAATGTAAGAGTCGCGGCGCCTTCCTGATGGCAGTGACGCCGTATGGACATTATAGTATAGAGGATACCGCTGATTTCACAGTCTATGTACCGAAGACAGATGCGCATTTTCTGCCGTCGCTGGCGGTGATTCCGCTGCAGCTTCTCGGATATTATGTATCTGTGGCCAAGGGTCTGGATGTAGATAAGCCGAGGAATCTGGCAAAGAGTGTTACCGTAGAATAGGTTATATATAGTTGTTCCGGTATATATGCATATGAAAAACCACCGTCGGATGTGATATGACATCTGAAACGGTGGTTTTTTCAAATAAATTTAGAATTCGATTTCTTTCAGATAGCGCTCCAGCGCATCCTGCCAAGTTGGCAGCGGGGTGAATCCGTTCTCTGTCAGCTTACTCTTATCGAGGCGGCTGTTGAAGGGACGCGCGGCCTTGGAAACGCCATATTCCGCGGTAGTTACCGGAAGTACGGTGACGCGCTCCTCGCTGTATTCGCTGTGTCCGAAAGCGGCAGCCTGACGGAAGATCTCTTTGGTAAAATCGTACCAGCTGATGTATCCACCCTCATTGGTAGCGTGGTAGTAGCCGTATTTGTCTGTCTCGATCATATCCACCAGCAGACGGGCAAGGTCATAGGTGTAGGTCGGCGTACCGATCTGATCGTTGACGACGCGCAGGGTATCATGGGTCTTGGCAACGTTCAGCATGGTCTTGATAAAGTTCTTGCCGTTTACGCCAAATACCCATGCGATGCGGACGATAAAGTATTTATCCAGAGTGTTTGCTACGGCGAGTTCACCCTCCAGCTTGGTCTGACCGTAGATATTCAGCGGCTGATAGTCCTTACAATCCGGTTCCCACGGAGTGGTTCCCTGACCGTTGAAGACGTAGTCGGTACTGATATAGACCATCTTTGCGTCAAGCTTTTTGCAGACATTTGCGATATTCTGGGTACCGCCGGCATTGATGGCGCGTACCTTGCTGACTTTATCATCATCCTCTGCCATATCTACAGCGGTCCATGCAGCGCAGTGAATGACCACATCACATCCGCTTTCGGTGATGACCTGTTCTACCATGGCAGGATCTGTGATATCCATAGATACGTAGGGCATAGTGGTGACAGCGGAACCGTCTGAGATACCGCTGTATTCGGGAGCGATATCGCTCCCGACACCTTCTATACCGCGTTTATGCAATTCGTTCATGACATCGTGGCCGAGCTGTCCTGCCACGCCGGTAACGAATACCTTCATTACTTTACCTCCTCGCGGTTGCCATACATCTTCTCATAATAGTTCTGATATTCTCCGGAAATGATGGTCTCCCACCATTCCTTGTTATCCAGATACCACTGGATGGTCTTCTTGATACCATCCTTGAACATGGTTTCCGGAAGCCAGCCGAGCTCGTTGTGGATCTTGGTCGGATCGATGGCGTAACGCATATCATGTCCCTTACGGTCTGTGACGTAGGTGATCAGGCTCTCCGGCTTGCCGAGCTCCTTGCAGATGATCTTGACGATGTCGATGTTCTTCATCTCATTGTGACCGCCGATGTTGTAGACTTCTCCGACACGTCCTTTGTGGATGATCAGGTCAATGGCCTTGCAGTGATCCTCAACATAGAGCCAGTCGCGGACATTCAGACCCTCGCCGTAGACCGGAAGCGGCTTGTCGTTCAGAGCGTTTGCGATCATCAGCGGAATCAGCTTCTCCGGGAAGTGATACGGGCCGTAGTTGTTGGAGCAGCGGCTGATGGTTACCGGCAGACCGTAGGTTCTGTGGTAAGCAAGCACGAGCAGATCTGCGCCGGCCTTGGAAGAGCTGTACGGGCTGCTGGTGTGGATCGGGGTCTCCTCTGTAAAGAACAGATCCGGACGATCCAGCGGAAGGTCACCGTAGACCTCATCGGTGGAGACCTGATGATAGCGCTGGATACCGTATTTTCTGCAGGCATCCATCAGTACTGCAGTGCCCTTGATGTTAGTATCCAGAAAGACCTCAGGGTTCTCAATGGAACGGTCTACATGGCTCTCGGCAGCAAAGTTCACTACCATATCCGGGTGCTCCTCCTCGAAGAGCTTATAGACAGCTTCGCGATCGGTGATGCTTTCTTTTACAAAACGGAAATTCGGGTTGTCCATCACCGGAGCCAATGTGGAAAGATTTCCTGCATAGGTCAGGCAATCCAGACATACGATGCGGTAATCCGGGTATTTATTTAACATGTGAAATACAAAATTGCTTCCGATAAATCCGGCTCCGCCGGTTACGATAATATTCATGCTTTTTCTTCTCCTTTTTCTTTACGCTGAATTCTTCGTGAAGCATTCTTTATTATAAAATATTCTTTATGAAGTATTCTTCATATCGCATTCTTCATTTAGAATTCTTTGTGTATCATTTTAATGCAGTACATCCAAGAACTTGCCGTCCAACACATCCTTCAGATACTGGCCGTACTGATTTTTCTTCAGTACCTCGTAGACCTTCAGGACGTCCTCACGGGTGATCCAATCGTTGAGATATGCGATCTCCTCCAAGCAGGCGATCTTGCGGTGTTGGTGAGATTCTACGGTTTTGACAAAATTGGTAGCCTCCACAAGACTCTCGTGGGTACCGGTATCCAGCCATGTGAAGCCCTGTCCCAGAAGCTCTACGTTCAGTGCGCCATTTTCCAGATAAATGCGGTTCAGATCGGTGATCTCTAACTCCCCACGTGCGCTCGGCTTCAGGTTCTTGGCATATTCCACGACCTTATTATCATAGAAATAAAGTCCGGTGACGCAATAGTTGCTCTTTGGCTTTGCCGGTTTTTCTTCAATGGAGACGGCCTTGCCGTTCTCATCGAATTCAACGATACCGAAACGCTCCGGATCGTCTACATAGTAACCGAATACGGTAGCGCCTCTGCCTTCCTCCGCATTTTTCACGGCAGCCTTCAGACGCTTCTTCAATCCGTGTCCGGCGAAGATGTTGTCTCCGAGTACCATGGCTGCGCAGTCATCACCGATGAAGTCAGCGCCGATGATAAAGGCCTGAGCCAGTCCGTCCGGACTCGGCTGTACCGCATAGGAGAGCTGCAGTCCAAACTGGGAACCGTCTCCGAGAAGCTCCTGAAATCTCGGCGTATCCTGCGGTGTAGAGATGATCAGAATCTCGCGGATCCCTGCGCTCATCAGCACGGAGAGCGGATAGTAGATCATCGGCTTGTCATAAATGGGAAGTAACTGCTTACTGGTTACTTTGGTCAGTGGATAAAGTCTGGTGCCGGAGCCGCCGGCAAGTACAATGCCCTTCATATTCATACCCTCATTATTCGAAAGTGCCGTTTAACTATCTCATTCTACTTGGATAGTATAAAAACGGCTGATTTGACGTTTACAAGGACACTATAAAAGGTGACCTAAGGTCACCTTCAAGAGAAAATTTCTGAAATTATAAAATTTGTGAAATGTGCATAAGAACATGCAGTGCTTCACGTATCCGGCAGCTTATGGTTCCGCTATAAAGATGCCGGCATCCTTGGTGACATGGAAGCCTTTACCGATCCGTGATTTTACAAATCCGCGAAAATCCTGATAGCGATCCACAATATACTGATTCTGATTGCCGTGACAGGAGAGAATGTAGGAGATCAGAGGATCGGCGTCCGGTACGGTCAGATAGTCTTCGTAGGAGATCCAGCGCACCTGTGAAAAACAGGGTGCAAGGATATCGGCGCCGTTCTCCCGACCGAAGACCTCGTAGAGATTATCGGCGGCGAGGACGATGCGTTCGTCATATTCCTGTACGAGATTGCTGATCTCTTTCATATGAAGACTGCCGTAGGTGCTGCAGAGAAAGCGGCCTCCGGGCTTTAATACACGCTGCACCTCGCGACATACCTTTGCGATATCGCTGCAATAGAAGAGTACATGATTGGCGATTACGAGGTCAAACTGTGCATCTTTGCAGGGAATTGCGTGACAATCGCAGGCAAGTGAGGAAAAACGCGGATCCTGTGCGCCGACAGAGCGTCTGGCGTCTCTGAGCATCCCCTCGGAGATATCGGAGAGCGTGATGTGGATCTTAGCCGGGAGCTTTGAAAGATTTTCCTGCCAAAGAGCGCCGTCGCCGCAGCCAAGCTCAAGGATGTTCATGCCGGGCTGAAGACTGCACTGCTCATATACCCAAGGGAACCAGCCCTGAGTGTTGTGGGAGTAGAGGCTGTGCAGATGGATGCGGGCAGAGATATTGGAGGCGTTGCGGTACTGATTTTTCAGGCTCTTCTCCATTCCTGTCAGATGGATCAGGTTCAGCATCTGGCTCCAGTCGATGGAGTCCTGAGAACGGATGGCGTCAGAGGTATCCTCGATGGCTTTTTCGACCAGAAGCATTTGCTCGATGCGGTCTTGTACCAGCTTGCGCTGCATATCGAGGGACTTCAGCAGTACCTGTCGGTCACTGTCGTCAATGGTCAGCTCCCGAATCTCATCGAGAGAGAAACCGAGATGCTTCAACAGAAGGATCTGCTGAAGTCTGGCAAGATCCGCAGCAGTGTAAAAACGTGCCCCCGCCTCCGTCACAAAGGAGGGCTTCAGGATATTGTGTTTATCATAATAGCGGATCGTTCGCAGGGTGACCTGTGCCATGCGTGCGAACTCACCGGAGGAATAGTAGCCGTCTTTTTTCATAGTGGATCCTTTCCGTGTGAAAGCTTTCGTAATATAAGAAAAGTATACTAAAGGGAATTGGAAAAAGCAAATTTAAAATCGTAAAGAGGATATTGTTCATGCGATGCAGGATGAGAAGGTATATGGTGAATTGATAAGAGAACTTCGCATTGGCGCATAAGAGAAGGTCGAAAAAATTGACGAATTCTGCGAAATATTTTTGTGTCGGAAATTCACGCGGCGTGCTATACTATGAGACAAAGGGGAGAGATCCCGGAAAGAATCGTGTATGATTCTTGAATATGGAGGGAAGTATTGTGACGGAGCAGAGATTTTTGATATCCGAGGCGGCCAGAATGGTCGCTGTGGAGGCTCATGTTCTGCGGTACTGGGAAGAGGAGCTGGAGATTCCGGTTGGCAGAACGGAGCTTGGACACCGATACTACACCCGAGAAAATATTGAAATGTTTCAGAATGTAAAGGAACTGAAAGAGAAAGGACTGCAGCTGCGAGCGATACGACAGCTGCTGAAAGAGAAAGAACACGTGTGGGGAGCGGCCCAGAATGGAAAGGATACTTCTTTTGAAAAAGGGAAGGAAGGAGAAGAAATTCAGTCACCGGCGCTGATAGAGCAGAATACAAAGAAGCTGAGGCAGTTTGAAGAGCTGGTCTCCGAGATCGTGGACAAGGTGATCAAGGAGAATAATGAACAGCTGCAGGGCAGGATCGAGGATGCGTTTTCCAGAGAGATGGAATATCTTCTGCATATGCAGGAGAAGCGCGAGGAGGAGCGGTTTCGAAAGCTGGATGAGGCGATTCGAGCGCATCAGAAGAGCGGGCGAACCGCAGCGGCTGCAAAGGAGCACAGCTGGCTGCGGCGATGGTTTGCAAAACAATAAAAAAAGACTGTCGCATCTACGACAGTCTTTCGTTTCTTAGATTACTCTGCAGAGATTGCTCCGGTCGGGCACTCAGACTCGCAGGTTCCGCAATCAAGACATGCATCTGCATCAATTACATACTTGCCATCGCCCTCGCTGATAGCTTCTGCCGGACATACACCAGCACAGGTTCCGCAGCTTACGCACTCATCACTAATTACATATGCCATGGGTTTCATCCTCCTTATGTTTTGATATGACTACATTCTAATACATTCAGTACAATTATACAAGAAAAAAATGTTC
>JAUNCG010000083.1 GCA_030526715.1 Eubacteriales bacterium
CTCCGCCGAAAACGGGATGATGATGCCCTCGCTCTTCATACCGAGCCCCTGACGGATCGCCTTCACCTGCTTCTGCAGCTGGCTGCGCTTGATCTTATCCAGCTTGGTAGCAATAATGATCGGCTCATATCCATTATAGGTCATCCACTCATACATCGTCTTATCGTTTGCCGACGGATCGTGTCGAATATCGATCAGCAGAAAGACCGCCTTCAGCATCTGTGATTTCTGCAGATAGCGTTCGATCAGCTTCCCCCACTTTTCCTTTTCCGACTGCGGAACCTTGGCATACCCATATCCCGGAAGGTCCACCAGATACATCGCATCATTGATATTATAAAAGTTGATGGTCTGTGTCTTTCCCGGCTGCGCACTGGTACGCGCCAGAGCCTTACGGTTCATCAGGGCATTGATCAGCGAGGATTTCCCCACATTGGACTTTCCCGCAAATGCAACCTCAATTTTATCATGTACCGGCAGCGTGCTCGTAATCCCGCATACCGTTTCCAACGTTACATTCTTAATTACCATGCGTTCCTCTCCTTCTTTTCCTTTACAATCACTTCATTGCTTTTGCAGACCATACAACCGCCTGAAATCAGCCAAACTCAGTCGATTTCTTTCACAAGTGCGATCGGGAGAATATCCTCCATGGACTTTGCATAGCGGATATCCAGACCATTCTTGATCTCATCGGAGATCTCCCCGATATCCGGACGGTTCTTCTCCGGCACAAATACGAGCTTCATACCTGCACTCTTGGCCGCCAGCAGCTTCTCCTTCAGACCTCCGATCGGCAGCACCCGGCCACGCAAGGTGATCTCCCCGGTCATGGCAATATCTGCGCGCACCGGAATCCCCGTAATGGCTGAGATCATAGCCGTAGCCATGGTAACTCCCGCGGAAGGTCCGTCCTTCGGCACCGCGCCTTCCGGAATGTGGATATGAATGTCATGTTTTGAGAAATATTCGTCTGCGATCCCATATTTGCCGCTCACAGAGCGAATATAACTGATGCCTGCCTGCGCGGATTCCTTCATGACGTCGCCAAGCTGACCTGTCAGTCGAAACTCTCCCTTGCCCGGCATGGTGTTCACCTCGATCTGCAGAGTGTCTCCACCCACGCTGGTCCACGCAAGTCCACGCACGATACCGATCTCATTGTGTTCATTGAGCTCCTGTACCGTATAGCGCACCTTTCCCAGATACTTCACCAGACTGCTCTCTGTGATCTTCGCCGACTTTTTCTTCTTTTCGATGATATCTCTTGCCACCTTGCGGCAGATCTCTCCCAGCTTACGCTCAAGACCACGTACCCCGGCTTCTCTGGTATATCCCGAGATCACGCGGCGCAGAGCGTTGTCCGTGATCGTCACCTTGTATCCCGATAATCCATTGCGCTCGATCTGTTTTTCCCACAGATGCTCTCTGGCAATGTGAAACTTCTCATTCTCCGTATAGCTCGTGATCTCGATCAGCTCCATACGATCCAGCAACGGTCTCGGGATCGTCTGAACATCATTGGCCGTAGCTATGAACAGCACCTCTGAGAGATCCAGAGGGATCTCCACATAGTGATCGCTGAACTTGTGGTTCTGCTCGGAGTCCAGCACCTCCAGCATAGCAGACGCCGTATCTCCCTTGTAGTCGCTGCTGAGCTTGTCGATCTCATCCAGCAGCATCAGAGGATTCTTCACTCCGGCTGAACGCAGTCCCGTGGCAATGCGTCCCGGCATAGCGCCGATATAGGTTCTTCGATGTCCGCGGATCTCCGCTTCATCCCGCACGCCGCCGAGGCTGATCCTGACATATTTTTTATCCAGCGCCTTGGCTATCGATCTGGCAATGGAGGTCTTACCGGTTCCCGGAGGCCCCACCAAACAGAGGATCGGACTGTCGCCCTTCTTTGTCAGGATACGGACGGAGAGGAACTCCAGAATACGCTCCTTTACCTTTTCCAATCCATAGTGATCCCGCTCCAACACCTCTCTGGCATTGGCGATATCCTTATTATCTCTGGACACCCTGTCCCATGGGAGGCTGAGCAGCGTCTCTATATAGCCACGTATGACCGCGCTTTCCGCAGAATTTACACCGATGCCGCGATAGCGGTCGATCTCCTTTTGTATTTTCTCTTTTACCTTCTTGGAGGCCTTCAGCTTCTTCAGCTCCTGCGCGAACTGATCTGCCTCATTCAGATTGTCTTCCTTGAGTTCTTCCCGGATCAGCTTCATCTGCTCCCGCAGAATGTATTCTCTCTGGTTCTTATCGATCCGGCTTCGAACCTTCTCCTCCAGCTCCTGACGTACCCGAAGCACTGCGATCTCCTGCTCCATCAGAGTGCAGAGCAGCTCGCAGCGTTCCATCAGGGTCGGCGCTTCCAGTATCCTCTGTTTTTCCTCATAGTAGACCGGAAGCGCCGTCGCGATCTGTCCTGCGGTCTTTTCCAGTCCCTGAAGCTCTATGATCTGTCGAACCTGTTCTTTGCTGATCTTGTTGTTCGAACGGCTGTACAGCTCGAAGCTCTCCTTGAGGGAACGCAGCACAGCCTCACTGCGTACAGGATCCGCCTCTTCCTCCATGAAAACTGCCAGATCCGCACACAGATACTCTGACACCTCCAGCGCAGTCAGCTCTGCGCGGTACATTCCTTCTGCCAGAATCCGCAATATTCCCTTTGGAAGCTTGACCACCTGTCGTATTTCCACAACAGTACCGATCCGGTAAAGATCCTTCTCCTCCGGATTCTCCGTCTCCATGCTTTTCTGTGTCACCACAAAAAGGCGCTGATCTTCCTTCAGTGCCTCTTCGACCGCTTTCAGAGACTGCTGACGGCTGATATCAAAATGTACCAGCATGGACGGAAGAATCGTCAGTCCACGTAATGCCACGGTCGGTATGTTCTTTATCATTTCTGTCATAATTCCTCTATCCGGTTACCCGCGAGCAATCGCATACCCCATATTGCGACGGGAACCTTCATCTGTATATTATGCTGATTCCGGCGTGCGAACAACCTTGTGACGTGTGCTGCGCACCGGGATCAGTCTCTCCTCACTGTGTATCAATGCGGGCTCCCCGTCTCCCTCCACGGAGGCTTCGGTGATCGTACACTCCGTGATGGTCTCATCAGACGGGATCGTGTACATCAGCTCCTGCATGGTCTTCTCCATTACTGCGCGCAGTCCGCGGGCACCGGTCTTGCGTTCCATAGACTTCTTCGCAATAGCATTCACTGCCGCATCCTCAAAGTCCAGCTTCACGCCGTCCAGCTCAAACAGCTTCTTGTACTGTTTGATGATGGAATTCTTCGGCTCCTTCAGGATACGCACCAGCGTCTCCTCATCCAGAGCATCCAGAGATACCACCACCGGCACACGTCCGATAAACTCCGGGATCAGACCGAATTTCACGAAATCCTGCGGAACCACTTCTTTTAGCAGCTCTCCCACATTCTGATCGCGATTATCCACCAGATCACGGTTAAAGCCGATCGCCTTATTCTCGATACGGCTGCTGATGATTCTCTCCAGACCGTCAAACGCACCTCCGCAGATAAACAGGATATTGGTCGTATCAATCTGAATCAGCTCCTGCTGCGGATGCTTTCTTCCGCCCTGAGGCGGAACACTGGCCAGAGTTCCCTCCAGAATCTTCAGCAAAGCCTGCTGCACGCCCTCACCCGAGACGTCTCTGGTGATGGAGGTATTCTCAGACTTTCTGGTGATCTTATCGATCTCATCAATATAAATGATTCCGTGCTGAGCACGGTCAATGTCGTAATCCGCCGCCTGAATCAGCTTCAGAAGGATGTTCTCCACATCCTCGCCCACATATCCCGCCTCCGTCAATGTAGTAGCGTCTGCAATGGCAAACGGGACGTTCAGCAATCTTGCCAGAGTCTGCGCAAGATAGGTCTTACCGCTTCCCGTAGGACCGAGCATCAGGATATTGCTCTTTTGCAGCTCCACGCCCAGATCTCTTCCGGCAAGTATTCTCTTGTAATGGTTATACACAGCAACCGCAAGGGCTTTTTTCGCGTTATCCTGTCCAATGACGTAGTCGTCGAGCACCGCCTTGATCTCCTGCGGCTTCAGAAGATTGATCTCCTCCGTCCCCTCCTCTGTGTACTCCTCCGCGAGCTCCTCCTCTATGATCTCACCGCAGATCTCCACGCAATCGTCGCAGATGAACACATTGTTCGGTCCAGCGATCAGCTTGCGCACCTGATCCTCGCTCTTTCCACAGAAGGAGCAGCGCACCTTCGGCTCCATGATTCTTCCTGCCATAATTCACCTCATTAATTATTCAATAAAACTATATGAACAAAGACTCCCACGCTGCTCGCAGGAGTCTTATCTGTCACAAACAGATACGTTTACGCTCTGCTTGATATTACCATATCGATCAGGCCGTATGCCTTCGCTTCCTCTGCAGACATATAATTGTCACGCTCCGTATCCCTCTCGATCACCTCAAGCGGCTGTCCCGTATTCGCTGCGAGCATCTCATTGAGCTTGCGCTTCGTCTTGAGAATCTCCTCCGCAACGATCTGGATCTCCGTCGCCTGTCCTCTGGCGCCGCCGGAGGGCTGATGGATCATGATGTTGGAATTCGGGAGCGCGATACGCTTGCCCTTCGTTCCTCCCGCCAACAGGAAAGCTCCCATGCTGGCAGCCATACCCATACAGATCGTGGAGACATCACATTTAATATACTGCATCGTATCGTAAATTGCCAGACCGGCACTGACACTTCCGCCCGGACTATTGATATAAAGCTGAATATCCTTTCCCGGATCCTCTGATTCCAGAAACAGAAGCTGCGCTACGATGATGTTCGCGCTGACATCCGTCACTTCCTCACCAAGAAAAATGATTCTGTCCTTCAGCAGTCTGGAGTAAATATCGTAGGTGCGTTCGCCCCTGCTGGTCTGCTCTACAACATAAGGTACCAAACTCATGTCAACACCTCCTGTGATCCCCATTCTTAGACTTCCTTAGCCTCGTCTCTCAGCAGATCTACTGCTGCCTGAACCTTCAGATCAGACTTCATCTGATCCAGTCCGCGCTCGCCAAGAAGCTCCTTCACCTTGTCGGCCTCCATCTTATACATCTCAGCCATCTTGGAGATCTCCTCCTCAACCTTCTCCTCAGAGATCTCGAAGTTCTCCTTTGCAGCGATAGCCTCAAGCACCAGACTATTCTGAATACGCTTCAGAGCCTCCGGTCTCATCTGCTCGAAGAGCTTCTCTGCATTCATGCCTGTGAACTGGAAATACTGCTCAACGGTCAGACCCTGAGACTGGATTCTTCTTGCGAAATCATCCGCCATCTGTCTTACCTGACCCTCTACCATAGCCTCCGGAATATCCATCTCGGCATTCTCAACAGCCTTAGCTACTGCTGCGGTCTCCTTCGCGGACTTTGCAGCCTTCTCTTTTCTCTCAGCCAGAGTCTTACGAACGTCTGCCTTATACTCCTCCAGAGTATCAAACTCGGAGATCTCCTGAGCAAAGTCGTCATCCATCTCCGGAAGCTCCTTCACACTGATAGCGTTCACCTTACACTTAAATACTGCCGGCTTACCTGCCAGCTCTGCTGCATGGTAATCCTCCGGGAAGGTAACCTGTACTTCTACATCCTCACCGATCTTCTTGCCGATAAGCTGCTCCTCAAAGCCCGGGATAAAGCTGCCGGAACCGATCGTCAATGCATGATTCTCAGCCTTGCCGCCCTCGAACGGAACACCGTCCACAGAACCGTCAAAGTCGAGCTTGATCATGTCGCCGTTCTCAACCGCACGATCGTCCACGTCCACGGTTCTCGCGTTCTTCTCTCTCTCTCTGTCGATCTCAGTCTGGACATCCTCGTCAGATACTTCCACGTCTGTCTTCGGTACCTCAAGGCCTCTGTACTCGCCGAGCGTAACCTCCGGCTTCACTGCTACCTCTGCGGTAAAGATGAACGGCTTGCCCTTCTCGATCTGTACTACCTCGATCTTCGGCTGGGATACCAGCTCAAGCTCGCAGTTCTCTACCTCTGCGTCATAGCTTCTCGGAATCAACTCGTTCGCAGCATCTTCATAGAAAATACCTGCGCCGTACATCTTCTCAATCATAGCTCTCGGAGCCTTGCCCTTACGGAAGCCCGGGATGTTGATCTTACCTTTATTCTTAAGGAATGCGCTCTGCATAGCCTTCTCGAACTCATCTGCGCTGACCTCAATCGTCAGCTTCGCCATATTGTGCTCTAATCTTTCTACCTGTAAACTCATCTTAGATAGTTCCTCCTTGTACCCTGATTCTCATTTATGTATGGGCTCTAAAAATGAGATACTTCCCCATACTTACAGTCATTGTACAACTATATCATACCTTTTTTTAAAAATCCAGTGTTTTTTTATTTTCAAATAATTTCGGAAATTTTCTATGATTTTGCGGTGATTTTTGCGATTTTCAGGCATACATTATAGTGGCCGCAAGCTC
>JAUNCG010000026.1 GCA_030526715.1 Eubacteriales bacterium
CCCGAAACGGAAACGAAAACCGAAATACTCGCTCCGTCCAAACCCAGAAATATGCTGGTAACCTCCGGCGGCCATACCTACTATTATGATAAAAAAGGGAAGAAGGTAAAGAATTCTTTCGTGACTGTCAATAAGCGTCGTTACTATTTTGATAAGGACGGCAAGCGCGTGACCGGCTGGGTGAATCATAACAAGCATACCTACTATTGTCCGGCAAGCGGCGAAGCATACAAAAATGTATGGAAAAAGATCGGCGGGAATTATTATTACTTCGGTCCTTCCTATTATATACGTAAGAATCGCTGGGTCGATGGTTATTACCTGAATGCCGATGGCATTCGTGTCGGAGAGAAAACCAGTGATCGTTCTCTCCCGAAGGTTCGTCAGCTGCGTATGACGAACTATCGCCAGAATCCGGAGCTCCCCACAGGCTGTGAGTCTGTAGCCCTCGCCATGGTTCTGAATTATAAGAAGTTTTCGATCAAGAAAACCACCATTGCGAATTATTATCTGCCGACAAATAACGGTGGCAACTTTGTCACCTCCTTTGCCGGTGACCCACACTCCTCCAGCGGATGCGGTATCTATGCTCCGGGCTTGACCATAGCTGCCAACAAGTATCTGAAGGCCAAGAAATCCAAGCTCAAGGCCTACGATATCAGCGGTATCAAGCTTACCGACCTTTACAAATACGTGAACAATGGAGACCCCGTGATCGTATGGAACGGTATGTATATGCTCACACCGGTTCCGTCCTTCAGCTATACTACGCTCGGCAAAACATGGACGTTCTTCCGCAATGAACATTGTGTCGTTCTATGCGGCTACGATAAGAAAAAAGATAAGGTTCTTATCAACGATCCGCTCGACGGTCTTGTCTGGAGAAATCGTTCTGCTTTTGAGCGCATCTACAACCGTATGGGTAAAATGGCTGTTGTCATTCGTTAATACAAAAGAAAACCAGAGGATTTGATATGCAGTATATCAAACGCCTCTGGTTTTCTTTCTGTATTCTGAATTCTTTTATATTCCTTATACAGCCTATGCCTTCTCGTGGCGCATTCTTCCCGTGTTGGTCTTTTTCACCACCGTCGGCTTCACGGAGATCTCGCCAGCTTTTGTCAGTGCAATCTTTGTCAGCATAGGTCCGAACAGCTCATAGATCAGCACCGCAAACAGTGTAATATTGCGCACCAGCAATCCTGCCTCTCCCATCGTTTTGGTCGCCTGCAGGGACATTCCCAGCGCCACCCCCGCCTGAGGCAAAAGTGTCACACCCAGCCATTTCACGATATTTCCGTCGCATCCCGTCACCCTTGAACCGATGCCCGCACCGAGATATTTTCCCAGACTCCGGGTGAGGATATAGAGCAGACCCGCGCCGATGATCGCTATGTCTGAGAACACGCTGAACTCCAGCTCTGCCCCGCTGAACACGAAAAACAGAATAAAGATCGGCGCTGTCCATGCATCGGTCTTGCTCATCAGATCTTCCGAAAAATGACAGGTATTGCAGAAAACCGTTCCCAGCATCATACATACCAAAAGTCCGGAAAACTCCAGATGAAATCCTGCCACCTCAATCGTGTTCATCGCCAACGCTGTTGCCAGAATCACGAAGGTCAGACACAGAGATAATCTCTTACTGTTGGAAAAGAAGAACTTCTCGCAGAAGGTCAGCGCAGCTCCCAGAATTGCGCCCAGCATCAGGGACAGCACGATTTCCAGAATCGGCTCTGCCAGCATGGAAATCAGACTGATCGCTCCCTGATTCATGGAAGTCACTACGGAGCAGAACACCGCAAATACCGCCAAGGCAATGGCATCATCCAGCGCAACTACCGGAAGCAGAATATCGGTCAGCGGTCCGTTAGCCTTATACTGACGCACCACCATCAGGGTTGCCGCAGGAGCCGTTGCAGTTGCGATTGCGCCAAGCAGGATCGCTGCGTCCAATGGAAATTTTTTCCCGATAATTCCATGCAGAATGATCATAACGACTGTGACCACCGTGGTCGCTCCAAGCGCCTCGCAAAATGCAGTGATCGTTGCCTGTCTGCCGGTTTTCTTTAACTGCCTCAGACGAAACTCATTACCTATGGAAAATGCTATAAAGCCAAGTGCCACCTCTGAGATGATCTTATATTGAAGTACATCCTCATGGGAAATAAATCCCAAGCCGGGAATACCGAGCCTTCCCAGACAGTAGGGTCCGATCAGTATGCCTCCTACCAGATACGCCGTTACAGCCGGCAATTTTAATTTTTTCACAACACGTGACATCAGCAATCCTGCCAGAAGACAGAGTGCCAACGCATACAAAGCTCTCATGTTTTCTCCTCTTTTCTTCTCTATTTCTCAAATTTTTATAAACCTTCGTCATTCTAGCACGTTTATTTCCTCTTGCGCAAGATGATTGTTTCGGATTTCTTATACATTTCGGGATATACACTCTCACTCTCAATTGAATATCCCCGAATATTCTGCTATATTGAAACTATTCAGAATCGAATATTTTCAAACCAGACTTTTTATGATATCAATTTCTATATTTACGGAGGTATATATGAAATCCGAATCCGTTTCTCTGAGAGAGAACAAAATACATGGAAGCGTCACGTTTCCGTGCGCATTATATCGGGCTGATGAAGGAAATTATGCTCCAAAGGAACCGTTTCTCTGCAAGCATCACTGGCATGACGAGCTGGAAATCCTCTATTTTGTCAAGGGGCATTATCAGGTGGAAATCAATATGGAGAAATATGATATTGACCGCCCCTGCTTCTGCTTTGTGGGCAGCGGTGAGATGCATGCCATTTCCTGTGAAAGTGAATTTACCGAGCGCGCCATCGTTTTCTCTCTGCCGATGCTTTTTTTCGCAGAGAGTGATCAGATTCAGGAAAAATATCTGGAGCCTCTGCGATCCAATAAATTGTCTCTCCCCCGATTTCTATTTCAGGATCAGGCCGGTTATGAACAAATCGCCACTCTGTATGAGGATATGACCCGACGCTTCTGGCACAATCCTGCCGAGGATCGCGGGCGTCCCCAGACACAGTATATCTGCTCTTCTCTGGCAGATCAGCTCCGTATTAAGGCAGATCTATACGGACTGCTGTCGGTATTGGTCGATCTGAAGCTGATCTGTGCTTCCACGGATTCCGCTAACACACAGGTAGAGCTGATCAAGCAGTCCATCACTTATATGAGAGAGCATTATCAAAATAAAATCTATATTGCAGATCTGGCCGCACAGGCAAACATGAGCCGGGAATATTTTTGTCGCTTTTTCAAAAATGTCATCGGCAGATCTCCCATGGAATATCTGAATGAGATGCGAATCCGACAGGCAGCGAAGCTTCTGTGCTACAGTCAGACCTCCGTCATGGATATCTCTCTGGAGTGCGGTTTTCCAAACCTCGGTAATTTTATGCGTACTTTCAAAAAACAGCTGGGCTGCACCCCTCTGCAGTATCGCAAAGCCTCCCGCTCCGATCTCTCATAAATATCAATATTTCGTAGTTTTTTATCATAATATAAGAAGATTTTTTCAGAGCTTTCCCGTATACTGCTGTTATGAAGTTAGGACACATCTCTATTTTACAAAAATCTGCAGGGATTCCTGCACAAGCTTTACATACAGGAGGTATCTTATGAAAAAGAAATGGTGGCATGAAAAGGTTGCATATCAGATTTATCCAAAGAGCTTTATGGATTCCAACAATGACGGTATCGGCGATCTTCGCGGTATCATCGGAAAGCTCGATTATCTTCAGGAGCTGGGTGTCGAGATCGTATGGCTTTCTCCGATCTACTGCTCTCCTCTGGCTGATCAGGGCTATGATATTTCCGATTACTACAACATCGATCCACGCTTTGGCACCATGGAGGATATGGACGAGCTGATCGCAGAGGGTAAAAAACGCGGCATCGGCATCGTCATGGATCTCGTGGTAAACCACTGCTCTGACGAACACGAGTGGTTCAAAAAGGCCTGCGAGGATCCGGACGGACAGTATGGCAAGTATTTTTATATCGAAGATATGAAGGATGGTAAGGTTCCATGTAACTGGCGCTCTTATTTCGGCGGAAGTGTGTGGGAGCCCCTGCCGGGACATCCGGACAAGTGCTATCTGCATTTGTTCCACAAGAAGCAGCCGGATCTGAACTGGGAAAATCCGCAGCTGCGTGATGAGATCTACACTATGATCAACTGGTGGCTGGAAAAAGGACTCGCAGGATTCCGTATCGACGCCATCATCAACATTAAAAAGGCGCTTCCTTGGAGAGACTATGAGACCGATCGTGACGACGGTATGATCAAGCCTCAGAGAATGCTGGAGGACGCCGTTGGTATCGGTGAGTTTCTGGGAGAAATGCGTGATCGCTGCTTTCAGGTATACGATGCGTTCACTGCCGGTGAAGTATTCAATGAGAAAGAGGAAGATTTTCCGGATTTCATCGGAGATAATGGATACTTCTCCACAATGTATGATTTCCGTGCAAACAATTGTGGAAAAAGTGATAAGGGATGGTATGACCGCACGCCTGTTACACCTGATCAGTATCGTGACAGCTGCTTTTTCAGTCAAAAACGTGCCGGCGATATCGGATTCTATTCCAATATCATCGAAAATCATGACGAGCCCCGTGGTGTCAGCCATTATATTCCGGAAGGCGATCAAAATGATGTCAGCAAAAAAATGCTGGGAACGCTTATGTTTATGCTGAAAGGTCTGCCTTTCATCTATCAGGGTCAGGAAATCGGTATGGAAAATACTACCTTTACCTCTATTGACCAGATTGATGATATCTCTACTCTCGACGAGTATCAGGTAGCCTTAAATGCAGGTCTCACACCGGAAGAAGCTCTGAAAACCGTAGCGGCAGAGAGCCGCGACAACGCGCGTACTCCGTTCCAGTGGAACGATGGCGTCAACGCCGGATTTACGGAGGGAACTCCTTGGCTGCAGGTGAATCCGAATTATACCCGTATCAATCTGGAGAGTCAGCGCAACGATCCGGATTCCGTATATCAGTATTACCGCAAGCTCATTGCGCTGCGCAAGGATCCTGAATATAAAGAGACGGTCGTATACGGTGAACTCATTCCTGTATGGGAGGATCAGTCTAACCTCATGGCTTTCTATCGTAAGAGCGAAGAAAAGACTCTGCTGGTGATCGCCAACTTCCGCCGCGAACCGCGCACCATAAAGCTCGATACTCCTTATAAGAAGATCGTACTCAACAATTGTCCGAAGTTGACCGGAACCGACAGCGAGATTACCTTAGAGGGATATCAGGTTGTGATTCTGGAAGTGTAAAATTTCATTTGAAAACCTATTGTTTTCACTATATGAAAAATGCTGCCGCATCTGCGACAGCATTTTTCATATACCTATTCGTAATTTTACTTTACGGCACCGTCAACCATACCGCCCATGATCTGCTTCTGTGCGATCAAGAAGATGATGATCATCGGAATCATTGCCAGCAATGCTGCAGTCAAGATCAGATCCCACTGTTTTACATAAGAACCTACAAAAGCCTGTACAGCTACCGGAAGGGTCTTTACCTTACCGTTCTGTCCCAACATCAGAGACGGAAGCAGGTAGTCGTTCCAGATCCACATACCATTCAGGATGGTCACTGTGGTGATAACCGGCTTCAGCAGCGGGAAGATGATACGGAAGAAGGTTCCCTCCGGAGTACATCCATCGATACTTGCAGCCTCCTCCAGCTCATAAGGAACACCCTTGATGAATCCGGTCAGAATGAACACGGTCATAGCTCCGCCGAATCCACAGTATGCAAATACGATACCCGGAATCGACTGAAGCATCGGAATTCCAAGGAATTTACCAACATCACGGAAGGTAGAAATCAACGGAAGCATTACTACCTGAAACGGGATGGTCATGGATGCGATAAAGGTCAGATAGATCACCGTAGACCATTTCGTCTTGTTACGGCAAATCACCCATGCAGCCATACTGCCGAGCAGCGCAAGCAATGCAAGGGATACGATGGTGATCAACGCGGATGCTCCAAACGCATACCAGAAATTGAAGTTCGAGTTATTCACTACATTGGAAAGATTTGTCTTAAACTGTCCAAAACCGGCACCCAGCAGTCCAACCGGATCTGCCACGATGGAATTGGCATTTTTAAACGTATTGACCAGCACCAGATAAAATGGAGACAATACATAGATTGCAATGATAATACCAATAACGGTAATGATCGTTCTCTTCGGCTTGCTTACCATAATTACATCTCCACCTCCTTCTTATTGGAAATACGAACCTGAATAATAGATACACACGCCAACAGGACGAAGAACAGGATCGCTTTCGCCTGACCAAGTGCATAGCTGTTCTTGGAAATCGCAGTGTTATAGATATTCAACGCCAGCATCTGGGTACCATTGGTGAGGAACTTGCCCATAAATCCGGTAACTGCTCCGGCACCGTTGGTCAAAGCCATATTTACATCGAACTGCTTAAATGCAGAAGTCAATGTCAGGAAGGTACAGATCGTGATAGAGGATGCGATCATCGGAAGCTTGATCTTAAACAGCGTCGTCACAGCATTTGCGCCATCGATCTGAGATGCCTCAAGCACATCACCCGGAATCTGTGTCAATCCCGTAACATAAATCAACATAATATATCCTGCGTACTGCCAGATATAAACAACAATAATCGCTGCAAATGCAGGACCTGTTGCTGCAAGAATCGAAATATTATTCGTATACTTGATCAGTACATTGTTGAATACGAACTGCCATACATAGCCCAATACGATACCGCCAATCAAGTTCGGAAGGAAGTAAGCTGCTCTGAAAAATCCGATGGCGCGGATCTTGGTCGTACAAAGAAGCGCCAGCAGAAAAGCTACTACATTGACCAGAATCATGTTAATTACAACAAACAGAATCGTAATAAGAACTGACCACAAAAATGCCGGATCAGAAAACATCGATGTATAATTAGCGAATCCTACCATACCGCTCATCTGGATACCATTCCAATCACTGAAGGAATAGAATACACCAAGACAAAGCGGAATAATAACGGTCACTGCAAAGGTGAAAAGCAGTGGAAATACAAAAATGAAATTGATAATTCCTCTGTGATATTTGAGCGTCGGAAATAAATATAAGCCCAGCAGAATCGCTACAACTCCGACAATCAGAGCTGCACCTCTCCAAGCAGCGCCGCTTCCGCTGATATCCTGAACCAGTGCTGTCACTGTCAGGACAACTCCCACGATCAGACAGAGGATGGATAATGCTTTTTTACCTGCACTGTTTGCATTCATTGTGATCATCCCTCCTTATGGGTACGTATAGTCGTCTATCTTTTATGTATGTAAAAAACGGGCGGCAACTCATCAGCGCCGCCCGTTTTCTACACGTATTTTATCGTCGATTGTTATGCAATCTGATTAGTTTGCATAGTAGTCAGCGATTACAGAAGCCATAGCATCTGTGAATCCTGCTGCATCAAGCTGTCCCTGTGCATACATTCCGAATACCTGTCCGGTTGCGTTCTGTGCAATACCTTCCTTCATGTTCAGCCAGTGCCATCCGGAAGTCTTACCAGCATTCTGGTAATCTGTGATGGTCTGAGCGAACGGATCGTTAGCAACATACTTGCAGGACTTGAACGGGCTTACGAAGCCAGCTTCCATAACGAGAACTTCCTGAGCCTCATCTGTGGTCAGCCACTGAAGGAATGCTTCTGCTGCCTCTACATTGCCATCCTTGTATACTGCCCACCAAGACGGGGAGTTTGTCAGGATCGTGTCACAGCCTTCCTCAAATGCATACGGAACCATACCGCACTTGAAGTTGCCAGCTGCCTCATATGCCTCTGCATCATCATTGGTCATGGTAGCTCCGATCCATGAACCCTGAGTAACAAATGCATACTTACCGGAAGCGAAGTTCAGGATCTGCTG
This sequence comes from Eubacteriales bacterium, assembly GCA_030526715.1. GTDB lineage: Bacteria > Bacillota > Clostridia > Lachnospirales > Lachnospiraceae > Marvinbryantia. The sequence continues at coordinate 7,966 of JAUNCG010000026.1, forward strand.
ATCATAAGTACCGGAAACCAGAAGTGACGGATCAGAATACTGGTTCAGAAGACCTACGAACTCAGCGAACTTCTCAAAACGCTCTTTGTCGATCTGACCGCCGTCGTTCAGCATATCGATGTAGGTGGTGTCCTCTCTGTCCAGACCACCGTCGATGTAGTTTGCAAATACATGGTTACCTGTAGACCAGTAAAGGTTTACAACCTCTGCACAGTATCCAACAACTGCATCCAGTCCAAGGTCTTCCTTCTGGCTGTCCAGAGTCTCAAATGCACCCTTGATCGCATCCGGAGTTACCAGAGTTGCCGGATCGATACCAGCCTTCTCAAGAATGTCTGCATTGTATGCAAGACCGATTGCCTCTGTGGTGTACGGGAAGCCGATGGTTCCGTCTGTCTCGGAAATATAAGCTGCATCTGTGTCAGCTGCCCACTCCTGATCGCTCATATCTACCAGAAGGCCTTCCCAGTTAGAGAAGTCGGAAGCTCCGCCGTTTACGAAGATGTCCGGCATATTGTCTGCCTGATAATAGCCCTTTACAGTACCCTGAATATCGATACCGCCACCCATGGACTCGATCTCTACATGTACGCCGGTCTCGTTCTCGTACATCTCAGCCAGCTTCTTCAGCTGTGCGTCGATCTCGATCTTACCGTTTACCAGACGAATGCTGTCTGCTGCGTTTACAGAAACGCCAAGACCTGCAAGGGTCGTAGCCATTGCTGCAGTAATTGCAACTGCTCTCATTGTTTTTTTGTTCATGTTATAGTTCCTCTCTTTCATTTAAAAATTTATGTCAAATTATAACATACGTTTTTCAAACGAGCCGATATGCTGTCATTTCGCAGCATTCTGTCATCAGCTCCTTTTCTGCCCCTAGGCTATCTCACAACAGATCGCCTGCCATGGCGCCAATCGAAGATTACCGAAAACCTCCGGCATCTCTTCTGTATTATTGATCAGAACGGAAAGCACCTTTTCTCCAACGCCATCCGGAAGCTCTGCCTCCGCCATCCGGTCAGAAAAATTACAAAGCACAAGAAGTCTGCGTCCGTTCAGTGATCTGGTATAGGCAAATATCTGCTCATCCTCCGGTAACAGCAGTTCATAATCTCCGTAAACGATCAACTCCGACCACTCGCTGTCTCTGCGAAGTTTGATCAGCTTCTGATAATAATGGAATACGGAATCCGGATCTGCCAGCTCCTTCGCCGCGTTGATCTCTTTGTAATTCGGATTCACCATGATCCACGGTGTTCCCGTGGAAAATCCGGCGTTCTCACTGTCATCCCACTGCATAGGCGTTCTCGCATTGTCTCTGCTCTTGTAAGCGATACAGGAAAGCAGCTCTTTTGGCTCTCGCAGGTTCGCTTCCGTCAACTCATGATATGCATTGATGCTCTCGATATCCCGATAGTTCTCAATAGAGCCAAACGGGCAATTCGTCATGCCAAGCTCCTCACCCTGATATACATACGGTGTCCCCTTCATGAAATGTATCATGGTCGCAATACATTTTGCGGATACAGGGGAATCATCTCCTAATCTCGATATCACGCGAGGCTGATCGTGGTTGCAGAAGAATAGGGAATTCCATGCCACATCGTTCAGCTCTGTCTGCCACTTTGTCAGATTCGCTTTCAGCGCAGGAAGGGAAATCTTATCCTTACACCATTTATCAACTTCGCCGGCATCCAGTCCCACATGTTCAAACTGGAATACCATATTCAGCTCTGTACCGTCTGCATTCGCATACTTCTTAGCTTCCTCGATCGTCACACCTGCACACTCGCCGACCGTCATAATGTCATATTTGGAAAGTACTCTGCGGTTCATCTCCTGAAGATACTCATGCACATGCGGTCCATTGCAGGTGATCGCGCTGTCCGCATACAGAGCACCTTCCGGAATCGGTCCGTCCGGGAATCCATCCGGCTTCGAGATCATACTGATTACATCCATACGGAAGCCGTCAATCCCCTTCTCACACCACCAAGTCATCATATGGAACACTTCATCCCGTACTCTGGGGTTGTCCCAGTTCAGATCCGGCTGTTTCTTGGAGAAAAAGTGGAGATAATACATCTGTGTCTTCTCATCCCACTCCCATGCGGAACCCGAAAAACAGCTTCCCCAATTTGTCGGCTCCTTGCCGTCCTTCGCCTCTCTCCATATATAATAATCACGCTTGTCATTCTCTCTGGAGGAACGGCTTTCCATGAACCATGCATGCTCGTCTGAGGTATGGTTCACCACAAGATCCATCACTATACGGATACCCCTGTTATGCGCCTCCGAGAGTAAATGATCAAAATCCTCCATGGTGCCGAACTCATCCATGATATCCTGATAATCGGCAATATCATAACCATTATCATCATTCGGCGATTTGTAGACCGGACTCATCCAGATGACATTGATTCCCAACTCCTTCAGATAGTCCAGCTTGCCGGTAATTCCATTCAGATCACCGACACCGTCTCCATTGCTGTCACAAAAAGAGCGCGGATAAACCTGATAGACTACACTTTCCTTCCACCACGCTTTATTCATATCTTTTCCTCCATATTGTCCTGTCCGCACACGCGATAGACCCTTCCTTCGGTCGTTATTGCAATTATACAATCGAGAATTGTTTTACGCAATAGGTTTCCTAGGAAACTTACAATTTACACAAAGCTAATTTGTTGATTTTGTGCATATTTTTTTCTCAACCTGTTCATTTTATTTCGTTATTTTCGTGATTCTATGATCCAGCACGGAATCTCGCACGATCAGCTTTACCGGACTCATGATATGCATCTGCGGCAGTGTCTCTCCCTGAATCAGTTTCATTAATCTGCGCAGAGCGGTTCTGCCCTTATTGTCTACATCCTGATACACCGTTGTCAGCCTCGGACGGATATATTCCGCGTAGATACAATCATCAAATCCCGTAACAGAGATCTGCTCCGGAACCCGGATGCCATGATCCCGCAGGAAATTGATGATCTCGATCGCATTGTAATCGGAAGCCATAGCCAGCGCGCGCGCTTCCAGAAAACGCGGCAGCATCTCCGTATATTGCTGTCTTCTTTTTTCCATGTCCTGATCCACAATGATGAATCTTCTGCGTCTGCAATAAGTGCCCCCCGCTTCCATCGCTGCCTTGAAGCCATCCCATCGCTTTTCATTGCACAATCCGGGGCCTCCGTAAATACTTTTCCGACCGGACGCTCCATGTCCCATATTCATCCGCACTCTGGTACTCTCCGCTATAAACAGTGCGTCCGGATAACCGCATTCCCGCAGATATTTTCCTACCTGATAGCCACCGTCATAATCGTCGATTCCCACATTCTGGTAGGTATATTCCTCCTGTTTCGTGTAGGTATCCACAAGGATCGCCTTTTTATTTATCTCGCGGCGCAGTATATCATAACTTTCTTCCGAAAAGCCGATAAAGATCATTCCTTCCACATTCCATCTGGAAGCGATCTCCACCAGCCGCTCCTTTTCCGATCCATCGATAATCATCAGGTAATAGCCATATTTCACCGCCTCTTCCTCCACAGCGGACAACAGTCTGCTCATAAAGGCATCCATCAGCGCCGGATGACCGTGTATATATTCGTAGCCCACTGCAAACCCGATGATGCCGGAGCCTTTGCCGCTGAGCATCATCGAACCGATATTTGGCTGATACAGTGTCTCCTTTAAGATCTTCTGTATCTTATCCAGTGTTTCCGGGGAAACCCTTTTTGTATTGCCGTGCAGCACATTGGATACGGTGGTGCGGCTCACTCCCACCATATCCGCAATATCCTGCAGACGTATTCTGCTCTTCATGAACGCCTATCTTCCGTAAAGAGCCGTCATTTTAGCGATCTTCTTCACCAGCTTGTCTGAGAACTCTCCTTCCAGCATTCTCCATTTCCAGTTCTTACCCAGAGTGGAGGGCTGATTGATTCTGGCCTCATTGCCGTATCCCAGATAATCCTGCATCGGAATCACGCAGAGCTTCGCGACACTTCCCATAGCGGTACAGATCATATCCCAGTAGATCTCGTCGTCGCTGTCTCTGTAGTTGTTCAGATATGCTCTGACCTTCTCCCGTTCCTCCGGTAAAATGTCCTTAAACCATCCGCACAGCGTTTCATTATCGTGGGTACCTGTATAGACCACGCTGTTCTGCACATAATTGTGTGGCAGATAATCGTTGGCGCTGCCCGTATCTCTGGAGTCAAAGGCAAACTCCAGCACCTTCATCCCCGGAAATCCACTGTCACGCACAAGCTGACGCACAGAATCTGTCACATAGCCCAGATCCTCCGCGATAATCTCCTTGTGACCAAGCTTCTCCCGAATCGTCCAGAACAGCTCGATCCCCGGTCCCTTCTCCCAATGACCGTTGTGCGCCGTCTTATCTCCGAAGGGAATGGAGTAATACTCATCAAACCCACGGAAATGATCAATGCGGACAATATCATACAGTCTATAGCAATACTCCAGACGGCTAACCCACCATGCAAATCCGGTCTCCCGATGATATTCCCAGCGATACAGCGGATTGCCCCAGAGCTGGCCGTCTGCGGCGAATCCATCCGGCGGACAGCCTGCCACCGCGGTAGGCAGATTCTCGCTGTCTAACTGGAACAGCTGTGGGTTCGCCCATGTATCCGCGCTGTCAAATGCCACATAGATCGGAATATCGCCGATGATCCGGATCCCCTGCGCATTAGCATAGCTCTTCAGCTTTTCCCACTGTTCCTTGAACTTATACTGAATATATTCATAAAACTCAATCTCAAAATACAGCTCTCTTGCATAATAATCCATGGAATATCCCCATCTCTTGCGGATATCCTCCGGCCACTGATCCCAGCTGCTGCCGCCAAAGAATCCCTTCAGCGCCATAAACACTGCATAATCCTTCACCCAGTATGCATTTTCCTCCACAAATCTGAGAAACTCCGGATTATGGCTGACATCGCTGCGCTCGTATGCCTTTCGAAGAAGCTTAAAGCGTTCCTCATATAGTTTCCCGTAATCCACGGTTCTGGGATCCTTCCCAAAATCTGTTTTTTTACATTCTGCCGCTGTCAGCGCTCCCTCCTCGATCAGATCCTCCAGACTGATAAAATAGGGATTTCCTGCAAAGGTGGAAAAGGACTGGTACGGGGAATCTCCATAGCTTGTCGGTCCCAGCGGAAGAATCTGCCAATTCTTCTGTCCGGCCTCCTTTAATTTATCTATAAACTCATATGCACTTTTTGAAAAGCAGCCGATTCCATATTTTGACGGCAGGCTGCTCACCGGCATAAGTATTCCGCTCTCTCTCATGGTAATGCTCCCTTCTCATAACATTTGTTTTCATTATACTATACTCTTTTTCAGTTTTTCAAGAAAAAAGAACAGGCCATGATCTCATGACCATGACCTGTCTGCCACACTTACACTTCGTCTATTGGATTCTGCGCCTTTGCACTCTGTTCCTGTGTCGCCTCTGCGCCCTCTGTACTACACTCGGCAGCTTCTTCTGCCGCCTTCGTCTCGGTATCCTCCTGAGACGTCTCTTCCTGCTTCGTATCCGCCTCCTCTGTCGGCGGCATATAAATCACGTCCTTATTCTCTGTCTCATTTTCGACTTCGTTCTCGACCTCATGGAAGATCTTCATGAACTCCTTGCCGGTAATGGTCTCTTTTTCGATCAGGAAAGCGGCAATCCTGTCCAGACTCTTGCGATGATGGCTCAGAAGCTCCAACGCCTCCGCATAGGCTTCCTTGATCACCCGCATAACCTCCCGGTCGATATCCGCTGCGGTCGTATCGCTGCAGTTCAGGACGTTGCGTCCGTCCAGATACTGGTTCGCCGGAGATTCCAGACCTACCATGCCGAACTTCTCAGACATACCATACTGCGTGATCATAGCTCTGGCCAGCTTGGTGGCCTGCTCAATATCGTTGGCTGCGCCGGTCGTCACGCTGTGGAATACCAGCTCCTCTGCCGCGCGTCCGCCCACAAATTCAACGATTCTGGCTCTGAGCTCTGCCTCTGTATTCAGATACTTCTCCTCCTCCGGAACGTTCATCACGTATCCAAGCGCGCCCATGGTACGGGGGACGATCGTGATCTTCTGTACCGGCTCGGAGTCCTTCTGTAACGCGCTGACGAGCGCATGCCCCACCTCATGATAGGATACCACACGGCGTTCCTCTTTGCTGAGGATCTTGTTCTTCTTCTCCTTACCTACCAGTACGACCTCTACAGACTCAAACAGATCCGACTGGCTGACGGCATTCCTGCCGTTCTTTACCGCAAGGATCGCCGCCTCGTTGATCATATTCGCCAGATCAGAGCCCACAGCGCCGGAGGTAGCCAACGCAATCGCCTCCAGATCCACGGTCTCATCCATATGGACATTCTTCGCATGTACCTTCAGCACATCAATACGTCCCTGCAGATCCGGCTTATCCACAATCACTCTCCGGTCAAAACGCCCCGGACGCAGCAACGCCTGATCCAGTACCTCCGGACGGTTCGTCGCGGCAAGGATCAGCAGACCGGACGCCGTATCAAATCCATCCATCTCAGCCAGCAGCTGATTCAGCGTCTGTTCACGCTCGTCATTGCCTCCGCCATATCTGCTATCTCGGCTCTTACCGATGGCATCGATCTCATCAATAAAAATGATGCAGGGAGCGTTCTTCTTCGCCTCTTCAAAAAGCTCACGCACACGGGAAGCTCCGACGCCCACAAACATCTCCACAAAATCGGAACCCGACAGTGAGAAGAAGGGAGCATGCGCCTCGCCCGCCACGGCCTTCGCCAGCAATGTCTTACCGGTACCGGGCGGTCCGACCAACAGAGCGCCCTTCGGCAGCTTCGCGCCGATCTTAGAATAGCGTCCCGGATTCTCCAGAAAGTCCACGACCTCCTGCAGAGATTCCTTCGCCTCATCCTGTCCGGCCACATCCTTAAAGGTAACTCCGGTCTCCTTCTGTGCGTAAACTCTGGCCTTATTCTTACCGATTCCCATCACTCCGCTGCCGCCGCCCATACGACGCATCAGGAAGATCATCAGCGCCCACATCAGCACCAGCGGCAGTACAAAGGTCAGGATCACACTGTAGAAAAACTCAGACAGTCCGTCCGGAATCGTCTTCTTAAACTCCACGCCTGCCTTGATCAGACGTTCGGTGATCAACGGATCATTCATCACGCCTGTATAGTACGTCATCTTCCCGGACTGGGTAAAGAAGCTGGTAATATCCTGATTCTTCGGTGTGATCACATACTGCCCCGACTCGATCTCTACCTTCGCTATCTGTCCCTCATCGAGCATCTCCAGAAACTGATTATAGGTAATCTCCTTTGTCGTCCCACCATTGTTCAATCTCGTGAATACTGTCATAACGACAAGCGTAAGCACTGTCACGATCAGGAACATCACCAGCGTCTGGCTGTTCTTCGGGGGCTTATTATTGTTCGGACCTCTTCCGTGAGAGTCCCGTCTTTGGTTCTCGTCCATTCTCATCCTCCTCATTGTTCATGTAAAGTCTCACAATCCCTCAAACTGTAAGTGCATTACTCCATTAGTATAAAGATTCTCAGAAAATAAATCAATATACACTTTCAAAAAAGATTTTAGCTTTTCTTAAACTTTTCTAAAATTTTCGCAAAAACTTCTGGTAAAAACACTGCACATGGTTTATGATTTATGTTGATTTTAAATTTCACAACCAAATGTACTTCATTATAAAAGGATAGGTTCAAGCTATGAAAATTGGATTTGATAACGACAAATACCTGACTATGCAATCTGAGCATATCCGCCAGCGTATCAGCCAGTTCGGCAACAAGCTGTATCTGGAATTCGGCGGCAAGCTCTACGATGATTACCACGCCTCGCGCGTACTTCCAGGATTTGAGCCGGACAGCAAGCTGCGCATGCTGATGCAGCTCTCCGATCAGGCAGAGATCGTCATCGTCATCAGCGCCGGAGATATTGAGAAAAATAAGGTGCGCGGCGATCTCGGTATCACCTACGATTCCGATGTGCTTCGTCTGATGGATTTATTTGAGGAGCGCGGACTTTTCGTGGGCAGTGTTGTCATCACGCAATACAGCGGTCAGAACAGCGCGGATCAGTTCCGCACCCGTCTGCAGAAATTCGGGATCAAGGTGTACACGCACTATGTAATCCCGGGATATCCCAGCAATATTCCGCTCATCGTCAGCGATGACGGTTATGGCAAGAATGATTATATCGAGACCTCCCGCCCGCTGGTAGTCATCACGGCTCCGGGACCGGGCAGCGGCAAAATGGCTACCTGCCTGTCACAGCTCTATCATGAGCATAAACGGGGGATCAAAGCCGGATATGCCAAATTCGAGACCTTCCCGATCTGGAATATTCCCCTGAAGCATCCCGTGAATCTGGCCTATGAGGCGGCAACCGCAGACCTGAACGACGTCAATATGATCGACCCCTTCCATCTGGATGCCTACGGTGTGACTACGGTAAATTACAACCGTGATGTGGAGATCTTCCCGGTACTCAATGCTATGTTTGAAAAAATCTCCGGAGAGAGCCCCTACAAGTCTCCCACAGATATGGGCGTCAATATGGCAGGAAACTGTATTTGCGATGATGCGGTATGTCAGGCGGCATCCCGTCAGGAGATCATTCGACGCTATTTTCATGCGACGGAGGCTCTCGCCGCAGGAAAGGGAACCGATGAGGAGGTCTTCAAGATCGAGCTGATCATGAAGCAGGCCAATATCACCAAGGAAGACCGTAAGGTGGTGGGGGCTGCGCTGCGCCGCAGTGAAACAACAGGCGCTCCGGCCGCTGCCATTGAGCTGCCGGACGGCCGTATCATCACCGGCAAGACCAGTGATCTGCTGGGTGCTTCCGCCGCGCTTCTGCTGAATGCACTCAAGGAGCTTGCAGGTATCGCACACGAAGAGCATGTGATCTCCCCATCCGCCATTGAGCCTATCCAGACGCTCAAGACCACCTATATGGGAAGCAGAAATCCCCGTCTCCACACGGACGAGGTGCTGATCGCCCTCTCTGTCAGCGCAGCCCAGAGCAGGACCGCACAGCTGGCTATGGAGCAGATTCCGCAGCTGTCAGGCTGTCAGGTACACACCTCCGTGCTGCTCTCCGATGCCGATATCAAGACCTTCAAGCGCCTCGGAATTCAGGCAACCTCCGAGCCGGTCTACGAGACAAAGAAGATTTTCCGATAGATCCTCGCGGACACATCCGCATGATGTATAAATTGCATTATATTTATCAAAACTGCTCATCAGAAAACCGGAAAAATACGTTTCCATTTATCTGAAAATCAGTTATACTCTTTGTGTTAAAGCAGTACACAACGGAGTGTATTTCTCTAAGGGAGAAGTACACTCCTTTTTTCATGACAACAGAGCCTTCGCGACATCCGTGCTCTATTGTCAGGTACTTATCTCATCTGATTTAAGGAGGAGCAGTATGTCAGTAAAATACGTATTCGTCACCGGCGGTGTCGTCTCGGGTCTCGGAAAAGGGATCACTGCCGCTTCCCTCGGCCGTCTGCTGAAGGCTCGCGGCTATCAGGTCACTATGCAGAAATTTGACCCTTATATCAACATCGATCCCGGAACCATGAATCCTATCCAGCACGGGGAGGTCTTTGTCACGGACGACGGCGCTGAGACGGATCTGGATCTTGGTCATTATGAGCGTTTTATCGATGAAAATCTTACCAAAAACTCCAATGTCACTACCGGTCAAATCTACTGGTCCGTTCTTCACAAGGAGCGACGCGGCGACTTCGGCGGGGGAACCGTACAGGTCATTCCCCATATCACCAATGAGATTAAAAGCCGCTTCTACCGTAATTATAACGAGGACGAGACCCATATCGCCATTATTGAAGTCGGCGGCACTGTGGGAGACATCGAAAGTCAGCCTTTTCTGGAGGCTATCCGTCAATTCCAGCATGATGTCGGAAGAGAGAACGCCATCATGCTGCACGTTTCCCTCATTCCCTATATCAAGGCCTCCGGAGAAATGAAGACCAAGCCTACCCAGACCAGTGTCAAGCAGCTGCAGGGCATGGGTATCTGGCCGGATATTCTGGTCTGCCGCTCGGAATATCCGCTTGAAGACGGCATCAAAGAAAAAATTGCCCTCTTCTGCAATGTGCCGGTCAGTCACGTCCTTCAGAATCTCGATGTGGAATATCTCTATGAGGCGCCTCTTGCTATGGAGGAGGAGCAGCTGGCTCAGGTGGCCTGTGAATGTCTTCATCTTCCCTGTCCAAAGCCGGATCTCACAGACTGGAGAAGCATGGTACATGCTCTGCGACATCCGATCCGAGATGTGCAGATTGCACTCGTCGGCAAATATACCCAGCTTCACGACGCCTATATCAGTGTCGTGGAAGCCCTGAAGCATGGTGGAATCGCAGAACACGCCACGGTACATATCAAGTGGATCGACTCTGAGCTGCTAACTGAAGAAAACGCCTCCGTGCTGCTCGCAGATGTCTCCGGCATTCTGGTACCGGGAGGCTTCGGACATCGTGGTATCGACGGTAAAATCGTCGCGATTCATTATGCCCGCACCCATCAGATCCCATTTCTCGGGCTCTGTCTCGGTATGCAGCTTGCTATTGTAGAATATGCGAGATATGTGGTCGGTCTGAAGGACGCCCACAGTATCGAGCTGAACCCTGCGACGGAGCATCCGGTCATTGCGCTCATGCCGGATCAAAACGGCATCGAGGATATCGGCGGAACCCTGCGTCTGGGTTCCTATCCCTGCGTGCTGGATCCTGCCTCGAAGGCTTACGAATTATACTGTGAAACGATGATCCACGAAAGACATCGTCATCGCTATGAGGTCAACAATGACTACCGACATATGCTCACAGAACACGGTATGACCCTCTGCGGACTTTCTCCGGATGGAAGGATCGTCGAGATGATTGAGTTGAAGGAACATCCCTTCTTTCTGGCTACTCAGGCGCATCCCGAGCTCAAATCCCGTCCGAATCGCCCGCACCCGCTGTTCCGTGGATTTGTGCAGGCAGCCTTGCATCGATGCTAGCGCATTCCTCTGTACGGTATAGCTGCAAAATGCCGCTCATCCGTCCCATTTTCGGGAGGATGAGCGGCATTTTACGAAACTGCTCATGAAAATCCATGATAGGTCACACCATTTTTCAATACCGTCTTACCTTTATACTTTGCCAGCTGGCTCACCGTCACCATCTGGTATCCCCGCGCCTTCAACGCCGGAATGATCTGCTCCGCAGCCTGTACCGTGGATGCATGAATATCATGCATCAGCACAATATCTCCGCTCTTCACATGATTCAGCACCGCGTTCACTGTGTGCTGAGGGCTGCCGGTATTGGCCCAGTCTCTGGTATCCAACGACCAGTAAATCGATGGCAGTCCCAGACTTCCGAGCACTGCCGCATTGGCTGCCCCATCCCCGTAGGGAAGACGGAACACCGTAGGCATCTTTCCCGCTGCGGCGTAGATGTTATGGTTTGCACTAGACACCTGCGACTGTCTGCTCTCCGCCGAAAGGGAGGTAAATGCCGGATGACTGTAGGAATGATTACCAAGCTCACAGCCCAGCTTCACCATACGGCTGACGGTGCCCTTATAACTCGGCACACTGGAGCCCACCATGAAAAAGGTTGCCTTTGCGCCGTTTCGTTCCAGACAATTCAGCAGTCGGTCAGTGTAAGGACCCGGCCCGTCATCAAAGGTCAGCGCTACCATTGGTTTCTTAGGATCTACGGCATCCGTCACCTTTACTTTCGGATCATATTCTCCGTTGTCTTTAAAATAATATCCCTTATCCTTGATAAAATAACCGCCGGTCACCCGAACGCCGAATTCATCCAGATAGTATCTCTTGCCCTCCAGACTCAGCCATTTCGAGCGAAGCTGCCTTCCGGCTCCATCCACATAGTAATACTTGCCGTCTTCCTTTACCCAGTCATTTATCTTCATGGAGCCTGACTTTAGCAGAAAATAGTAATAATATTGTCCGATCTTCACCCATCCCGTCTGACGGATGCCTGTCTTTTTATCGAAGTAACGCGCTCTGCCATCAATCGTCACCAGACCTTTCGCCCGCGCCCCTTTCTCAGTGAGGTAATATTTCTTTTTCAACCAACGCCCGGTCTGAAGTACACCCTTCTTATTCAGAAAATAATGATTTTTCCGGTACTTCACCCATCCTGTCGTCCGGTATCCATCCTCATTCAGATAGTAGACCTTCGTTCCGACCTTCAGCCATGATGCCTCCAGATAACTGCCATCCGTCAGCTGATATCTCACCCTGCTGCCACTTCCGATCCACTTTCCCTCCACGACCGGTGCCTCAGTTACATTCTTTAGCGCGGTCTTCGGTGCCACCGTAATCTTTTCCGCTCCTGCCGACACCCCCGCCAGTAACAGAAGCTGTAAAACCAGCAACAGCACCAACCCCGTTTTTTCAACTACCCTCTTCATCCCCCTTACCTCCCAATTCTTTTTCTTATCTCTTACCTCCTGCCCGTCTCTCTCGATGCTCTTTATATCACCCTGCGAGCACATGCAATGGCCAGCGCTCCGTAACCGATATGACAGGAAACCGTAAGGGAAAGAGGATCCATATGACACTCCATTCCCGGAAACTCCGCCTCGATCTCCTTTCTCCATTCCTCGGCTTCCTCACGATTGCCTGCATAGGCTGCATGCAGAGTCATCTCACCCTTTTCGCAGAGATCCGCAAAACGGGTCTCAAATTCCTTGTGCATGGCCTCCAGCATGATCTTCTTCGCCTTGGCCTTCCCCCTTGCTTTGGAATACGCATCCAGCTTTTCCCCCTGAATCTGCAGTACCGGCTTTAGATTCAGGATCGTACCGACCGCTGCCGCTGCCGGAGTGATGCGTCCTCCTTTTTTCAGATATTTTAATGTCTCCAGCGTGATATAGATACTGGAATCCATCTTCGTATCCTCCAGATACTCTCGAATCTGTGCTCCGTCCCATCCGCGATCACGTAAAACCACCGCATCCATCACTGACTGATACTGCGTGACAGATACCCTCTGATTATTTACTACAAATACCTTCCCATCATACGGGGAATCTCCGGCCAAAACCATTGCCGTCTCACAGGAAGCACTCAGACCGCTGGATAGACAGATATAGACCAGTTCATCATGCTCCTTCAGCGCCTTATCCCACATATCCATGAGATCCGCCGGGGATGGCTGCGACGTATTCACATCCGCCTCTCTCTCAAGCTGTTCAAAAAACATCTCCTGAGTCAGATCCACTCCCTCCAGATACAGCTTCCCATCAATATAAAACGGGTAGGGAAGAATATAAATCCCAAGCTTCTTCGCCTCTTCCTTTGTAATTCCACAGTTACTGTCTGCAACAATTGCTACTTTTTTCATATGCCACTTCCTCTGAAATCCATTTACTAAGCTATTTTCATTTTACTGGAAATCAAAAAGAAAGACAAGAGAAAAGAGAGCTATTTTCACAGCTCTCTCATAACCTCTCTTCTCTGTCTTTCTCTCAGATCCTATGCAGCCTCTTCCTCTTCTGCGCTTCCGTCCAGAATAACCTCATCAGTAGCTGCATCCGCATCTTTCTCCGTCTCAGGCTTCTCAGATACAGTATCCTCTTCTGCAGGAGCCTCGGCACTCTGCGCTGCCGGTGCATTCTCTGTATAGTTGTACACAGCGGTCACCTGAACGCCGGAGGTCTCTGCGCCGTCCATACTTCCGGTATACTCCACCGTAATATAGCTGCCTGCCGCAATACCTTCTTCAAAGCACTGTCTTGCACCCACCGTATCAAACGTCAGCTGCTCACCATCATCCGAGGTGATGGTCACGGTACCCGTCGTAATATCGTCGATGGTTCCGTTCACATAGCTGAATTCTCCGGCTGCGGAAGGACCTGCCTTCGGACGCTCTGCCTCCTTCTCTGTGTCTGCAATCACATTCGCCGGAACAAGATCCGGACCATAAATATCACCGGTATAGCTCACCGTTACATAGTTATTCTTCTGCAATCCGTTCTTCAGGCTGATATTCGTCTCATACAACGAAAAGTAGAACGAATCTCCGTCATCCGCCAAAATCACGATACGATCCGCATTCACATCCGCGATGCTTCCGGTCAAAACGCCTGCGCCTGCATTCGGATCTGCCTCTGCCGACTCCGTCATCAGTTCTCCCTCTGTCACCGGCGTATCTCCGGCATCAAGCTCACGAATCATCTGCACCTTCGCATTGGAGGTATCCGTATCCTCTATCGTACCCTTATATAAAATATTCACGGTCGCTCCGGTCTGCAGTCCGCTGGTCAGCTGAATATCAGCGCCGGTAATGTTAAACTGCAGCTCCTTGCCACGCTCTGTCTGAATCGTCAGAGTAGCGGTATCTGAGGTCTTCACAAGTCCCTTCAATACTCTCGTCTTATTCATACTATCCTCTGGCGCTTCCGTCTGCGGCTCCGTCTGAGCCTCGGTCATCACTTCCGTGACAGCCTCGGTCTGAAGCTCTGTAGGCGCCTCTGTCATAGCCTCTGTCTCCGGTTGTCTCGTTCTGCAGCCCGTCAGAAGTCCCGCAACCAGCAGCGCGGTAATTAAAACCTTACGTCGTCTCATCTTCATTCCTCCTATTAATCCGTCTCCCCGTATTCCCATAATAATGTGTGGGATTGCCCTCATTATATCGGCTTTAATCTGAAAAATCAAACGATTTTGCATATCTTAAGACTAAATTAATAATGTTTCGCAGAATAGACACAATTTAACCGATCACATCCTGCATATCGTACATTCCCGCCGGCTTTCCTGCCAGATACTTCGCTGCTTCGACAGCGCCCTTGCCGAACACGGTCTTGGAATATGCTCTGTGACTGAAAGTGATCACCTCGTCCGGTCCCGCAAAAATCACGTCATGATCACCGACGATCGTACCGCCGCGCACTGCGGAAATACCGATTTCCTTATCATCGCGCTGCTGATGCACCTGACTTCTGTCATATACATAATGGTACTCCTGATTCATAGCCTCATTCAGCGAATCTGCCAGAGCTAGCGCCGTACCGCTTGGCGCATCGCATTTTAGTCGGTGATGCTTCTCCACGATCTCCATGTCAAAGCCCGCTGTGGCAAGTACCTTTGCCGCATCCTGAATCAGCTTCAGCAGTGTATTGATCCCCAGAGACATGTTGGCAGACTTCAGAACCGCCGTCTCTTTACTGATCTCTCTCATCTTATCCAGCTGCTCCGGCGTCAGTCCGGTAGTACACAGCACCAACGGCAGCTTGCGCTTCGCGCAATAATCCATCACGCCGTCCGCCGCCTTATAAGAAGAAAAATCGATCATAACATCCGCTTCCACATCGCATGCCTCGATATCCGTAAATACCGGATAGGCATTGCCGCCTTTATCCACCAGATCAATACCTGCCACGATCTGTGCGTTCGCGTCCTTCGCTACCAGATCGGAAATCACCTGTCCCATATGGCCATTGCAGCCATGCATGATTATCTTCGTCATCTATATCTCCTCACCATATCCGTTCTCTTATGCCAGCTTAATTCCAAACTCCTTCATAGCCCGGATCAGCTTCTGTTCATTTGCCTCATCCATCTCACACAGCGGTCCACGGAAGGCGCCTGCCTCCATACCCATCAGATTCAGAGCGGTCTTTACCGGAATCGGATTCACCTCACAGAACAGCGCATCTACCAGCGGCAGTGCGCGAAGCTGCAGAGCACAGCTCTCCTTCACCTTACCGTCCAGATACAGCTGTACAATATCATGTGTCTCCTGCGGTGCAATATTGGAAAGCACGGAGATAACTCCCTTACCGCCGATGGACATCAACGGTACGATCAGACCGTCCTCACCGGAATACAGATCCAGACAGCCGTCTGCAAGGCTCATAAGCTTGGAAGCCTGTGCCACATTCCCCGTTGCCTCCTTGATCGCTACGATATTCTCTACATTCTTTGCCAGCGTCACCGCTGTCTCCGGAAGAATATTGCATCCGGTTCTGCCCGGAACATTGTACATGATGATCGGAAGCTTCACAGACTCAGCGACCGCCGTATAATGACGGATCAGTCCCTTCTGAGTAGCCTTGTTATAATACGGTGTCACGATCAGAAGTGCATCCGCCCCCATCTTCTCTGCTTCCTGTGAAAGATAGATCGCTGTCTCGGTACAATTAGATCCGGTACCTGCGATCACCGGAAGACGCTTTGCTACTTTATCAATCGCATATTTGATGACATCCAGATGCTCCTCATGCGACAGAGTAGATGATTCACCGGTCGTTCCACATATGATGATTGCATCCGTACCATTCGCAATCTGATACTCCAGAAGCTCTCCAAGTTTATCATAATTCACAGTTCCGTCTTCAAACATCGGTGTGACGATCGCAACGCCAGCTCCTGTAAAAATAGCCATAAGCTTATCCTCCTTAAATATACTCCTATATTGTAATTCTTCTGTGCTTACGTAAAATGGGGCAAAGCTAACCAGCCTGCCCCACCGAATACTTAAAATATCATAACATTGCGCACCATGTTTGTCAATGATTTTTGCGCCGCAAATCCATCGGTTTCACACCGTAAATTCATCGGTACATCCGCGCTCTCACGGCTTCATCATCTGCATGAGCGTCACCTCATCCGCCTGCTCCCAGAGCTCCTCGGATCTGGAAACCCCGGTCAGAATCAGGCTCATCTCGTCCTTCATCTCCATGAGCGAACGGATTCCTTCTATATCTATAACGCCGGTCTGAGGAAGTCCCAGCACCTCATCCAGTACCAGCACATCGCACCCCTGCGTGCTCAGTACCTTGCGGGCAAAATTCATCCCGTTCTGGATATTACGCTTCTCCTCCTCGCGCTCCTGCTCCGACAGGCTGTCATAAGACTTTTCTGAACGTTCAAAGCGAAACAGCTTGATTTCCGGCTCCAGTCTGGCAATGAACTCCATCTGTTCACTGTAGCGTTTTTTCAGGAACTGAATGATCATCACAGACTTGCCTTCACTGGCCTCCTGAATAGCTTTTCCGATAGCGGCTACAGATTTGCCTCTTCCCTCACCGCAGAATATATGTACAGAACCCTTTTCCATCATGTACCTCACTTACTTCTATGGTAATTCTCATGTTTGCTTCCTATACGAACACAACGTTGTACACTAACACATCTCCCTGAAAAATGCAAGTATTTTATTCATCCCAGCCATTCCAGCTTGCTGACCGAAACCTCATAGGCTACGCGGCGCTCTGTGAAATCATCCTCCATCTTTTTCACATACTCGCGACTCTGTATCCGTCCCCAGATCTGTACATGACCTCCCACCTCAAAGGCCGAGGTAAAACGTGCATTTCGTCCCCAGCAGATGCACGGAATATAATCGGATTTTCCGTAAGGGCGGTTCACCGCCACCAGCATGTCAGAGATTTCTCTCCCGAGCGGCGTCTTGCGATACACGGGCGGCTTGCAGATAAAACCATCCAGAAAAATCTGATTGGTCTTCACCTGATCCGTTTCCTCCTCCGTAAAGCTAACCTCTCTGGCAAATACGGATAGCACCAGTCTGTTTTTCTTTTCTTCATGACGGTTGTAGGAGCGAAACTGCCCGGACACCTGAATAAACTCGCCTCTGCAGTCCCTGCTCACATCGATCAGTCGCTCTGAGATCATTACCGGAATGCAGTCGCACGATTCGCTGAGCCGTTTCACCCTCACATTCACAAGATAAAATCCTTCCCCGAAGACCTCATGGCTGAACATGAACTCCGATACAATCTCCCCACTGATAGATACTTGGTTGTTTTCAATCATTTTTTCTGACATATGTAAATGTTCTCCCTTCTTCATCACGTTCAAGAACGCCTTAGCGCTATATATAAATTTGTATTCACACACCATTACGCTTAGAACAGGAAATGCCTCTGTTTTTCTCTGTATATCGGAGTTTTCATCGACGAAAATCTACATATTTTTCTTGTAATCCTGAAAAAATGTGATAATATAAACTGAAAACCTTTCCGTCGGATGCGGAAAGACCGCTATTATAATAAGAAGTGTTTGATTGAAAGAAGGTAAAATATGAATCGAGAAAATATCCGCAACATCGCCATCATTGCCCATGTCGATCACGGCAAGACTACCCTTGTGGACGAGCTGCTCAAGCAGAGCGGCGTTTTCCGTGAGAATCAGGAGGTGGCCGAGCGTGTCATGGACTCCAACGATATCGAGCGGGAGCGCGGCATCACTATTTTGTCAAAGAATACTGCCGTATACTATAAGGATTATAAGATCAATATCGTTGATACCCCGGGACATGCCGATTTCGGCGGCGAGGTAGAGCGTGTACTGAAGATGGTGGACGGCGTTATTCTGGTCGTGGATGCATTTGAGGGCTCCATGCCTCAGACCAAGTTCGTGCTGCGAAAAGCACTGGAGCTTGATCTTCCGGTGATCGTCTGTATCAATAAGATCGACCGACCGGAGGCTCGTCCGGACGAGGTCATTGACGAGATCCTTGAATTGTTTATCGATCTGGATGCCTCCGATGAGCAGCTGGACTGCCCCTTCGTGTACGCATCCGCAAAGTCCGGTTACGCCGTTCTGGAGCTTTCTGACGACCACCGTGATATGACTCCGCTGTTTGAGACCATCATCAACTATATCCCCGCTCCGAAGGGCGATGAGGAAGCGCCGCTTCAGGTACTGATCAGTACCATCGATTACAACGAATACGTCGGACGTATCGGTGTCGGCAAGGTGGATAACGGGTCTATCCGCGTCAATCAGGATGTCATTCTGGTAAACCACCATGATGCTGATAAGCGTATGAAGGTGAAGATCAGCAAGCTCTATGAGTTTGACGGTTTGAATAAAGTAGAAGTCAGTGAGGCAGGTACCGGTTCGATCGTTGCTATCTCCGGTATCGCAGATCTTCATATCGGAGATACCCTCTGTGCTTTGGATCATGTAGAAGCCATTCCGTTCCAGAAGATCTCAGAGCCGACGATCGCCATGCAGTTTCTGGTAAATGACAGTCCGCTGGCCGGACAGGAAGGAAAGTTTGTCACCTCCCGTCATCTGCGTGACCGTCTTTTCCGTGAGTTGAACACCGACGTCAGTCTTCGTGTCGAAGAGACTGAGGATATGGATTGCTTTAAGGTCTCTGGACGTGGTGAGCTGCATCTGTCCGTATTGATCGAGAACATGCGCCGTGAAGGTTATGAGTTTGCCGTCAGCAAGGCGGAGGTACTCTATCATGAGGATGAACGCGGCAAAAAGCTGGAGCCGATGGAGATTGCCTATGTGGATGTTCCTGAGGAGTTTTCCGGAAGCGTAATCAACAAGCTGAGCGCCCGCAAAGGCGAACTGCAGGGAATGGGACAGGCCAGCGGCGGATATACCCGTCTGGAGTTCTCCATCCCATCCAGAGGTCTGATCGGTTACCGCGGAGAGTTTCTTACCGACACGAAGGGAAACGGTATCCTGAATACCACCTTTGACGGCTATGGTCCCTACAAGGGAGATATCCAGTATCGCAAGCAGGGTTCCCTGATCGCCTTCGAGAGCGGCGAATCTGTAACCTACGGTCTGTTCAATGCTCAGGAACGCGGTACTCTCTTCATCGGACCGGGCGAGAAGGTATACTCCGGTATGATCATCGGACAGAACGGTAAGACCGATGATATCGAGTTAAACGTCTGCAAGACCAAGCATCTGACCAACACCCGTGCTTCCGGCTCTGACGAAGCGCTGAAGCTGACCGCTCCGAAGGTACTCAGTCTGGAGGAGGCTCTGGAATTTATTGATACAGATGAACTGCTGGAGGTCACTCCGAAGTCCTTGCGTATCCGTAAGAAAATTCTCGATCCGACCATGAGAAAGAGAGCTGCCTTTAATAAAAAGAATGCATAATATGACGAAAAAGCAGAAGTCAGGATCACTCTGACCTCTGCTTTTTTATATGCAGCCTCACATCAGCACAGACAACAGCTATGGAAGCTTCAGCCACTTCCACCCAATCCGATATTCATCCTGTGTCATATCAAAGCCTCTTTGATAAACTACCTCCGCGATCTCTGAGGGCTCTACAGCACACCCCTCTGATGGTTCTCCCTCATCCAAAATCTTCTCCACCGGATACACTACATGCACACACTCCTGAAACAACGACTGCGGAAGCAGCCATGCGAACAACAGCATAACACCCGTCAAAATACATTTTTTCATACCCATGTCTCCTCATAACTCTTTTGATTTACCATACATCTCATAGCCTGCATCGCGCCGACGCCGCTCTCTGACACGCTGATATCAACAGTATCTGCCGTAGCTTCAAAAATATGTAAGTTTCTTTCTGTCTAATCCAAAATATATTTCCAATACCCCAAAAAATAATGATAATAATTCTTATTTTTATATTGACAAATCAAAAAATATATTGTATCTTATAACAGTAACAATTATCATTATTAGAGGAGATTGATATGGCGAATTTAAAATACAGCCGTCAGCGTGAATCCATCAAGCAGTTTCTTGCTTCCAGAAAGGATCACCCTACCGCTGATACCATTTATGTAAACATCCGCCGGGAATATCCACACATCAGTCTCGGAACGGTTTATCGCAATCTGGCGTTGCTTACTGACATCGGAGAAATCATCAAGATCACTGCCGGCGACGGCGTAGACCGCTACGACTATGACACATCCCAGCATCATCATTTCATCTGCAGAGAGTGTCATTGTGTAAAGGATCTGGCAATGGAGAATATCGATTATATTAAGGATGCCGCGCAGCAGTCCTTCCATGGACTCATCGAGCGCTACAGTGCAAACTTCTACGGAATCTGCGATGAATGCTTAGAAAAAGAATCGCTAAAATCAGAAATAAGTTCTTGACAGAAAAAGTAAAATATGCTAATTTAAAATCAGTAATAATTACTGTTTTAAACAATAATTAAAAAAAGGAGAAAAAGAAAATGGCAAAATTTGTATGTAATGTATGTGGTTATGTTTACGAAGGTGACGCTGCTCCGGAGGCATGTCCGGTATGTAAGGCTCCGGCTTCCAAGTTCACAAAGCAGGAAGGCGAGATGAGCTGGGCTGCTGAGCATGTAGTAGGTGTTGCACAGGGTTCTTCCGAGGATATCATGGAAGATCTGAGAGCAAATTTCGCAGGCGAGTGCTCTGAGGTTGGTATGTATCTGGCTATGGCTAGAGTTGCTCACAGAGAGGGTTATCCGGAGATCGGTCTGTACTGGGAGAAGGCAGCTTGGGAAGAGGCTGAGCATGCTGCAAAGTTTGCAGAGCTTCTGGGTGAGGTTATCACCGACAGCACCAAGAAGAATCTTGAGATGAGAGTGGAAGCAGAGAACGGCGCAACCGCTGGTAAGTTCGATCTTGCAAAGCGTGCAAAGGCTGCAAATCTTGATGCAATCCACGACACCGTGCATGAAATGGCTCGTGATGAGGCAAGACATGGCAAGGCATTCGCAGGACTGCTGAAGAGATACTTTGGCTAAACTACAAGCCATGCAAGGATAAAACAGAGCTGATCAGAGCGGGAGCTTGCTCACTCTTCTGATCAGCTTCTGTTTTAGACGTATACGGCGCCAGCCGTCCATGAAATAGACCGAAGGTCTATGAATGGCGCATGGCGTAGCTTTTACCTGATTTTTACCTGATAGAATCATGCATAGATAAACTTATTCATTCAAAGGAGAATAACCATGAAATTTGTATGTGATGTATGTGGCTATATCTACGATCCGGCAGAGAATGACGGCGTAGCATTTGCAGATCTTCCGGATGATTACGAGTGCCCTCTTTGCGGAGTAGGCAAGGATCAGTTTTCTGAGGAAGCATAATAGTTCAGGGAGTGGCGATGCCACTCCCTTTTTCTTTTCTAAGTATTCCTCTGTTATTTTATCAGACTAAAGAAATCGTCCAGCACATCTGTCTGGCACTCACCCTTTTCCATCCAGAAATCGGCCATTTTCTGACTGATGGTAAAGATAGACTCCTCTGCAGACGCATCATTCAGCTCCTCATTTTCTGCCTCACCAAAGAATTCCAGTCCCAACACGTCACTGGCTACATCCTCCGCTGTAACATCCTCAAATCCGCTCGCCATCATCTTATAAGCTTCTTCCGGATTTTCTTTCATGAATTCAATGGAAGCATACCATGCTTTGCGCACGCCTTCCACTACCTCAGGATGTTCCTCCGCATATTTAGCATTCACAACCAGTGAGTCTAAAATCGTATCCGGATAATCCGCGCTCGTCACAAGCGTATGTGCTCCTTCCACACTCTCCAACGCTTCAGAAAGCTCCGGCTCCCACATAATCGCCGCATCCACAGAACCGCTCATGAAGGCAAGACCTGCCTGAGTCGTATCTCCCATATCCATCACCTTAATGTCATCTTCCGTCAGACTGCTTCCATTCTCCAGCGCTGTCAGGAAGAAATAATAGGAAGACGCAGATTTATCCAGCGCCAGCGTTTTGCCTGCCAGATCATCCATTGTCTGGATCTCATCCGTCACGACCAGACCATCCGCACCGTTAGAAGCATCCATGGACAGGACGTAACGACTAGTGGCACCGTTTGCAAACATCTTGATATTCGGATCCTGCGCGGTTGCCAAAAACTGTACACTTCCCTGCGTGATCAGGGTTGCGTAGGTAGACTCATCCTCGATTACCTGAATATCAACGTTCAGACCCTGCTCTTCAAAAAATCCGTTTTCCTGTGCAATGAACATGGGCGCATATCCCGTCCATGTGCAAAATGCCATGGTGATATCGGTCATCTCCTCTTCTGCTGCCGCCGTAATACATGTGCTGCCTGCCAATGCCAGTGTCAAAAATAATGCTGCTTTTTTCATCTTCTTTCTCCTCCTTATGTATGTTCTATATGGTTGTGAATGTTCTATATGGGCATCTGTGATTTCATCTACCGGCCCATAGCGGCATCATTGCTCTCCTGCCAAAGCATATCCATAATCTGTTTTTTTACAGATACAAACTCCGGCAAAACCAATGAATTATGTGTACGCTCTCCCGGAATATTCACAGTCAGGACATCACGCACCGTTCCCGGACGACGGCTCATGACGTAGATTCGATCTCCCAAAAGCACTGCTTCATCAATATCATGCGTGATAAACAGAATGGTCGTTCCTGTCTTCTCACTGATCTCCCCCAAAAGCTCCTGCATGACCACTCGCGTCTGCGCGTCCAACGCACCGAATGGTTCGTCCATCAGCAATACCTCAGGCTCATTTGCAAGGGTTCTCGCAATCGCAACCCGCTGTTTCATTCCGCCGGAAAGCTGTCTGGGAAGTGCATTCTCAAATCCCTTCAATCCAACCAGTTCGATATAGCGCTGCGCCTGCTTTGCACGTTCCGCTGAAGACACTTTTTTCATCTTTAATCCAAATTCAATATTTTTCTGAACCGTCAGCCACGGGAACAGGCTGTATCCCTGAAAAACCATGCCGCGATCCGCTCCCGGTCCGCTCACTGCCTTTCCGTCCAGCAATACCTCTCCGGAAGTCGCATCATCAAGTCCGCCGATAATATTGATCAAAGAAGTCTTTCCACAGCCGGAGGGTCCGACGATCATGACGAACTCCGATTCCCGAACCTCAAGATTCACATCCTGCAATGCGACAACCTCCTGTCCGCTGGCTCCGGTAAATACTCTTGATAAGCTTTTCACCTGTAATTTCAGTTTTCTATCCATATATCACTCATCCTT
>JAUNCG010000084.1 GCA_030526715.1 Eubacteriales bacterium
TGAACCCGCTCCCGAGCCGGCGGCTGAACCCGCTCCCGAGCCGGCTCCTGTAGATCCGGTATTTGATGCTGCGGAGGTTACCGGTAAGCTGACGATCCGACAGACCAGTACCGATAATCCCGCCGGCGCTGACATCTATATGTCCGACGATATTGTGATCAAGCTTGCTTCTGATGCCACTGTCGAGCCGACAAGGCTTGAGGCAAATTCATTACCCTGCGGCGCTGATCTGAATAATCTAAGCTTTACTTTTACCGCAAACGGAGAGACTTCTTCCTATTACACAGCTTCTGTTGAAGCTGACGCGGCTGACCCAAACGTAAAGATTATTTCATTTGCTCCGGTCGAGGGCAGCACCGATCATTATAAGCTGGCGCTTACACTTGCAAAGAATGCGCACACGCCGAATATTTCCGCTCCGACCTGTACGACACCGCAGACCTGTACCATTTGCGGCACGGTACTTCAGCCTGCTGTCGATCACTCATGGTTAGAAGCTACCTGCACTACTCCTAAAACCTGCAGTGTATGCAACGCTACCGAAGGAAACGCTCTCGGGCACACCCTTCCTACCGCAGCTACCTGTATCGATCAGGTCTGCACCCGCTGTGGACAGACCGTTGCGGCTACCACAGCGCATGTACCGGACATTCCGGCTCCGACCTGTGTAACGCCTCAGATCTGTACCGTTTGCAGAAATGTCATTGCTGCAGCTACGGGCGTCCATACTCCCGGTCCAGCAGCCACCTGCACGACGCCTCAGAACTGCACGGTATGTGGCGCAGTGATTCAGGCAGCTCTCGGTCACGCATGGACGGAAGCCACCTGCACTACTCCAAAGACCTGCAGTCGGTGTAATGCTACGGAGGGCGCCGCTCTCGGTCATAAGCTGAAGGAGGACTGGACCGTCTCCACTCCTTCCACTTCTACGGAGCACGGTGAGGAGGAACGCTCCTGCCACAGAGAAAACTGTGATTATGTAGAATTCCGTGACCTGAACATCATCGGTCTTCCGGAGCATAATTCCATTGCCAATCTTGCAGATGGCGGTCAGTATGATCTGAATACCCGCCTGACCTTCTCCGCCGTTGGCGCAGGTATGGCCAACACCAAGCCCATCAATGGTGATGAACGCTATGTTCCCTCTTCATGGACTATTCAGGGCACACCGGGAACCTTCATGGATAACTTTACCGGAGCGTTCTCCATCACCAAGGCCGGTACCTACACCTTGACGGTCGCTTTCCAAAAGCAGATTTATGAAGGCTCATGGAAAAATACCAGCATTGCAGACAGTAAGTCTCTGAGCTTCACAGTGGGAACCGTGATACAGGGCGTACCGACAGACGGTTCCGCCGACGCCGTGCGCATCAATCCGAAAACCGGCGACAACACCGTGATCCTGCCGATCGTCATTGCGCTTGCGGCAGCCATCCTTATGCTTGTCATCGCTCTCATCTTTAAATTCAGAAGAAGAGACCGATAAAAGCAGATAACATATAGCTTATATAAAAACGGAGCATGCAGAAATATGCGTGCTCCGTTTTTGAAATATATCGTATTTATGATTTACTGACGATTGATATAATTGATCAGTCCCTCTGCCTGAATGATCTTCTGCATGAACTCCGGGAATGCCTGCCCCTGAAACTGAGTTCCCTTGGTACGATTGTAGATGATACCGCTGTCAAAGTCCACCTCAACCTGATCACCATCTTCGATGCCTCTGGATGCTTCCGGACATTCAATGATCGGAAGACCGATGTTGATCGCATTTCGATAAAAGATACGTGCGAAGGTCTCTGCGATCACACAGCTTACCCCTGCCGCCTTGATAGCGATCGGCGCATGTTCTCTGGAAGAGCCGCAGCCAAAATTCTTGTCTGCCACGATGATATCGCCCTTGGACACCTTATTGACAAACTCCTTATCGATATCCTCCATACAGTGTGTAGCCAGCTCCGCCGGATCTGAGGAATTCAGATATCTCGCCGGGATGATGACGTCAGTATCCACATTGTCGCCAAATTTAAAAACTCGTCCTGATGCTTTCATAATTTTCTCCAATCTCTGCAATGATTATACTCTGCTCTATGATCTGCCTCTGACCATAGTTTTACAAGTCTCCTGTGAAGTTACATGCCCAGCTCGTCCGGTGTGGAAATCTTACCTGTCACGGCACTGGCAGCCGCTACAGCCGGGCTTGCAAGATATACCTCTGACTTCACATGTCCCATACGTCCCACAAAGTTACGGTTCGTAGTAGAGATACATCTCTCTCCCTCTGCAAGAATTCCCATATAACCTCCGAGACACGGTCCACAGGTTGGTGTGCTGACTACCGCGCCAGCCTCAATAAAGATCTTCAAAAGTCCCTCTTCCATAGCCTGCAGATAGATCTTCTGAGTTGCCGGAATAATAATGCAACGAACGCCCTTCTTCACCTTGCGTCCTTCCAGAATCTTCGCGGCACAACGCAGATCATCCATACGACCGTTGGTGCAGGAACCAATCACAGACTGATCGATTACTACATCCTCTGTAATCTCGCTCATCGTCTTCGTATTTTCCGGAAGATGCGGGAACGCAATGGTCGGCTGCAGTGTGCTAAGATCGATCGTATATTCCTCATCATATACCGCATCCTCATCTGCCTCAAACACTTCCGGAGTACGCTTAGAGTGCTCCTTCATATATGCCATAGCAACCTCATCCACCGGGAAAATACCATTCTTTCCGCCGGCCTCGATCGCCATATTTGCAATCGTAAAGCGATCATCCATAGAGAGATTCGCCACGCCCTCTCCGGTAAATTCCATAGAACGATACAGCGCTCCGTCTACGCCGATCATACCGATAATGTGCAGGATCACATCCTTACCGCTCACCCATTTGGACGGCTTACCCACCAGATTGAATTTGATCGCAGACGGTACCTTGAACCATGCTTTTCCGGTAGCCATACCGGCAGCCATGTCTGTACTGCCCACACCGGTGGAAAATGCGCCAAGTGCGCCATAGGTACATGTATGGGAATCTGCGCCGATGATCACATCTCCTGCCACTGTCAGTCCGCTTTCCGGAAGGAGTGCATGCTCAATACCCATCTGTCCTACGTCAAAGTAATTGGTAATATCATGCTTTGCGGCAAATTCACGTACACATTTACAATGCTCCGCAGATTTAATATCTTTATTCGGAATAAAATGATCCATGACAAGAGCGATCTTATCTTTATCAAATACGCCCTCTTTGGAGAACTTATCCATCTCATGAATTGCTACCGGAGAGGTAATATCATTTCCAAGTACCAGATCCAACTCTGCTTCGATCAGCTGGCCTGCCTCCACCTTCGGAAGACCTGCTGCTACAGCCAGAATTTTTTGTGTCATCGTCATTCCCATATTTTTTTCCTCCTGCTGATTTTAACTGTATTCTTCATACTATAGCATAGTTTATTTTCTTTTTCACTAAGAATATTGATTTTTTCTACATTTCCTGTATACTGTTTTCAAACTCAACTTGCTTTTATATAACACTATTTTTATATGATCCAATGTAGGAAGGCTTTTATCATGCGCATGAAATTCATCTCACTGAGAAAATTATGGTTATGTCTGATTTTCTTTTTCTTGATTTTCTCTACGATATTCTCTCCCGCCGCATCTGCCGCATCCACAGCATATCGCAATGAGCTGCGGGCAGAACACGGGAAGCTTCGTTATTATAATTCCAAGGGGAAGCTTTTGAAAAATAAATGGAAGACCATCCGGGGGCAACGATATTATTTCAAAAAAAATGGCGCCGCTGCTACCGGTCTGACGAAGATCGGATCGAAGTATTATTACTTTTCTCAAACCGGCATTTTACAAAAAAACAGTCTGAAGCCTTTAAAAAAACAGCTGACCCGTTCTATCCGAAAATATCGCGGCAGCTGGAGTGTGTATGTGAAAAATCTTGATACCGGAGAATCCTTCAGCATCAACAATCATTCCATGTATGCCGCCAGCCTTATAAAGCTGTATGCAGCAGCTGCTGCATACAGCAAAATATCCCAGCGGCAGCTTTCTGAAGCTTCGGTGCAAAATGCACTGTCTGCCATGATTACCGTAAGCGATAATTACAGCTTCAACAGTTTTGTAACTCGTATCGGTAAATCAGCTGTCAACTCTTGGTGTAAAGCAAATGGTTATTTTCATACCAATCAGGGGCATGGTCTGCCACGTACAGAAGTTTTTCCGGCGCTTTTAAACGGTACCGGAGCAAATATGACCTCTGTTGTGGACTGCGGACGTTTTCTTGAGAGTCTCTATCATGGTACCTGCGTCTCTCCGGTGGCCTCTGCCAAGATACTGAACCTGCTAAAGCAGCAGACCAGACGCTCCAAGATTCCGGCCGGAATCCCATCCGGTGTCCCTGTTGCCAACAAGACCGGCGAGACCGACGATTACTGTCATGACGCCGCGATCGTCTATTCCAAGGACGCCACCTATATCCTTGTGGTGATGGGTCGTATTCCCGGTGACGCATGGAGCGCGGCTCCCAGAGTACGCAGTATCTCCTCCATGGTATATCATTTTTTTAATTAATATTTCTCTACTGAGCGCAAAAAAGCTGTCGCATCACGATGATCTCATCGTTCATGCGACAGCTTTTAAATTAGTTATTGATCAGCTTGTCCTCACCGTTCCAGCTGTACAGCTTACGGATCTCTTCACCGACAACCTCTGACGGATGCTCAGCAGCCAGCTTGCGCATAGCCTTGAAGTGAACCTGACTTCCTGCGGAAGACATATCCAGAAGGAAATCCTTTGCAAAAGTACCGTCCTGAATATCGGAAAGGATCTTCTTCATAGCCTTCTTGGTATCCTCAGTGATGATCTTCGGTCCTGTGATGTAATCACCATACTCAGCTGTATTGGAGATAGAATATCTCATGCCTGCGAAACCAGACTGGTAGATCAGGTCAACGATCAGCTTCATCTCATGGATACACTCAAAGTATGCATTTCTCGGATCATAGCCAGCCTCAACCAGAGTCTCAAAACCAGCCTGCATCAGCGCACAAACACCACCGCAAAGCACTGCCTGCTCACCGAACAGATCTGTCTCTGTCTCGGTACGGAAGGTTGTCTCCAGAACGCCTGCTCTTGCGCCGCCGATAGCCAGTGCATAAGCCAGAGCCTTCTCCAGAGCCTTGCCCGTTGCATCCTGATGTACCGCAACCAGACACGGAACGCCCTTGCCTGCCTGATACTCACTTCTTACGGTATGGCCGGGTCCCTTCGGAGCAATCATGGTTACGTCAACGTTAGCCGGCGGAACGATACATCCGAAATGAATGTTGAAGCCATGAGCGAACATCAGCATATTACCCTCTTCCAGATTCGGTTCGATATCCTTCTTATAGAGCGCTGCCTGCTTCTCATCGTTGATCAGGATCATGATGATGTCTGCCTTCTTAGCTGCTTCTGCTGCTGTGTAAACCTCAAAGCCCTGCTCTTCAGCCTTTTTCCATGACTTGCTGCCCTCATAAAGACCAATGATCACATGACATCCGGACTCTTTCGCATTCAGTGCGTGTGCATGTCCTTGGCTGCCATATCCGATAACTGCGATGGTCTTGCCTTCGAGCATGGACAGGTTACAGTCTTCCTGATAATAAATCTTAGCTTCTTCCATAATGTGTTCTCCTCCATGTTATATTTGGTTAAAGGTGATTACCCTCTAGCGCACATTCTTACAGATATCTTACATCATCGGAGCCTCTGGACAATCCGGTAATACCCGTTCTCGCCAGCTCCAGAATCTCATAATCAGATACCAGATTTAAAAAAGCATCCAGCTTCGGCTGGTCTCCGGTCAACTCCATGATAAGGGAGTCCTTCGCCACATCCACAACCTTAGCTCTGAAAATATCACAAATTGCGTTGATCCCCTGACGATCCGCAGCCTCCGCACGAACCTTCACCATAATCAGCTCGCGGTTCACGCTCTCGCCGTCCTTGAGAGACTTCACGTCCACAACATCTACCAGCTTCGCGACCTGCTTCTCGATCTGATCGAGAATCTGCTCATCTCCCTTCACCACAACGGTCATACGGGAATATCTCGGGTCGGCGGTCTCACCAACCGTAAGGCTGTCAATATTATAGCCTCTGCGGCTAAACAACCCTGCAACTCGGCTAAGCACACCGGAGGTATTGTCTACCAGCATTGATAATACTCTGCGTTTCAAAATCTTTACCTCCCTTACGCGTAAACTTCCTTTTATTCTATCAATTATCCCTATTTTTGTCAATAAATTGCTG
>JAUNCG010000085.1 GCA_030526715.1 Eubacteriales bacterium
TCGTAACGCTGGCTATTTCGGAATATATGCGTAAGCGCGGCTGGATCCGTAAGGGCGATATGAAGCTGGATATATAATTGACAATAGACTGATAGACTTGGGATAGTTCATAGGATCCCCGGTGTATCAGTCTTTCTTTTTAACTGATGAAATGTTGGAAATTGGTGAAAATGCACAAAAAAGGGGTGAAACAATTATAAGCTTATGCATATTGACCGCGGTAGAAATTTGTGTCAAAATAGTAATTACCAAATATACTAATATATTACTTATATTAGGCGTGCGAAAAAGGAGGAAACAAAATGAAAAAGGTATTAACGACATCTGTTTGTGCTGCAATGGTAGTGACAGCTTTGGCAGCGTCAGCGAGCGCTGAGGGCGGCTACAAGATTGGATTTACGAACAGCTATAACGGCAACAGCTACAGACAGACGGAAGAGGCACAGATGGAGATCGCTGCAAAGGAGCTGCAGGATGGCGGCTTCATCAGCGAGTACACAGTGGTAGAAGCAAATCAGGACGCTGCAACCCAGATCTCTCAGATCGAGGACTTTATTACACAGGGATATGATCTGATTATCGTGGATCCGGCTTCTTCCAGTACTCTGAACAATGCGATTCAGGAGGCATGCGATGCAGGTATTCCGGTCATTACGGTAAATGATGGTCCGGTTGACATGTCCGATGACAATCTGTACCAGATGTTTTTTGATAATGTAGCAATGACGAAGGCTCTGACAGAGTATGTATGTGAGCAGATGGGCGGCAAGGGCAATCTGATCGAGCTTCGCGGAACTGCCGGAACGACGACTGACGATCAGTTCCATCAGGGAGTACTTGATGCGCTTGAGCAGTATCCGGATGTAACGATTGTTTCAGAGATTTATACTGACTGGACAGCGTCCAAGGCACAGACCGAGCTGAACAGCGTTCTGCCGACTTTGGATACAGTAGATGGACTGGTTACACAGGGTGGAGATGCCTATGCAGCAGTGCAGGCATTCCTGTCCGCTGGATATGATACTGTTCCGGTTATCGCGGGCGACAACAGAGGAAGCTTCCTGAACTGGTGGGCTAACGAAGCTCCGGAGGGCTACAAGACCCTTTCAGCAGCAAGTAATCCGTGGATCGGCGCAATGAGCCTCTACGTAGCAGTTGACCTGCTGGATGGCAAGGAAGTTGTGAATGATATGGTTGTTCCGTTTGGTAATGTGACAGCTGAGACTTTGGCAGATTATACCGGACTTGGCGATGACGAAGTGGCATTTACCGCATATGAGTGGGACGACATCAGAACGGAAATTGAACAGCAGTAGTTAGCTGAGAAGGATAGCTGATATCCGATAGGAATGGGGCTGTTGCAAAATGAACGAAGTCCATTTTGCAACAGCCTTTTACTGGAAGTGAGAAAAAGCAACAGAATGGAGTGTGACTGAAAGATGAATACGTTGGAAAAATTACAGGATTTGCTGAGAACGGCGAAAATTATTGATATGACGCATCCGTTAGAAGAGGGGATTCCGCACTGGTTTACACAGCCGGGCGTGACGACGGAAATCGGAACAAAATATGTGGATGATGGATCTTACTGGAGGGAGATCAAAATGTGTGAACACTCCGGAACTCACATTGATGCGCAGTCACATTTTGTGGAGGGCGGAGAGAGCGTTGCACAGCTTCCGCTTGAGAGACTGATGGGACGGGGCGTCAATATTGATGCGACGCATATTGCCGGAGGTGAGACGGTGAGCGTCTCAGATATTCAGAGATTTGAAAAGGAAAACGGAGAACTTCAAAAGGGAGATCTGGTATTTTTCAGATTTGGATGGGATAAGAAGTGGAAGCTTGGAGAAGAGGGCAGACCGTTTATGGAGAATTGGCCCGGAGTCTCTAAAGAAGCATCAGAGTATCTGGCGTCCAAGGAAGTGAGTGCGGTAGGAACCGATGCGTCTGCATTGGACGTGCTTGATGCCGGAAATCCTTCTCATTATGTTCTTTTAAATAAAAAAATATATATTATTGAAAATGTGAATCAGCTGGAAGTGCTTCCGAAGTTTTTTGGAGTGATTGGTCTTCCGTGTAAGATTAAAGACGGTTCCGGATCTACCATGAGACTTCTCGCATTGGTTGACAGTGAATAATGGAAGGGATGTGATAGATTTGAAACATACAGCGGAACAAAAGCCGCTCCTGAGTCTGAAAGGAATTGACAGATTCTTTGGTATAACCAAAGCGTTGCAGGATGTCGATCTGGATATCTATGCAGGAGAGGTGATCGGTCTGATCGGACCGAACGGCGCCGGTAAATCTACGCTGATGAAGATCCTGACAGGAGTTCTTCCCAGAACGAATGGAGAGATCTGGTATGCGGGAGAAGCCTGTGAAAACTATACTACAAAAACAGCGTCACAGATTGGAATTGCCTGTGCGTATCAGGATCTTTCTCTTTGCACCAATTTGAGTACGGCGGAGAACTTTGCGCTTTTGAATGTGGGACATGGAGCTGCTCCAGATATGAATTGGAGAAGAAGAACACAGAAAGAGGCCAAGGATTTTCTGGAACAGTATTTCCCGGGAAATGGGATTGATATCAGCAAGCCAGTGGAGGCGCTGAGCCTCACGGATCGTCAGGTTGTCGAGATCTGTAAGACGCTGCTGGCTGAGAATCTGAAGATTCTTATTCTGGATGAGCCGACCAGTGCGCTTTCCTCAGATAAGGCGAAACAACTGCACAGAATTGTGAAGGAGCTCAGCGCGCAGGGGGTTGCGGTTATTTACATATCTCATAAGCTTGCGGAGATCAAGGAGGTCACGGATCGAATCGTAGTTCTTCTGAATGGACAGAACAAGGGAGAGCTGTATTCCGCGGATATTACACAGGAAGAGCTGGTTGCGACCATGGGCGGCGTGGCAGAGCAAAAAGATAAGGTGATCAGAGATCTTTCTGCAAATGAAAAAATGCTGGATATATCACATTTGACAAAAGGGGATCTCACGGATATCAATATGGAATTGAAACGCGGTGAGATCGTCGGCATATCCGGACTGGCAGGCTCCGGACAGCAGGAGCTTCTCCAGATGATTTTTAGATCTGCAAAGAAGAAGGTAGATGGAATAGAAACGAAAGGAAACATCGCATATGTTTCCGGTGACCGAGCAACGGAGGGAGTCTTCCAGTTCTGGAATATCAAAAACAATATTCTGGTGGCAAACTTTGACCGTGTCAGCGGTAAGCTTTTGATCAGCAACAAAAAAGCAAAGGAATCTGCGCAGGAATGGTATGACAAGCTGAAGTTCCGGGCAGAAGGAATTGACAGCAATATCATGTCTCTTTCCGGAGGTAATCAGCAGAAAGCGTTGATTGCACGTGGCGTTGCATCTGAAGCGGAAATTATTATTCTGAATGATCCGACGGCAGGCGTAGATATCGGAACCAAGCAGGATATCTATAAGTTGCTGGAGGAAGTACGTGATATGGGAAAATCTGTGATCCTGTACTCCACCGAGGATTCCGAAATGGAAATCTGCGACAGAGTTTATGTTATGCATGACGGACATGTGGTGAAGGAACTGAAGGGGGCAGATATCACGGTTCCGAATATCGTTACGGCATCCTTTATAGAGACAGAAAAGAAACAGATTGTGGAAAAGAAGGAAAATCCGGTAGCGGCCGCTTTTTCAAAGCCATGGATGCTGCCGTTGCTGACGCTTCTTCTGGTGTTTATTGCAAATATAGCGATCAATCCGAATCTGATGAGCTATGTGGGGCTTCAGATGAAAATGCGTTCCTCCCTGCCGCTGGTATTTGCAGCTCTGGGACAGATGTTTATCGTTATGGTCGGTGATGTGGACATGGGTAATGGCTACTCTATCGGACTTGTAAACGTCATTGTCGGTGTGCTGCTGACAGGAAATGTATGGATTGGCTTGCTTGGCTTGGTGATTTTTGTTTGTGCTTATATGGCAATGTCGGTTCTGATCAAGCTGCGCCGGATTCCTGCTATCGTGGTGACTATGGGCGCGCAGTTTATCTGGTATGGAATTGCGTTGATCATCAGTCCGACTCCGGGCGGCTCCTGTCCGGAAGCGCTTTCTGCGTTTTTCCGTTTTCAGTCACCGTTGATTCCCTTCCCGATCGTATTGTCAGTGATTATCGGAGCGGTCACATGGTACTTCCTGTTCCGCTGCAGATATGGTATGGTTCTTCGCGGAAGCGGAAATAATGCACAGACACTGGAGAGATCCGGGTGGAGCAATCTGTTGACAAAGGTGGTTGCGTATGGAGTAGCGGGTGTATTTGCCGTTCTGGCAGGTCTGGCATTTACCGCAACCAGTAATGGCGCGGACGCCAACAGTTCCGTAAACTATAACATGATGTCGATTGCAACCGTCATTCTGGGCGGGTGTAGTATGACTGGCGGCGTACCCATTCCGGGCGGAGTGGTTATGGCTGCGCTGGCAATGAATTTGATAAATACATTGCTTACGGCGATGAAAGTTAACTCAAACTTCCAGACCGCAATTATCGGATTAATCTTGATCGGGGTTCTTGCACTCAAGTTCCTGATTAGAAAGGGGAATAAGAATGGCCACGAATAAAAAAATAAAAAGTATTCTTGGAAGCCCTGTCGTATGGCCGGTGGTTGGATGTATCATCCTTATGGTTCTCACTTATGCGGTGTCGGGATCTTTTAATGCAAGGATTTTGACCGCGGGCTTAAAGCTGTGTGTATTTGCCATGCTTTTGGGTATGGCGCAGATGATTGTTGTAACAAGCGGTAACGGAGCAATTGATATTTCCCAGAAATACATATTGACGCTTGCGGCATATGTTTCCTGTGAAGTAATGCAGACCAATATTTTTGCGGGAATTCTGGCGGCGGTTTTGGTAGGCGTTCTTTGCGGTCTGATCAATGCATGCGTAAATGTATTTTTGAATATTCACGCCATGATCACGACGATGGCAACCGGTTACATGTATTACACGATCATTCTGCTGGTTTCAAATAAGTTTTCCAATTCACCAAACAGCGCGTTTGTAAAATGGACGAACTCCAGCTTTTTGGGGATTAACGCCATGACGCTCACGGTAATTGTGATCGCTGTGATTCTGTATTTTGTTCTGTATAAGAGCAAATACGGACTGAATCTGCATGCGGTAGGTCAGAAAAGAGAAGCGGCGAGACTGGCGGGTATTAATGTGAAGAAGACGGTGATCATTGCATTTTTGATCAACGGTGCGCTTTGCGGACTGGCCGGAGCCATGAACGCAGCATACTGCGGAGGCGCGAATCAGGATCTGGGTACGACCTATTTTATTCCTTCCATTGCGGCCTGCTTTGTGGGCGGAACGAATGCAGCGGGCGGAAAGTCCAATATTATAGCGGTATGCGTCGGCGCATTTATGATGACGTTGATGTCTACCTTCCTGAATGCGGCAAAGATTCCGGCAAGCTGGCAGCGTTTGATTCAGGGTATTTTTATCGTTCTTCTTCTTGCGGTAGCCACAAAATCAGCAAAGACCAAATCATAAAAATGGGATAGGCGGTGATGCTGCAGATGATCATAATAGAAAAGGCAAAACAAAGTAATGAGACGGCAAAAAAATATGCATATCGTGTACTCAAGGATAATATCGTCAGCTTGAATCTGAAGCCGGGAGAAATGATTAATGATATGGAGATCGCGGCGCAGCTTGGTATCAGCAGAACGCCGGTCAGGGAAGCTATCATTCAGCATAGCAACGGTTCCGGAATAATTGAAATATTTCCACAGAGAGGAATGCGTGTAGCATATAT
Organism: Eubacteriales bacterium; assembly: GCA_030526715.1. Lineage (GTDB taxonomy): Bacteria > Bacillota > Clostridia > Lachnospirales > Lachnospiraceae > Marvinbryantia. The sequence goes on from JAUNCG010000085.1 coordinate 5,799, forward strand.
TGATCTGAAGAAGGTTTATGAGTGTCGTTTCCTGCGGATCACGTTGGAGAGAGAAATGGTTCGAAATGCCTGTGATCTTGTCAAAAGTGAGGATATTTCCGAGTTGCGTGAAAATATTAATCTGCAGGCGTTGTATTTTCGGGAAAAGAATTTCCGTAAGGTTCTGGAGTACGATAACCGCATGCACAGACGGATCTATGAAATCTGTCGATGCGAGATGATCTATAATCAAATTTCTGAAAGTATGATCCACTATGATCGGGCGAGAAATCTGGAAACAACGATTTCCGGATATGACAGAACCATTCAGGATCATCGAGACCTTGTGGATGCGATCGCGAAAAATGACAAGGATGGTGCGGAAAAAGTGATTATAGGACATTTGGGAAGGTGGATGCTGAACGAAAAGGAAGTGCATGAAAAGTTTAAATCCTATTTTCTCAAAGATGAGACAGAAATACCTCAGTTCTTGAAGCAATAATT
>JAUNCG010000027.1 GCA_030526715.1 Eubacteriales bacterium
AAAACAAAGGCTCATCAAGAGAGAATAAAAGCCTATCTATTAAAGAACGGTGAATCCAAATCTGTTGATATTGCAGCTGAAATTGGCTTAAGTGTAGCACGTGTTCGAGCTATTATGGGTGTTATGGATGAAGTGGTTGCACACGGAAACAATAAAAATCGAACTTATCGTTTAAAATAGTGAAACGGAAAATAGAATAGTACCTTTGAAATGCTATCCTGTATTGATTCCTTATCATACACATCTTATATTTCAGAAAAAACTGCCGAGGTGTACTGCTATGAAAATAAAAATCTGCGGTCTGACCAGCCCGAAAGAAGCAATTATGTTAAATCCTTATCACGTGGATTTTGCCGGTATGGTACTCTTTTTTCCAAAGAGCAAGCGCAATATTTCCCCGGAACAAGCCCAAAATATCATTTGTGCTCTTGATAAAGACATAAAAAAAGTGGCCGTGGTGGTATCCCCCGGTCACGAAGAGATCTGTCAAATTGAAGAGCTCGGTTTTGATTATATACAAATCCACGGAACACTGGATGAGAAGCTGCTGGTGCAGATTCATCTTCCCGTTCTCAAGGCATTTAATGTCTCCGACCTGTCAGAATACACTCGCTATCTCGACTATCCGCAGATCGCGGGGTATGTCTTCGATGCTTTAGAACCCGGTAGCGGCAAGACCTTTGACTGGCGGCTGGTTCCGGAGCTGCCCAAAAGCAATAAGCTTCTCCTTCTTGCAGGCGGATTGCATCCGGGCAATGTCGCTCAGGCAATCGCCGCCGTACATCCGGATGGCGTGGATATCTCTTCCGGCGTAGAATACGATGATCGTCCCGGCAAGGATTTTGCAAAAGTAGATGCCTTTGTCACGGCAGTAAGAGCCGCTATCCGATAACGATAGACAATTTGATACAAATTTAAAAAAAGCCACCGGAATCACTTCCGATGGCTTTTCTCATGATCTGTATTCTCGATACTAAGGAAACGCTGATTAATTCAGTGTTTCCTTAGAGTCTCCGGCAGATCGCACGGATTTGCAAGGGAAATTGTTGCTACGCAACGCAAATCCGGCGAGGGAAACGCTTTAATCAGCGTTTTCCTAAAGCTAGATTATTTAAGAGTAACCTTAGCTCCCTCAGCCTCGAGCTTAGACTTCATCTCCTCAGCCTCAGCCTTAGATGCAGCCTCCTTGATTACCTTCGGAGCGCCGTCAACTACTTCCTTAGCTTCCTTCAGGCCAAGACCAGTTGCCTCACGAACAACCTTGATAACCTTAACCTTGTTCGGGCCAACCTCAGTCAGCTCTACGTCGAACTCGTCCTTCTCCTCAGCTGCCTCTGCTGCGCCGCCAGCTGCTGCTACTACAACACCTGCTGCTGCAGATACGCCAAACTCTTCCTCACAAGCCTTTACCAGCTCGTTCAGCTCTAATACGGATAACTCTTTGATAGCTTCGATAAACTCAGCGGTTGTTAACTTTGCCATTTTATTTTCCTCCTGATTTTAAATTTTGATACTTTTCTCTGTCCGGAGCTCGTCTCCGGTTCTCATGCGGCATCACGCAGCATATACGTACATGCCATTCCAGAAACTCTTATGCTTCCTTCTGCTCTGCGATCTGATTGATAACGCGTGCGAAGTTTGCAATCGGAGACTGGATGCTTCCAAGAAGCTTTCCAAGAAGGATCTCTCTTGACGGAACATCGGCCAGAGCCTTGATGCCATTCTCGTCATAGTAGCCACCCTCTACAACACCTGCGATCAGTTCCAGAGACGGAACCGTCTTCGCATACTTTGCAACGATTCTGATCGGAGCAGTTGCGTCAGTCTTGCTGATTGCAATAGCGTTCGGTCCTTCCAGATGCTTGGACAGCGGCTCGCAGTCAGTACCCTGAAATGCAAAGTTCATCATTGTGTTCTTGTAAACCTTGTAAACCACGCCAGCTTCTCTGAGCTCCTTACGAAGCGCAGTATCCTGCTCTACGTTGATTCCACTGTAAGCTACCAGAACTACAGACTGTGCGTCTTTGATGTTCTCAGCGATCTCTGCAACTACTGGTTTTTTCAGTTCTACTTTCGCCATGAAATGGTGCACCTCCTTTATAGTATGTGTACCGCCAAAAAAATCTCTCTGTCCACGACAGAGAGATCCATAAATCATTTCAAAAGAAATTCATTATAACCTCGGCAGGCGTTTACTCCTTATGCCTTACGGCACCTGCTGTCTTCGGCAGTTCTTGATTACATTATCATAGTTAAACCTGTATGTCAACTGTTTTTTCTTATTTTATAACGTCTATTTTACAACGTCTCACGATCTAAAATTTTATAATTCAAATAAATGGATTTGGGGGAATACGCATCCGTCTCTATAGCCTCCAGCAATTCGTTTACTGCCGTTGCAGCAACTCCTTCCAGATTCGTAGAAACCGTAGTCAATTTCGGCGAAACATAATCCAGCACGTTGATATCATCAAAACCCATCAGTCCAAAATCTCCCGGAATAGATAGCGCCTGTTTCTGCGCCCAGCGCATGATATTCAACGCATAAATGTCTCCGGAGCACAGCACTGCCGTGCGTTTTCCGGAAGTCATTAAGTTCGCCGGCATTTTCGAGACATAATCATCATTTCCAACAATCTCAACACATAGCTGTTCATACTGAGCTGCCGCCGCCCGCACACCTCTGAGACGCTGTTCGTGTACATAAATATTACGTTCCTGCCCGGTGGCCAACGGCGGACATACAAACAGGATTCTTTCATATCCTTTGGAAACGATCAGCTCCACTGCATCCATCGCCGCATTCATCTCATTGATCTGTACGGTAGTGATCATATCCGACACACGGTTTCCGATACACACGATCGGTATGCCAAGGGACAATAAGAATTCTTCGAATTCCTTTCCTTTATTGATCGGGCTGATCAGAATTCCCTCCATCTGTCGATCCGCCAGACCCTGAATCAGTTTTTTCTCCCATTCAAGACTCTCGTCGCACACCACAATATTGGTAAAAAACCCTTTTTTATCCGCCTCTTTATTTATGATGTTCAGCGACTGGACAAAATAAAGATTCTCCACATTGATCGTCACAACTCCAAGGGACATCGTGCGTCCATGGTGCAGACTTCGCGCCAGAAGATTCGGGCGGTAATTATTCGCCTTTGCCACTGCCAGAATCCTGTCTCTCGTTGCCTGTCCAACGCTCCCCTGATTGTTAAGAGCTCGCAATACCGTTGTTCTGGAAACACCACACTGCTCTGCAATCTGATTCACGGTTATCGACATCACTCATCCCTCCACGTTCCTGACTGATCACTTCTGTTTTGAGTATAACATATGCCATATTTTTTCGCAAACATAAGCACTTTCTTCTATTATAATACCTCGACTCTGATGACGTTAAAGGAAAATGCCGGAAGCTCTGCATGAATGCTTTCTTTCTCAACTGCAACCCTCTTATTTTCCTTCGGGATGACTGCCCGATGATCCTTCTGATTGGTCGTCTTTTTGTCTTTTGCCGACAATGTGACGGATTCCTTTATCTGCCCACATGCAAAACCGGTCAGTTCTATGTCCACCTCCATGGCTTCCGTCTCATGACGGTTTACAAAAAAAACAGCGATTTCATGTTCTTCCTGATTCCATACTGCCACATGATCCACATACGGAACATTTGAAAAGAGGTCACAGTTATAACACGGGCCTTCTGCTTTTGTCTCAAGCACTGTGCCGCGTCCATAATTTGAAAAATAGCAAAACGGGTAATACGTGGTCTGCAGCCACATTTCTCCGTTTTTTTCTGTCATGATACATGCACTGACATTTGTAATCAATGCCTGACATGCGATCCTGATCACGTCGGCATTCCTCAGAATGACCATCTGCATTCCCGCAAACAGAAGCGCATCTTCCATTGTATAAATCTGTTCACTGATGGCCGGCGCGCGTCTCCATGGCTGTTCTCTCACCTCGTCATTTACGGTATCTGCCGGATTCGCCCAGACTCCCCACTCGTCCATGCTGAATTTTATGGTCTTCTCTGAACGTTTTTTTGCCTTTACCACTGTCGCAGCTGCCTTCACTGTTTGGATATAATTTTCCATATCCAGTGTCTGTGCCAGAAAATTCGCCGTGCCGAGCTCCTGTCCTCCATAATACTGATGCAGCGCCAGATAATCGATCACATCATAGGTCTGCTCCAGCACCTCCAGATCCCATTCCGGAAATGTCTGCATAGATGATAATGAGCTTCCGCAGGCAATGAGCTCTATCTCGGGATCCAGACGCTTCATTGCACGTCCGGTCTCTGCCGCGAGTCTGCCATATTCCCGTGATGTCTTATGTCCCATCTGCCATTCGCCGTCCATCTCGTTTCCCAGACACCACATGTTCACCTTATATGGCTCTGTGTCTCCGTACTCAATTCTCCGGTCACTGTAAGATGTACCTCCGGGAAAATTACAGTACTCAAGATATTGCAATGCCTCTTCCACGCCGCGGGTTCCGAGATTTACCGTAAAGATAGGCTCTGCCTCTGCTTTTCGAATCCATTTTATAAACTCCCCGGTGCCAAACTCATTCGTCTCCACTGCTTTCCATGCAAGCTCCAGCTTTCGCGGGCGCTTTTCCTTCGGTCCGACTCCATCCTCCCAATGGTAGGAAGATACAAAATTGCCGCCCGGATACCTCACGGCCGAAATCTTCATATCTCTCACCGCATTCATCACATCCTGACGGAATCCATCTTCATCCGCCGTGACATGCTCCGGTTCATAAATTCCGGAATAGATGACGCGTCCCATATGCTCCGCAAACGAACCGAACACTCTGGGATCCACCTCTCCCAGCAAAAAATTTTTATCGCAAATCACTCTGTTTTTCATTGCTAAACTCTATCCTTTCAGTCCCGAGCTTGCCATACCTTCCACAAAATACTTTTGCCCGAAAATATATAAAACAAACATTGGTATCAGCGAGATCAATGCACCTGCAAAAGCCGCGCCATACTGAATGGTATTCTGCCCGATAAAAAGAGCCAGACCATTTGCCAGAGTACGCATCTGCGTACTGCTCGTGATGATCATCGGCCATAGCAGATCGTTCCACGAACCATTGATACTCAGAATCGTCAATGTGATAATCGCCGGCTTCACCTGTGGCAGCATGATTCTCCAGAAGATCCCCTGTTCTCCCAGACCATCGATCCTCGCAGCCTCTGCCAATTCCTTCGGAATTCCGGTAAATGCTGCCCGCATCATAAAAATAGATCCCGCCACCGCTACCCTCGGAATAATCAATCCCCAATAGCTGTTATACATCTTTAATTTGAACACTACCAAAAACAACGGCACCATGATCACCTGAAACGGCACCATCATCGTGGCAAGTGTGATCAGGAACAATCCTGTTTTTCCTTTAAAATCGTAAAATGCATAGGCATATCCTGCCATGCTGTTTACCACCACCGCCAGCGCTGTAGTTCCACCTGCATAGATCACAGAATTCATGATGTATCGCAAAATATCGATCCGCTTCTGCACATCACCGAAGTTCAACAGCGTCAATGTATGCGGAATAAAGGTCGGAGGCCATGAGATAATCTCTTTTTCCGTCTTAAACGCACTCAGACACATCCAGATCACAGGTACCAGAACCAATAGTGCCAGCACTGTCAATATTATAAAAATCAAACTCTTCATGAGGAGCGAAATAGCATTTTTTGACTGTATCATATTACGCATCCTCCTTATTCATTCTTCGATACATCATAATTGTAATCACCATAATGACGCCGAACAGGATCACCGACATAGCCGAGGCATATCCCATACTCGAGCTTGAAGAAAATGCCCTTGAATAAATATACGTTACCGTGGACTCTGTCGTATAATTCGGTCCGCCGTTTGTTGTGATATAGATAATATCAAATATCTGAAGCGCCCCTGCAAAACGAGTCATCAATATATACCAGAAGGTAGGACGGACACTCGGAAATGTAATGGAACAAAACTGACGAATCGGTCCCGCGCCATCCATCTGCGCCGCCTCATAGAGAGAAGACGGAACCTGCTGGATCGCCGTAACATAGATGACTGCCGATATGCCGAAGCTTCTCCAAACGGAAATAAACGAAACTACAAAAATAGTCAGTCCGGGAGTATTCATAAAATTAATACGTCCCAGCCCCATCGTCTGCAGACATGCCGTGACAAAGCCGATATTAGAATGCAGGATCATTCTCCACATAATACCGATCGCTGTTGCCGAGCATACTACCGGCAGGAAATAGATCGCGCGAAAAAAATTATTTCTCGCATTATTTTTACTGACCAGCGCCCCTACGATCAATGCGCCGATCACCTGTATCGGAACCTCCAGCAGGGTGAATATTGCCGTAATCTTCAGGCTGTTTATAAATCGTCGATCCTTAAAAGCATCTGTAAAGTTTTCCAGCCCGACGAAGTCCGCTTTATTCATCGTGATCGGGACATCAAACAAGCTAAGACCAAATGCCGTAAGCAATGGAATCACGCTGAACATGAGCAGCAGTATGATCGATGGCGCTACAAATACATACGGACTTGTGGAAGGCTGATTCCAATATTTCATAATACGCTTCATATATTTATCTCCGTCTTTCAAAAAGAGCCTTACATCGAAAAAGTATCTTTTCATGTAAGGCTCTTACTAATTCAAATGTTAGTTATACTCAGCCACAATTTCATCTGCTTTTTCCTGTGCCGTGTTCAGAGCTTCCTCAACGCTCGCGCTGTCAAAAGCCACAGAGTTGATCATCTCCGGAATAACATCACTGATAATCGAATTGATTCCGGCAAAGTTAGAATCCACAATAAAATCTGTCGGTGCATCCGGGTTCGCTGCTGACATTGCACTCAGCTTCGGGCTTGCCTGATACTCTTCATTTTCCTGAACGGAATATGTGTATGCCGGGAACCCGTTAGCCAGAGACCATTCTAAGGCAGGACTGCTGCCTTCTTCATCTGCTGTATTCCACCACTCGATAAATTTATAAGCTGCCGCTTTCTCTTCTTCAGATGCTGTCGTAGTCACCGCAAAGCCAAGTACTTCTACAGAATTCATATCACCTGCTGCTCCCTGTGGGATCAGACCAATGCCATAATTTACTCCTGCGGTGTCCAGACCTGCAGTAACCCACGGACCGCCTACCGTCATTCCTACCTGACCGGCGCTCATCATAGAGTCCGTATCTGCCTCTACCGGATTTGCCTGATCATCTATTAACGTCTTATACATGTTCAGAAACTCTGTATAGCCCTCGTTGTCTGCAAAGTTTGCCTTCCATGCATCGCCGTCCTTCGTAACTGCAAGACCGCCAAATCTCTGCATAATATGTGCGATCTGATAAGCATAATCATAAGAGATGCCTGAGCCGTAGACATTTTTGCTCTCGTCCTTCAGCTGCTCTGCCATGCTCTCCCATTCCTCCCAAGTAGTCGGCGGAGTCTCCGGATCCAATCCTGCCGCTTCGAACAAATCTTTATTCCAGTACATGTAGTAGCCTACCACCTGAAACGGAACAAAGAAGGTCTTATCCCCATCAGAACAGTAATCCAGATAGGACTGGATAAAATCGCTCTTATCCAACGTGGTCTTATCGAACACATCGCTTACATCCTGAAGATAATCTCCATAAGTAAACCGATACGCACTGGAGCTGAGAATCATGGTCGGACCGGTCTCAGCTGCAAATGCAGTGGATAACTGACTGTTAAAATCCGCCGAAATATCCATATCCACAGTAATGCCGTCCTCATTTTCCTCATTGAACTTATCTACCAGTTCCACCAGCATATCACCGTCTGCTCCGGTAAAGCTGTTCCAAAATGAAATCGTGATCGGTTCTTCTGCCGCTACGCTCATTGTCGGCATTGCAGAAGCTGCCATAAGTGCTGCCATACCAAGCGCCAAAACTTTCTTTTTCATTACGTTCTCCTTCCTGCTGATTACATCTTCTTGATCTCAAAATGTACACGTGTAACTTGTTTGTAATTAAAGCATACGCTTTATCGTCTGTTATGTCAATATATTATTTATTATTTGTACATATATGCAAATTCTTTCCTCGTTATTTTATTCATTATGCACTATTATTTTTCCGTTTTCGCAAAATTACTCGAGTACATTTTCCATTTTCTCTTGATTTTTATTTTCGAAATGATATGATGAAAGAAACCGCTAAAATTCGGCTTACAGAAAGGATGTTGTTATGAGCAAAGCAAAGCAAATTCTTTACAATCAACCTTGGATTTTACAGCGAGCGGATCCCTATGTCTATCGTCATACAGACGGAACCTATTACTTTACCGCTTCTGTTCCGGCTTATGACCGCATTGTTCTGCGCCACTCACGGACATTAGACGGCCTTCGTACTGCCGAAGAAATCACCGTCTGGCATTGTCACCAAAAAGGTATCCTCAGCAAACATATCTGGGCGCCGGAACTCCACTATCTGAACGGCTCTTGGTATATTTACTTTGCCGGCGGAGACATTGAGGATGAATGGGCCATCCGCCCCTACGTACTTGAATGTACCGGTGCTGACCCTCTGAACGATCCATGGATCGAACGCGGAAAAATGCAGCGGGCCGATGCCGATATTTTTTCTTTTGAAGCTTTTTCTCTGGATGCCACTGTTTTCGAAAATCGCGGAAAACACTACTATGTATGGGCCGAGAAGGTCAGCGTCGGTCCTCAGATTTCCAATCTTTATATTGCGGAAATGGCGCATCCCTGTAAGCTAAAAACTGTTCAAGTGTTATTAACCACTCCCGATTATGATTGGGAACGCGTAGGATTCTGGGTAAACGAAGGTCCTGCCGTCATTCACCACGATGGCAAAATTTATCTTACTTATTCTGCCTCCGAAACAGGCGCTGCTTACTGTATGGGTATGCTCACTGCTTCCGAAGACTCCGACCTGCTTGATCCGCTTTCATGGAAAAAAGAACGCTTTCCCGTACTGAAGACAAATTCCGAAAAGGGAATCTTCGGCCCGGGACATAATTCCTTTACCCAAGATGAATCCGGAAATCCCATTATGGTCTACCATGCCCGAACCGAAGAGAACATTGAAGGAAATCCCCTTTACAATCCCAATCGACATGCCATGCTGATGAGGCTTCGTTGGGACACACATACCGGGCGACCTGTATTTTCATTTGATGACTAATATTATAAAGGCTGTATATCACTTGTAACATGATATACAGCCTTGTTTACGCTATATTCTACGATAACCTTCTATGTCGGCCTTCAGCCCCTCCCATACGACGATAGTTTCATTTCGCATTTAGGCGTTTTTTCGCAGCAGCCTTCACCGCTGTATAAAGCGCCGCAAACAATACTCCCGCCACAGGCCAGATGATCCAGCTCCTGTCCCATCTATTCGACCAGAAGCTATATCCCAGATAAGCTGCGGTCATCAGACACCAGTAGATTCCGGAAAAGTAGCCGATGCTCTGGCTCAGCTTCTTTTCCTCCGGGGTATAATCGCCCTCCTGCAGCAGTCGCTGAAAGCTGCCCTGAAGCATACAGGCTCCGACAATAAAATAAACACCTGCCGCCACCAGAACCAATAATATACACACCATGCATCCTGCCACAAAATCATCCAGACCAAGGCCCTTGGCGATCATGATCGGCATCACGCCTGCAATACACAATCCCACACCTGCAGCAATCGCTGTGCGAAAATGCGGCTCATGCTCCTGCTTCCTTCTCCCCACAACTCCGTCCACACCATAAGACAAAATGATGGTTTCTTTCTCCAGATAATCATACTGCGACAACCGCATTCCATACTGAATCAGCATCACCACACCGATGATGACCAGTATCAGCAATCCCGTCATACCGATTCCGCCTGCACGATCCTCATCCGCGATGATACCATTCTCCGCTAATACGCCCATAAGAACAAGCGGTATCGGTGACAGGATCAGCAGCGCTATCGCCGCCGCCATTTTCCCGGACAGGCTTCTCACCAGATCCATATAACGATTCGCTTCCTCCACATCAATGATACGCCCCTCAGCTTCGTCTATCCACTCTGTCTCCGAAGCGCTCTCCTGCTCCAGCTCATCCTTTAATAAGAAATCCGTACTCACATTGAACAATCCACTCATCTTAATGATCTTATCCAGATCCGGAATCGACATTCCGGATTCCCACTTGGATACGGACTGTCTGGAAACTCCGAGTTCCCCGGCCAGCTGCTCCTGAGACCAGCCGTTCTTCTTCCTCAACATGATAATCTTGTCTGCTAAAATCATACCCTTTCCCCCTTATCCGCCCGGCATTTCATGATCCGAAGCTGATTTCTTGTCATGAATATAGCATTTTCACCGGTTGCAGACCACCAATTACACTTGTAAATCTGTCAACCGGCGGTTGCAACTACGAAAAACCGGATAGATCCTGCAGCTTTTCCTTCTCATTTTGCTTTTATTCCATCACGGCAAAGGGAAGACGATCCAAAATCTCGGTCTGTTTGTTTACTCCCGGATAAACCTCCGACAGACGCAGCCCCTTTTCCGTTAGTTCAAATACACAGCGCTCCGTCACGTACAGAACCCGCTGATGATTCTCCAGCGCCCGCTTCGCGGAAAAACTGATACTGCGCACCTTTTTCACAAATTTACCGATCGTGCCATTTTCATGGATATGCACCACATCCTTCTGCCTCGTCACCTTCAAGCCTTTGGTATTAAACGTCAGACAGAATACCACGGTCGGTGTCTTCGCCGTGATATTCGCAAATCCTCCAATGCCCGAAACAGCTCCGGAGCCTCTGTGAGCATTTACATTTCCGTACTGATCTACCTCCAGCGCTCCCATAAAGCAGATATCCAGACCTCCATTATCGTATAAATCAAACTGATTGGCCATATCGATCATGCAGGTAGCACCGATCATAGCGCCGAATACCGTACCCGATGCAGGAAATCCGCCGATGCCTCCCGACTCTACGGTCAGCGTGATCTGATCCAATATTCCGGTCTTCCTCGCATATCTGCTGACATTTTCAGGAATACCGATACCGATATTCACGATATCATCCGGCTTCAGCTCCTTTGTCGCCCGCTTTCCGATGATCTTGCCCGCCACATTGATTTCCGGCTTCGTCGCCGTCAGTGTCTCCAGCATCTCGTTCCAATCCTGCCACTGAGAGTACGGTATCTCAAAGCTGCCCGTCAATGACTCATAGGCCGCATGACGCGGCTGCGGATCCACCTGCACGATCGCATCCACAAAGCATCCCGGAATAATGGTATTGCGCGGCCGCGCCGGCGTACTCACCACCCGGTCCACCTGCACGATCACCTTTCCGTTGTTTGCCTTTACCGCCTGACAGATCGACAGCGCATCCCCGGAAAGATACATATCGTCAAAGGAAATATTTCCTTTGATATCCGCCGCAGTCCCCTTGATCAGCGCCACATCGATCTTCGGCAATGTATAATACAGAAATTCTTCTCCATCTACCTCCACATGCTTTACCAAACTTTTATCATGGGAAATGTCATTGATCGCCGGACCGTCGATCTTGGGATCTACGAAAATATCCAGACCCACCTTGGACAATGCCCCCGGCCGGCCACCGGCCTGAGCTCGGATTGCATGGGAAATGCAGCCCAGCGGTAAATTATATGCCTCAAACTTATTCTCCAGTACCAGCTTTTTGGTACTCATCATAGCTCCGAAGTGACCGCAGATCAGCTTGTCTACCGCGCCTTCCCGAATATAGCTCTCCGCGTTGCTCTCATCGTTCCACACGCCGAAACCCGCACTGGAGATCATCGTCAGATGACAGGGCGAATGTTCTTTTTGAAATCGTCGGTAGATCGCCTCATGCAGCTCTACCGGATTCTCGATCCCTACAAACGAATTCACACAGATCACATCATTATCCCGAATCAGTCTCGCCGCCTCATCCGGAGTCATCAACTGGTACATCACATTTCCCTCACTTTATATTCCAAAATTGTTTATCCACATCATCATGTTAAATCAGCATTGTGCCAATACATAAATTTTACTTTTTGTTCTTCCCCGGCTTTTCAATATGTTATTTTTTTCAGCTTTTGCCAATAACCTACTCGCGGTTTTAACTTCTACATCCAATATTTTAGCTGCAACTGCACTATTAACAAATTCGTTTTCCACTAAATACTGTATCACTGCACCCAATCGTTCCCTTTCTAATTCAGACAATGATTCGGACATTTTTTTGGACATTGATTCAGACATTGGCACATATTTTTCAAAACCAGCTCTGATCAAAATCGTCGTTTCCAGATAAATTCTATCATCGTCTGTTTCAAATATCGGTTTAGGAGAGCCATTATTTTGTAACTCACGCAAAATCTTTGGAATTCCCGTACCCTGTTTTTCAGACAATTCAATTTCCTTGAAGAATTCTCCAATTCTACGATTTCTATATTTTCGTGCCCTAGCTTTTCCTTGTACAAATTTTTCCATGCTAATATATCTGTCGGGTCCCGGAAAATTGATAATCATAATTTTATCAAAATAAAATATATAGAGCTTTTTACAAAAAATCAACATCCGGATTAAAATATATTTCGAAAGCTGAGTGTCTCAGTCGATCCACTCCATCTTTTCTAATATCTGTACGACATTTTCCAGTCCCGCTGCATCCTCCTCCGTAAACCGGCCGATACTCGGGCTGTCTATATCCAGCACTCCGATGATTTCTCCGTTTTTATGAATCGGGATAACAATCTCGGAATTTGAAGCACTGTCACAGGCAATATGTTCAGGAAACTGATGCACATCATAAACCAACTGCGTCCGATCCTCAGCCACCGCAGTACCGCACACACCGCGTCCCACAGCAATCTTCGTGCAAGCCACCCTCCCCTGAAACGGTCCCAGCACAAGCTCTCCGTCTCGCATAAGATAAAATCCCACCCAATTTAAATCTTCTAAAGCTTCATATAATAATGCGGATATATTTGACAGATTGGAGATGTAATATGACACTCCCTCTGTTATGGATGTCGTCTGTTGTGCCAGTAATTTGTAGTCTGTCATCTTATCCTCCCTCAAGGTTCTTTTTTTGCTTTAAAAATCAACTACTGCTTTTTGTTTTAAACATAACATCTCCAATTTATCATGTCAACTCGCACACAATGGTATTTCTGTGGTATGATGGATGATAAATGAATAGAAAGAAGTGATTTTATGACTTTAAATGATTATTTATACCATTATCTTCAGATACCCTATATTCTGCTGATGCTGTTTTCTTCTGTGGCGGTCATCGGTATCTGTCTCGCGATTTTAAACTATGTTATCAAAAAAAGGGCTCTGCAATATACTCCGGAGACACGTCCGCTGTTTATCCGCAAAGAGGGAGACGGACTGATTGAACGCTTCTATGAGCTGATCTTTTCCGCAACCTCGATTCTCCTGTTTGTGGGCATCTATTTTCTCATCGACTTTTTCGGGATCGGCACCTACAACAGTGATTTCTGGGCAAGGTATAATTCTCTGATTTTGCTTGGCTTTATCCTGACCAGTGTCACCCTAATCTCGGTGGTTGATAATTTCATCATCCCGCTGAATAATATGAGACCCAATGAGCGCGCCAGCATGCGCCTGATTGGCATGCTGTACATGCTCATTGTCTTTGCCTATATCAAGTTTATCTATGATGACAGTAACTATGATAGTATCATTCTGTACTTTTTGACTCTGGTCATCGGTCGCTTTGTCTACTTTGATGCCTCCGTACAGAGCTTTCACAATGCTGTGTTAGATGCCAGCCGACATCTTTCTCTACTGCTTCTGGCGCTCTTCTGTACCGGAGTTATGGCCTTTGTCGGATTCACATCGGGGTATCTGCTGCGCTCCAACGGCGTGGTTCTGAATCTGTTTCTGGCGCATCTCTATCTGATGCTGGTCATCTTCGTGATCCATCATACGCAGATGTTCCTGCGAAAAAAACGCGAACGCCGTACCCCCGGACGCAGAGCTTAGCTTAGCGCTGTATACACGTAAAAATCCAAACTCTCTATTCCGAACGCAACGCCGTAACCGGATCCTTCTTGGCCGCGCCTCTGGCCGGCAGCAGTCCACTCAAGACCGTGATGACAATACTGATCGCAATCAGGATCAGCGCTGCACTGACGGGCAATACCGCATTTACGCCGGTGTTGTCTGTCAAGTTATGGATCACGGAATTGATCGGTATGATCAGCAATTCGGTGATGCCGACACCCAGCATTCCTGCGCCTGTGCCGATGATAAAGGTCTCTGCGTTAAAGACCTGAGAAACATTTCTCTTGCTTGCACCGATAGCGCGAAGAATGCCGATCTCTTTGGTTCTCTCCATGACAGAAATCTGTGTAATAATCGAGATCATAATACTGGAAACCAACAGTGAGATCGCCACAAATGCAATCAATACATAGGATATGATATTGATGATCGAAGTCACAGAGCTCATCATCGTCGCTGTCATATCCGTATATGTGATCACCTGCTCTTCTTTTCCCTTTTCTCTCATCTGCTCATTGTAATCAGACAGCGCTGCCGTCAGCTTTTCCTTGCTCTCAAAATTCGCCGGATAGAGCTTAATGGCGGATGGAGAGTCATAGTCTACATACCCCAGCGTCGCAAGATTGCCTTCATAATCGCTCTGAGCCAGTGATGTCATCGAACTCAGCATCTCCGACAGGGAATCACTGTCCATATTAAACTGGAAAACCTTGGAAAATATTTCCTCATTAAAGGCTCCAGACATACTATCGGAGATCGTGCTCCCAAGCCGACTCATGACCTGCGTCATCATCTTCTGGATAGATCCGCTGATCTGTGTCGCCAATTGTGTACCCAGTGACTTCATCATCTTCTGCATGGCATCGCTCATAGAAGAGGTATATGCCGATGTCACAGATCCCATAGCACTCTTGAGCACCGCTGCAAACTGCTCTGACAAGGCCTTGGTATCCACCATTTTCATCACACTTTCTGTGATCGTTGTCTTTGCTCCTTCCGAGGACAGATATTCCTGAAATCCCGAACCGACATCCTCGTAGCTTATCAGACTGTTTTGAGCCGCATAGCTGCTATACCCATCCACAAAAGACTTTATGAATGCCTCAAATTTTTCTGTGTTCATAGAGGTCATATCCGTATTGACGACGATATTCTCCTGCGCCCAAGTATTAAAGATCGACTGAGGGCGTCCGGTGGCAACATATGCGCTTACTGACAGATTCTCAGACACCTCGCCACTCAGCAGCATCCGTGCATATTCCCGGTAATTTCCCATGAGCTTCAGCATCATCGCGGCACGATTTCCGTCATCGCCCGCTCCCTGAAGATCTGCTTCCAGCATCTTTATCAATCTGGCAAGTACGTCTGTCGTCAGATTATCTGTAATATACTGTTGATAATCATTTAAAAGCGTTGTAAACAACGTATTTACGCTTTCTATCGAAGGGTTAAAGCTAATATTCTCCCTTGCAAATGCCAGCAGATATTCTCTGAGAGCTGCCTGCGTCCCCGCATCCTTCATATACTGCTGAAAACCGTTCATCAACATATGATAGGATTTATCCGGATGTATACTCTGATATGTCTGATATCCCATCAGTAGCCCTGATGCCATGGTCTGCAGTATTTCCGGTGACAAATCAATGGTAATTCCCTGTAGGAAATTGCTCAGATCGAGTTGAGAAAGATCCATATCCATCGAGCTCATATCCACGCCTTCCATCAGCTTGGACAAGTCCAGCTTGCTGGTATCAAGCTTAAAAGAGCTCATATCGAAATTAAGTCCGGACATATCGAAATTCATGCCTGAAGACAGGTCAGACATATCGAAGGCATCCTTAAGCGCATCCTCATCGATCGTCAATAGCTTATCTAAGTCAAATCCCTGATCCTCACTTTTAAATTCTTTGCCCGTGAAGATATTCTTATTCGGATCCTTCAGCTGCGCTTTTACAACATCACTCTCCTTCGCAAGATCCGAGATATGTCTGGTAAGCGCATACGGATAATTGATGCCGGTATACAAAAGGCCGCTTCCTCTTTCCTTCGGCTGAACAATACCCACCAGTGTCAGAGTCTCTCCCTGCGCAACCAGCCGTTTCAGATACTCCTCATTTTCTGTCTTGTCCACCCAGACATCCGTATCCTCATTATATTCATAATAATCTGCTCCACTGATGAGCTTGAAGGTCTTTCCCATGATTTCCTCATAGGAATAGCGCTGATGCTCCGGCGCTATGACCTCTGTTTCGTTATCGGAATATTGCTTCACCAGACGATCCAGCTCATCATAATCCCGCAGTCCCAGCGGATATAACAGATAATCGCTGATGCTGCCATCGCTGTTCAGCACCAGTACCACTTCATGATCGTCTTCCGGCCAATGTCCCGCCTTCACCTCATAATCATCTATATAAATACTTTCTTTCTCCGGAAGCGAATAAAATGCCGACGTCCTCATGGAATACTGACCGCTCATCTCTGACATAAAACCGCCCGAGGAGCCTCCGCTCATCGTATTATCCGGATTAATCTTGCGAACAGAGTTCCCTTTTTCCATATAGATCTGGGGTGTCAGATCGTAGCTGTACTCCACGGCGCTGACATAATCTTTCATGTTGCCGCCGCCATTATCAATATATGTTTTCAAGGAGGCCAGATCATTCGAGCTGATTTTGGAAAACATACTGCTGATGATTTCACGAACCTTGATCATATCCTGTTCTTCCGCTTCTGTCTCATCTGCCTCCGGTACCTGTGTCATAGCAGAAAGCATAGAAGAGAAGTCAAAGCCCGTGCTGTTGATCTCCAGCGGATATTCCGACAGTGTATTTTTCTCAATGTTGTTTATATAATCCTGTACTCCACTGGATAAGGCTAAAATCAGAGCAATGCCAATGATACCGATGCTTCCGGCAAATGCCGTCATGGTCGTTCTCCCTTTTTTCGTACGCAGGTTGTTAGCCGACAATGCTAAGGCTGTCAAAAATGACATGGAAGCCAGCTTCCTCGGCTTCTTACCTGTCGGTTGATTCTCCTCTGCCTTCACCGGATTGGTATCCGATATCAACTTGCCGTCCTGCACGCGGACAATTCTTGTGGAATACTGCTCTGCCAGATCCGGATTATGCGTTACCATGATAACCAAGCGCTTCTTGGCCACCTCCTTCAGCAGCTCCATCACCTGAATTCCGGTCTTTGTATCCAACGCTCCCGTAGGCTCATCTGCCAGAAGGATCTCCGGATCATTTACAAGAGCTCTTGCAATGGCTACTCTCTGCATCTGACCGCCGGACATCTGATTCGGCTTTTTATGAATCTGCTCTCCAAGTCCCACCTCCTGCAGAGCACGGATCGCCCGTTTTCTCCGCTCTCTCTTCGAGATTCCGGAAATAGTCAACGCGAGCTCTACATTCGCAAGTACCGTCTGATGCTGGATCAAATTGTAGCTCTGGAATACAAAGCCGATAGAATGGTTGCGGTAGGTATCCCAGTCACGATCATTATACTTTTTTGTGGAAATTCCGTTGATGATCAGATCACCGCTGTCATAACGATCCAGTCCGCCTATGATGTTCAGCATGGTAGTCTTACCTGATCCGCTTGGTCCCAGAATTGAGACCAGCTCCTGATCTCGAAAAGCCAGAGTTACGTCATCCAACGCTGTTTGTGTCAAATCTCCCGTGATATACTTTTTACTGATATGTCTTACTTCTAGCACTGTCTTAACCTTTCTATTACAGAAAAACCCGTAGAACTTTCGTTCTACGGGCCATCTTACGTTTGGACACATATCACCCTGAGGTGACTCTATATAATTTATCTAATCTACCTAAACTAACCTCAGAGATTACTCAACGATGGTAGCAACACGGCCTGAACCTACAGTACGTCCACCCTCACGGATAGCGAATGTAAGACCCTGCTCCATAGCGATCGGATGGATCAGCTCGATGCTCATCTCTACGTTATCACCCGGCATGCACATCTCTGTGCCTTCCGGAAGGTTGATAACGCCGGTAACGTCAGTTGTTCTGAAGTAGAACTGCGGACGATAGTTGTTGAAGAACGGAGTATGACGACCACCCTCGTCCTTGGTCAGTACGTATACCTGAGCGGTAAACTTTGTATGGCAGGTAACAGAACCCGGTTTAGCAAGAACCTGACCACGAACGATCTCAGTTCTCTGAACACCACGAAGCAGCGCACCGATGTTATCACCAGCCTGAGCCTCGTCAAGAAGCTTACGGAACATCTCGATACCGGTTACTACAGTAGACTTTGTATCTTCCTTGATACCAACGATCTCAACCTGATCGTTCAGGTGAAGAACACCACGCTCTACTCTACCAGTTGCTACAGTACCACGACCTGTGATGGTGAATACGTCCTCGACCGGCATAAGGAACGGCTTATCTGTATCACGCTCCGGGTTCGGAATCCACTCGTCAACAGCATCCATCAGCTCCATGATCTTGTCGCCCCACTCGCTGCTCGGATCTTCCAGAGCCTTCAGAGCAGAACCCTGAATGATCGGTGTGTCATCGCCCGGGAACTCGTACTCGTTGAGCAGCTCACGGATCTCCATGTCAACCAGCTCAAGAAGCTCTTCGTCGTCAACCATATCGCACTTGTTCATGAATACTACGATGTACGGTACGCCTACCTGACGGGACAGAAGGATATGCTCCTTAGTCTGAGCCATAACACCATCGGTAGCAGCTACTACAAGGATAGCGCCGTCCATCTGAGCAGCACCAGTGATCATGTTCTTTACATAGTCAGCATGACCCGGGCAGTCAACGTGTGCATAGTGTCTCTTCTCTGTCTCATACTCAACGTGAGCGGTAGAGATGGTGATACCACGCTCTCTCTCTTCCGGAGCCTTATCGATGTTCTCGAAATCTGTAGCAGAGTTACCAGCAACTCTCTCAGCCAGAACCTTTGTGATTGCAGCTGTCAGAGTAGTCTTACCATGGTCAACGTGACCGATAGTACCAATATTACAATGCGGTTTGTTTCTTTCAAATTTAGCCTTTGCCATTTGAATAGTCCTCCTTAACATATGCGCCTTGCGGCTTGCTTCTTGTTTTATTTCATTCTACAACAGATCATTCGTCGAACGAACCCTCTGTTGTCATGAACAATGCTATCTCTGATTATATTTCAAATCAGAGATATTTGCAAGTTGATTTTTTGAATAATTCCTTATTTTGCCTTGTTATTCAGCACTTTCTCCTGTACGGACTTCGGAACCTGCTCATACTTCTCGAAGAACATAGAGTAGTTACCACGTCCCTGTGTCTTGGAACGAAGGTCTGTAGAATAACCGAACATCTCAGCAAGCGGAACGTAACCACGAACCAACTTACCACCGCCGATGTCATCCATACCCTCGATACGTCCACGACGGGAGTTGATATCACCGATAACATCACCCATGTACTCTTCCGGCATGGTTACTTCAACCTTCATGATCGGCTCAAGAAGGATCGGATCACCCTTCTTCATAGCATCCTTGAACGCCATAGATCCGGCGATATGGAATGCCATCTCAGAAGAATCGACCTCATGGTAAGAACCATCGTATACATTTGCATGTACACCGAGTACCGGGAATCCGCCAAGTACACCGGCCTTACAAGCCTCTTCAATACCCTCGCCGACTGCCGGGATGTACTCCTTCGGAATAGCACCACCAACAACGGTAGACTCGAACTTGAAGGTCTCCTCTGCGTTCGGATCCATCGGTGTGAAGATAACCTTACAGTGACCGTACTGACCACGACCACCGGACTGCTTAGCGTACTTACTGTCAACGTTAACTTCCTTAGTGAAGGTCTCCTTGTAAGCAACCTGCGGAGCACCTACGTTAGCCTCTACCTTGTACTCACGAAGCAGACGGTCAACAATGATCTCCAGATGAAGCTCACCCATACCAGCAATGATGGTCTGACCTGTCTCGTGATCAGTATGAGCACGGAAGGTCGGATCCTCCTCAGCCAGTTTTGCAAGAGCCTCGCCCATCTTGCCCTGACCAGCCTTGGTCTTCGGCTCGATAGCCAGCTCGATAACCGGCTCCGGGAACTCCATGGACTCAAGGATAACCGGATTCTGCTCGTCACAGATCGTATCACCTGTAGCAGTGGTCTTGAAGCCAACTGCAGCCGCGATATCACCGGAATATACCTTATCCAGCTCAGCTCTCTTATTCGCATGCATCTGAAGGATACGTCCTACACGTTCCTTCTTGCCCTTTGTAGAATTCAGTACATAAGAACCGGAGTTCATAGTACCGGAGTATACACGGAAGAATGCAAGCTTACCAACGAACGGATCTGCCATGATCTTGAATGCAAGAGCAGCAAACGGCTCGTCGTCAGAAGAATGTCTCTCGATCTCGTTACCATCCAGATCAGTACCCTTGATAGCCGGGATATCGATCGGAGACGGCATAAATTCAATAATTGCATCCAGAAGCTTCTGAACACCCTTGTTTCTGTAAGCAGTACCGCAACAAACCGGAACAGCCTTACACTCACAGGTAGCTTTTCTCAGAACCTTCTTCATCTCATCGTTGGTCGGCTCTTCGCCCTCAAGATACTGCATCATCAGATCGTCATCCAGCTCACAGATCTTCTCAACGAGCTCGGTACGATACAGCTCTGCATCATCCTGCATGTCTTCCGGGATATCTACGATGGAGATATCCTCACCCTTATCATCATTATAGATGTAAGCCTTCATCTCGAACAGGTCGATGATTCCCTTGAACTCATCTTCCTTGCCGATCGGCAGCTGCAGACAGATCGCGTTCTTACCGAGACGGTTCTTGATCTGGTCTACTGCGCCATAGAAGTTTGCACCCAAGATATCCATCTTGTTGATGAATGCCATACGCGGTACGTTGTAGGTATCAGCCTGACGCCATACGTTCTCAGACTGCGGCTCTACACCACCCTTTGCACAGAATACGCCGACAGCGCCATCCAGTACACGAAGGGAACGCTCTACCTCTACCGTGAAGTCCACGTGACCCGGGGTATCAATGATATTGATACGATGCTCCAGAGCACCCTTCTTCGGCTTGCAGTTTTCCTGCAGAGTCCAATGGCAGGTGGTAGCTGCGGAAGTAATTGTGATACCTCTCTCCTGCTCCTGCTCCATCCAGTCCATGGTAGCAGTACCTTCATGAGTATCACCGATCTTATAGTTAACACCAGTATAATACAGGATACGCTCTGTCGTTGTGGTCTTACCAGCATCGATATGAGCCATAATACCAATATTTCTGGTTCTCTCCAGTGGATATTCTCTTCCAGCCAAGGTATATTCCTCCTATTAGAATCTGTAATGAGCAAATGCCTTGTTTGCATCCGCCATCTTGTGCATATCTTCTTTTCTCTTTACAGATGCGCCAGTGTTGTTAGCTGCATCCATGATCTCGTTTGCCAGTCTCTCCTCCATGGTCTTCTCGCCTCTCTTGCGTGAGAACATGGTGATCCAGCGAAGTGCAAGAGCCTGACGTCTGTCAGCGCGAACCTCGATCGGCACCTGATAGGTAGCACCACCGATACGTCTTGCTTTAACTTCCAGAACCGGCATAATATTGTTCATAGCCTCTTCGAATACTTCGATAGCAGGCTTGTCAGACTTTTCAGCAACTCTCTCGAATGCTCCGTATACGATCTTCTGAGCAACACCCTTCTTACCATCTAACATGATGTTATTGATAAGCTTGGTAACCACTTTGTTATTGTACATCGGATCTGCCAAAACGTCTCTTTTCTGAGTATGTCCTTTACGTGGCACGTTACTTCCCTCCTTAATAATATTCATTAATTCATCGGTACTCACATGTGTCGTTCTAATGTGTTTCGTGCCCGAAATATCTATCTTAACCTGCAACCACCCGGTAATAGAATTCCGGCACAAATCTTAGTTCTGTTTGTGATACGAATTTAAAAAATTTTACTTCTTAGCGTCTTTCGGTCTCTTTGCTCCGTATTTGGAACGAGCCTGTCTTCTCTTAGCAACACCTGCTGTATCCAGAGTACCACGGATAATGTGATATCTTGTACCCGGCAGGTCCTTTACTCTACCGCCACGGATCAGAACAACGCTATGCTCCTGAAGGTTGTGACCCTCACCCGGGATGTAGCTGGTAACCTCGATGTTATTGGAAAGACGTACTCTGGCAATCTTTCTGAGAGCTGAGTTCGGCTTCTTCGGTGTAGCAGTCTTAACTGCAGTACAAACACCTCTCTTCTGCGGTGCAGATGCATCGGTTGCCTTCTTGTGCAGGGAGTTGAAACCCTTCTGAAGAGCCGGTGCAGTAGATTTCTTCACAGATGTCTGTCTGCCTTTTCTTACTAACTGATTAAATGTTGGCATTCTTCTTACCTCCTGTGTTATTCCCTTGCGGGTTGTGGTTGCCGATTCAAAATCGTTTCGTTGCGTCAAAAAAGGATTGTCCTTTTACGCACGAGGTTAGTATACCGATTGATGGTTTGTCTGTCAAGGAGTTTTCTCTATTTTTTCTTCCTGTTTTTTAATAGAAACATTAATTTTTTCTGAAATAGATAGACAGCGTTCTTTTCGGGTGGTATGATTATACCTCAAAAGATTATAAGAGAGGTTTTATCATGTTTGTTGCTTTTATTAGGAACATTCTCAAATTATTTTCCTTTATCCCCGCTCTTCTTCTTATGTATATGATTTACAATTTTTCTGCTCAGCCGGGCGAAATCTCTGCTCAGCTCAGTTATAAGGTCAGTTACGAGATTGTTGAGGTGGTGGATACGACATTGCATGCGGATATGGCAGATTGGGAGATCGATCTCTGGGTGACCCGTATCCATGGTCTTGTCCGTAAGCTCGCTCACATGACCGAGTATTTTGCTCTGGCGATCACTGTAGCCTTTCCATTATATGTCTACGGTGTGCGCGGCATCTGGCTGGTGTTTCTGGCCGGAGCCATCTGTGTCGGCTTCGCCTGCGGAGATGAATACCATCAGTCCTTTGTGGAAGGGCGTGGTCCGTCGAAAAAGGATGTGCTGATCGACAGCTTTGGTGTTTTCTGGGGTATTATATTGGTAAGAATCATCGGATGGACCGGAAGGAAAACCATCTTCCGTCCATTGGCGAAAAAGAAAAACGAAAAAAATTTCAAATCCAAGCATTACAAGAATTACGAAGAGCATGAAGAACATTCAAGCTATGGTCAGCGTACATATGCTGAGCCATACCTTGATCACAGCAGCGATGAACCGGCAGATGATTTCAGCGACATACCGCTGCCGCCGGATCCTAATCCCGATTTCTCCGGGAAGCGTTCTTCTCTCACCGATGAAGAGATTAATGAATTATATTGGAATTCCGATGCACCGTACAAGGTTCGAAGGTATCCCCGCAAAGGTGAGAAGATTTAAAAAGAGAGAGATGATCAAGATCATCTCTCTCTTTTTTAGCCTCTGTATCTATCTCCGTAATTATTCTGTCGGAACCTCTTCTACCGCTTCATTCTCCTGTGCGACAAAGTCCTCATCTTCCAGAAAATCCTCGTCGAAATCAAAGTCATCATACTCATCTTCCACATCTGCAAGACCTGTATCAAGCTTTACATTGCGGTATCTCTTCATACCGGTTCCTGCCGGAATCAGCTTACCGATGATAACATTCTCTTTCAGTCCGATCAGCGGATCTACCTTACCCTTGATCGCAGCCTCGGTCAATACCTTCGTTGTCTCTTGGAAGGACGCTGCTGACAGGAAGGAGTTTGTTGCAAGAGACGCCTTGGTGATACCAAGGATCACACGCTTACCTTCTGCCGGCTCCTTACCCTCGGCTACCAGCTTCTCATTCTGCTCATCAAAGTCAAGGATATCTGCCATGGTTCCCGGAAGGAAATCAGAATCTCCGCTCTCTTCGATACGGATCTTCTTCAGCATCTGATGTACGATCATCTCAATATGTTTATCGTTGATTTCTACACCCTGCAGACGATATACACGCTGTACCTCACGGATCATGTAATCCTGCACGGCACGCACGCCCTTGATCTTCAGAATATCATGCGGGTTAACGCTACCCTCTGTCAGCTCGTCACCTGCCTCAAGAATCACGCCATCCTGTACCTTGATTCTGGAACCATACGGGATCAGGTAAGTCTTTGCCTCACCGGTCTGATCGTTGGTTACCACGATCTCGCGCTTCTTCTTCGTATCACGGATCTCAACTCTTCCGCCGATCTCCGTAATGATCGCAAGACCCTTCGGCTTTCTCGCCTCAAACAGCTCCTCGACACGAGGAAGACCCTGTGTGATATCTCCACCTGCCACACCGCCGGTATGGAAGGTTCTCATAGTCAGCTGTGTACCCGGCTCACCGATAGACTGAGCTGCGATAATACCTACAGACTCACCAACCTGAACAGCTTCGCCGCTTGCCAGATTCGCACCATAACACTTTGCGCACACGCCGATATGAGATTTACAGGTCAGAACCGTACGGATCTTGATCTTCTCAAACGGCTTGCCGTCTTTATCTACACCGTCTTTCATGATGCGTGCTGCACGCTTCGGTGTAATCATGTGATTTGCCTTTACAAGCACCTCACCATCTTTATCTGTAATCGTCTCGCAGGCAAATCTTCCTGTGATACGCTCCTGAAGGCTCTCGATCTCTTCACGACCCTCTTGGAATGCCTTAACCTCCATTCCCGGAATCTCGTCCTTGCCTTCACAGCAGTCGATCTCGCGGATGATCAGATCCTGTGATACGTCAACCAGTCGTCTGGTCAGATATCCTGAGTCCGCGGTACGCAACGCTGTATCTGACAGACCCTTACGTGCTCCATGCGCAGACATGAAGTACTCCAGTACATCCAGACCTTCACGGAAGTTTGACTTGATCGGCAGCTCAATGGTGTGACCGGTTGTATCAGCCATCAATCCACGCATACCTGCAAGCTGCTTGATCTGCTTATCGGAACCACGGGCTCCGGAATCAGCCATCATGAAGATGTTATTGTACTTATCCAGACCATCCAGCAGTGCTCTGGTCAGGATATCGTCCGTGTTCTTCCATGTCTCAACGACCTCTTTATAACGCTCCTCCTCAGTGATAAGTCCACGCTTAAAGTTCTTGGTGATCTTATCTACCGTATCCTGTGCCTGAGCAATCAGCTCCGGCTTCTGCGGCGGTACCGTCATATCGGAAATCGATACGGTCATAGCCGCTCTGGTGGAGTATTTATAGCCCATAGCCTTGATATCATCCAGCGCCTCAGCGGTCTTGGTTGCTCCGTGAGTATTGATGATCTTCTCAAGAATCTGCTTCAATCCCTTCTTGCCTACGTGGAAGTCAACCTCCAGCTTCAGCTCATTCTCCGGGATCGATCTGTCTACAAACCCAAGATCCTGCGGAAGAATCTCATTAAAGATAAATCTTCCCATTGTGGACTCGCAGATACCGGTCTTATAGGTACCATCAGCCATCTTCTTGGTTACACGAACCTTGATTCTGGTCTGCAGTGTAATTACGCCATTCTCATATGCAAGGATCGCTTCGTTTACGCTCTTGAAGAACTTACCCTCTCCCTTGGCACCCGGTCTCTCCTGTGTCAGATAGTAAATACCAAGGACCATATCCTGTGACGGAACTGCTACCGGACCGCCGTCAGACGGCTTCAGCAGATTGTTCGGGGACAGGAGCAGGAAACGACACTCCGCCTGCGCCTCTACGGACAACGGAAGATGGACAGCCATCTGGTCGCCGTCGAAGTCGGCGTTAAACGCGGTACAAACAAGCGGATGAAGCTTGATCGCCTTACCCTGTACCAGAATCGGCTCAAATGCCTGAATACCAAGTCTGTGCAGTGTAGGTGCGCGGTTCAGCATTACCGGATGCTCCTTGATAACCTGTTCCAGAACATCCCAAACCTGCGGCTCCAGTCTCTCGACCATCTTCTTTGCATTCTTAATATTATGAGAGGTTCCGTTTGCAACCAGCTCTTTCATAACGAACGGCTTAAACAGCTCGATCGCCATCTCCTGCGGCAGACCGCACTGATAGATCTTCAGCTCCGGTCCTACCACGATAACGGAACGTCCGGAATAGTCAACACGCTTACCGAGAAGGTTCTGACGGAAACGTCCGGACTTACCCTTCAGCATGTCAGACAGAGACTTCAGCGGGCGGTTACCCGGTCCGGTTACCGGACGGCCGCGACGTCCGTTGTCGATCAGAGCATCCACGGACTCCTGAAGCATACGTTTCTCATTGCGGACAATGATATCCGGAGCACCAAGCTCCAGCAGTCTCTTCAGACGGTTATTTCTATTGATAATACGACGATACAGATCGTTCAGATCGGACGTAGCAAAACGTCCGCCATCCAACTGTACCATCGGACGGATATCAGGCGGAATTACCGGAACCACCGTCATGATCATCCACTCCGGACGGTTACCGGACTCACGGAAAGCCTCAACAACCTCCAGTCTCTTGATGATTCTTGCACGCTTCTGTCCGGAGGACTCCTTCAGCGCTGCCTGCAGCTCTGCGGATTCCTTCTCCATATCGATATCCTCAAGAAGCTCTTTGATCGCCTCGGCGCCCATTCCCACGCGGAATGTATTGCCATAGGTCTCATATGCTTCCTGATATTCTTTTTCAGTCAGTACCTGCTTGCGAACCAGATTCGTATCACCGGAATCCAGAACGATGTAGTTGGCAAAGTACAGAACCTTCTCCAGCACACGCGGAGACAGGTCGAGCATCAGTCCCATTCTGGACGGGATGCCCTTGAAGTACCAGATATGGGATACCGGAGCTGCCAGCTCGATATGTCCCATACGCTCTCTACGAACGCTCGCCTTCGTGACCTCTACGCCGCATCGGTCGCAGACAACGCCCTTATAGCGAATCTTCTTATATTTACCGCAGTGGCATTCCCAGTCCTTGCTCGGACCGAAAATGCGCTCGCAGAACAAACCATCTTTCTCAGGCTTCAGAGTACGATAGTTAATGGTTTCCGGCTTTTTTACTTCACCGCGGGACCATTCCCTGATCTTATCTGGGGAAGCCAGGCCAATTTTGATCGCATCGAACGTCATTGGCTGATAAGTTGCGTTAGTTTTATTTTCTGGCATGAATGGAACCCTCCTTATTCAGCATCATAATTGTCTTCAAAGTCGTCGAAGCTCTCCTCTTCCTCGGATTCCTCTTCCGGCTCATACTCTTCCTCGACATCCTTCAGTTCCTCGCCCTCAAACTCCTGTTTGCTGAAACCGAATTTACCAAAGGACTCTTCCTCACGTTTCAGACCGCGGTCAGCGCCCTCGATCACGGAACGAAGATCCGTATCACCATAATCTACAGTCTCCATGATATCCACTTCGTTCTGCTGATCATCCAGAACCTTGACATCCAGACCAAGCGACTGCAGCTCCTTCAGAAGTACCTTGAAGGACTCCGGAATACCCGGCTCAGGGATATTCTCGCCCTTAATGATCGCTTCGTAGCTCTTCACACGACCCACAACATCATCAGACTTCACTGTCAGGATCTCCTGCAGTGTATAAGATGCGCCGTAAGCCTCCAGAGCCCAAACCTCCATCTCACCGAAACGCTGTCCACCGAACTGAGCTTTACCACCCAGCGGCTGCTGCGTTACCAGAGAGTACGGGCCGGTAGAACGTGCATGGATCTTATCGTCTACCAGATGATGCAGCTTCAGGTAATGCATGTGACCGATGGTTACCGGACTATCGAAGAACTCACCGGTACGTCCGTCACGGAGTCTTACCTTACCGTCTCTGGACAGCGGAACACCCTTCCACAGCGCTCTGTGATCTCTGTTCTCATACAGATAATCCATAACCTCCGGAAGCAGCTCTGCTTCATGCTTCGCCTTGAACTCATCCCACTCCAGATTTACGTAGTCATTTGCAAGATCCAGAGTATCCATGATATCCGCCTCGTTTGCACCGTCAAATACCGGTGTAGAGATATTGAAGCCAAGCGCCTTGGCCGCAAGACTCAGATGGATCTCCAGAACCTGTCCGATATTCATACGGGACGGCACACCCAGCGGGTTCAGCACGATATCCAGCGGACGCCCGTTCGGCAGGAACGGCATATCCTCTACCGGAAGTACGCGGGAAACGACACCCTTGTTACCGTGACGACCTGCCATCTTATCGCCGACGGAAATCTTTCTCTTCTGTGCGATGTAAATACGTACTGCCTGATTTACGCCGGGAGCCAGCTCATCGCCGTTCTCTCTTGTAAATACCTTTGCATCTACAACGATACCATATTCACCATGCGGTACCTTCAGAGATGTATCACGAACCTCGCGCGCTTTCTCACCGAAAATCGCACGAAGCAGACGCTCCTCTGCTGTCAGTTCAGTCTCACCCTTCGGTGTTACCTTACCAACCAGAATATCACCTGCGCGAACCTCGGCACCGATGCGGATAATTCC
Organism: Eubacteriales bacterium; assembly: GCA_030526715.1. Taxonomy (GTDB): domain Bacteria; phylum Bacillota; class Clostridia; order Lachnospirales; family Lachnospiraceae; genus Marvinbryantia. Next base: position 28,562 of record JAUNCG010000027.1, read on the forward strand.
GCGATCATCCAGATCCTTCAGCGCATCATCGCCGACGCCCGGAACATCTCTTGTGATCTCTTCCGGTCCCAGCTTGGTATCTCTCGCCTCTGCCTCATATTCTTCGATATGAACAGAAGTATATACATCATTCATAACCAGACGCTCGCTCAGCAGAACTGCGTCCTCGTAGTTGTAGCCTTCCCATGTCATGAATCCGATCAGTGGATTCTTACCAAGCGCGATCTCACCGTTGGAAGTAGACGGACCGTCTGCAATCACCTGTCCCTCTGCCACACGATCACCCTTGAACACGATCGGTCTCTGGTTATAGCAGTTACTCTGGTTACTTCTCAGCAGCTTTGTCAGATGATACTCATCTCTCTTGCCGTCATCTGTCTTGACCACGATCTCCTTAGAAGTAACGATCTCAACCGTACCCGCATGCTTTGCAACCACACAGACACCGGAGTCTACCGCTGCCTTGGTCTCCATACCGGTTCCAACCACCGGAGCTTCCGTAGTCAGAAGCGGTACCGCCTGACGCTGCATGTTCGATCCCATCAGCGCACGGTTCGCGTCATCGTTCTCCAAGAACGGAATCATAGCGGTAGCCACAGAGAATACCATCTTCGGAGATACATCCATGTAATCGAACAGTACGCGATCGTACTCCTGCGTCTCCTCGCGATAACGTCCGGATACTGTCTTACGAACAAAATATCCGTCTGCATCCAGCTGCTCATTCGCCTGTGCTACGTGGTAATTATCCTCTTCATCCGCAGTCATGTACACAACCTCATCCGTTACACGCGGATTCTTCGGATCTGTCTTATCGATCTTACGGTACGGCGCTTCCACAAAACCGTACTGATTGATTCTTGCATAGGTTGCCAGCGAGTTGATCAGACCGATGTTCGGTCCCTCAGGCGTCTCGATCGGGCACATTCTTCCATAGTGAGAATAATGTACGTCTCGCACCTCGAATCCGGCTCTGTCTCGTGACAGACCGCCCGGTCCCAATGCGGAAAGACGTCTCTTATGCGTCAACTCACTCAACGGGTTATTCTGATCCATGAACTGAGACAGCTGTGAAGAACCAAAGAACTCTTTCACTGCAGCTGTTACAGGCTTAATGTTGATCAGGGACTGCGGAGAAATCCCCTCCAGATCCTGCGTTGTCATACGCTCACGTACCACTCTCTCCAGTCTGGACAGACCGATACGATACTGGTTCTGAAGCAGCTCACCCACAGCACGGATACGACGGTTGCCCAGATGGTCAATATCGTCGTCATTACCGATACCATACTCCAGATGCATATTGTAGTTGATGGAAGCAAGAATGTCTTCCTTTGTAATATGCTTCGGAATCAAATCATGGATATCGCGGCGAATCGCGTCCTTGATATCCTCAATATCGTCATTTTCTTCCAGTATAGACTTCAATACCGGATAATATACTAATTCTGTAACACCGACTTCCTCCGGATCCACATCCACAAAGCTGGTGATATCTACCATCATGCTGGACAGCACCTTGGTATTGCGTTCCTCTGTCTGAATCATCACAAACGGAACAGCTGCATTCTGGATCGCATCGGCCATCTCACGTGTCACGGTCGTTCCGGCTTCGCACAGAACCTCACCGGTACTCGGATCCACAACGGTCTCTGCCAGTACATGTCCGGCAATACGGTTGCGAAGCATCAGCTTCTTATTAAACTTATAACGGCCCACCTTCGCCAGATCGTATCTTCTCGGATCAAAGAACATCGCCATAATCAGAGACTCCGCGCTCTCTACTGCGAGCGGCTCACCCGGACGAATCTTCTTATAGAGCTCAAGAAGACCCTCTTTATAATTCGTGGAGGTATCCTTCGCCAAGGTCGCCGCGATCTTCGGCTCCTCACCGAACATCTCAATGATCTCTGCATTCGTGCTCACTCCCATAGCACGAATCAGCACGGTCACCGGCACCTTTCTGGTACGGTCTACACGAACGTAGAAAACGTCATTGGAATCCGTCTCATACTCCAACCATGCGCCACGGTTCGGAATCACGGTAGACGAAAACAGTCTCTTACCGATTTTATCATGAGCAATTCCATAATAAATGCCGGGAGAACGAACCAGCTGGCTGACGATAACACGCTCTGCACCATTGATGACGAACGTACCTGTCTCAGTCATAAGCGGAAGATCTCCCATGAAGATCTCGTGCTCGTTGATCTCGTCCGTCTCCTTATTGTGAAGTCTCACCTTCACCTTCAAAGGAGCTGCATAAGTCGCGTCGCGCTCTTTGCACTCTTCAATTGAATACTTGACATCATCTTCGCACAGCTTGAAATCCACGAACTCAAGACTCAGCTTCTCACTGTAGTCACGGATCGGCGAAATATCATCGAACACTTCGTTCAGACCTTCATCCAGAAACCACTGATAGGAATCCTTCTGAACTTCAATCAGGTTCGGCATTTCCAGAACTTCTTTCTGTCGCGAGTAGCTCATACGGACGCTGTTGCCATTCGTGATAGGACGTATCCTGTTTTTCTCCATTGACGTTCACCCCTGTCTTTTTATATAAATATACGGCGCTTTTTCGCGTTTTTTTGCGAAAATTGTCCTGCGTTTTTTTGGGCATAATTCACCCTTTGAGCGCAGTCCCGCACAATAATGCAACCTATACTGTAGCACAAAGATCAATCCCTGTCAATATTCGTTTTAAAAAAGTTATCCACATAAATTTTGTCTGTATTTTATCATACACCATGCACTTACATCTTATGTAATTTGCGCACCACACTTTTGCAGTTGATTTTTAAACTGGCTTAGCTCGAATGCTTTATTTTC
>JAUNCG010000028.1 GCA_030526715.1 Eubacteriales bacterium
AGATACAAAGCAGCTCAAAAGGCATATGACCATCTCTGATCATATGCCTTTTCCGTTCTTTTCAAAGAAATATTTGTTTATTTTACAGTTACCTTAATTTTGAAGGTCTTCTTGCCTGATTTCACAGTGATCACGGCCTTACCGGCTCCCTTCGCTTTGATCTGTCCCTTGTTGGTTACCGTCACGATCTTCTTATTCGAGGAGGTAAAGGTGACCTTCTCCTTGCTGCTGATCGGATTTACCGTCGCTTTAATCTTACGGGACGCTCCCTTACTCATGATAATGGATTTGCCGCAGTCTGCCGTCACCTTCTTTGTGGTAACATTGGTTTTCTGGAGCTTCACCTTCACGGTTCGGGTCTCTCCGCTTGCAAAGGTGGCTGTAACCGTCGCCGTTCCGCCCTTCTTTCCGGCCTTCAGCTGACCGTTTGCAGATACCTTCACCACGCTTGTATTCGAAGACTTCCACGATACTACACTGTCTCCGGATTCCGGATTTGTCAGTACCAGTTTCACACTCTGCGATAATTTCAATGGCAGCGTGCCGGACGCATTCAAAATCGGCGCTGCTGTGAATTGTGGTGCTGCCGGAGCCGGTGTCGGTGCCGGTGCGGGTACCGGTGCAGGAGTTGGTGCCGGGGTCGGGGTCGGTGTCGGTGCCGGAGTCGGATCCGGTTCCTTACTCGGTTCCTCTTTTTTCGCAATCACCAGAGCTTCCCTTGTCGTTGCTTCTGTGCCCGCCTCATCTATAAATAATGTATGACAGTTTTTGCACTCCCAATAAGCCTTTTGGCCTTCCTTGATATAGGTAGCCTCTACCGCGCTATGCGGAATCATATCATGTGGTATCCGATCGGTCACAAGCGCATCCAACGTCGTTTCGCGCTTACCCTCGGCATCTGCAAAGAGCTTTTTGCACTTCGTACATTTCCAATGATCCTCGTGGCTCGGCTTATCACAGGTTGCTTTGCCTTCCACTATAGAAGCCAGTGTGTGGTCTGCCAATGGAAGCGTTTCCTCACGGGTATCTCCGCAAATATTACATTTATATTTTACATAACCTGCCTCTTCACAGGTAGATTCTTTCCTGTCGATCTCTTCAAGCTCTGCCGTACAGTCACTGTATTCCACATGATACGGGCTGAAGGAGGTCGCTGTAAAGCTGATCATCATGTTATTTACCGTAACCGGAACCTCTACTTTTTCGCCATCCACTATATGATACAGTCTGACGGTCTGATAGGAACGATACTCCTCCGGAATCTTCAGCGTCACTACCGCCGGTGCGAGAAGCTGCTGCGGCTGATCATCAACTTTATCGTCTTCTACCATATACAGGCTCAGCTCCAGCTTATTCACAATGCGGCCATTTTCTGCGTTCGTCTCTTCACCTTCATCCGTCACCTTCAGCTGTGCAGAGTATTTTTCGGCAAGCTCTTCCTCACCCTTTGCCTTTTCATCTACTACCTGCGCTACAGTCGCCAGCGCTCCAGCAATACTTGGCATATACTTGGAAATCGCTTGGTTTTCCTCGTCCTGCTCTACAGCCTCTGCCGGTTTCAGCTCAACCGTCTTTTTGTCCTCCGTATCGCCTACAGATACTGATCCGCTCTTCAGCATTTTATCTTCCAGATCCGTAATCAGATCCACTGCCGCGATATCCACGAGATCCGCATTCGTGACAGTATTTTCCTCAGCAGCCTCAAACAGCGTATTGAGAATCTCTACCGGATCAGGATCATCCTGCTCTGCACTCTTTTTTGCAGCGTCGATCTTATTCTGTTTCATTGTCGGCAGTCTCAGCAGCTGCGCCTCGCCGCATTCATTCAGACATTCCTTGTAAACTCTTCCGTCCTCACCCGTGATTTCGTCACTCCATCGATGTCCGGACTTTTCAATAACCTTGCTCTCTTCTTCCTTGCAGACAGCACAGGTGCGCTTCTGTAATCCATCCTCCGTACAGGTCGCAGCCGAAACTACTTCCCAGTCACTCCACTGATGCTCTGACGCGGTAATCACTACCTCGTTCAGTTCCTCATCACCGGTCTTATCTGCATAGGATTTCTTACATCTTGTACAATACCAGTGCTCCTTCATGCCGTCTTGCGTGCAGGTCGCGTCCACCCCATTAAAATGCAGTAATCTGTGACCCAGCGCCGCACGTTCTGCATTTTCCAGAACCACAGTTGCATCCTTATCTGCATACATGGTATTACACTTCGCACAATACCAGTATTCTATATTTCCGGCATCCGTGCAGGTCTCATCCTTCGCCTTCACATGTGTCATATTGTGACCAAGCTTCGGAATACGCGTTGTACGCTCCTCATCTTCATGATTTACGCACTTCTCCACAAGCTTACCATCCTCGGTACAGGTCGCAGGAATGGTAGCTTCTACCGTCCATCTGCATTCGCCATCCATATAGATGCCTACTTCGACCTCTCCCGCATAACGGCTGAGCTCCAGAAGATAACTCTCTCCGGCCTGCATCTTATAATACCGTACATTTTCAGATTCTAATGCATAATCCTGCCACTCCCGGTCGCTGTCCAGCACAGAATAATCCCAGCCATTTTCATCTATTTCAAATCGGTATACTCCGTCAGCTGTCGGGCGGAAGACTGCCATGCCGCTGACCATGGTCTTTTTCCCGGTCGTCAGCTCCATAAGGTCATCCAAAAAAGCAAGATTGGCTTTCATCGTGAAGCTTGTACTCTTTGTACCGAATTGTACCGTCACTCTTACAGTGTTGTCACTGATCCAACGCGTTGATGTCCCCATTCGGTTCAGGTAATCGTCCGTTTCCTCCTGATAAGCCACGGTTCTCTCCGTTCCATCCTCATAGAGAACCTTCAGTGTCAGCCCGCTCATGTCAAAATAGCTCAGATGCATGCCTTGGAACATAGGCTGATCTGCATTCGGTCTTCCTATGACTTCAATGCTTCGTACCGCCTTGCCTCTGATCACCATCACCGGAATCGAGCCTGCGCTGTGACTGTCTCCTGTTTCGTTCTGATCATACAGGTATACTTTTACCTTATAGTTTCTTCCTTTTTTCAGATAGTATGCATGATACGATATTCCCTCCTCCGACGGAAGAAGGGCGCTCTCCTGCTGATAACCATCCCACAATGTACTGCATCCTGCGATCTGAATATTAGCGCTTACTTCTCGATTCTGACCTTCGGCAAAGACGTAGATCCCACTTTCTTCCGGTGTAAAGGTAAGATTTCTGCTCAGAAGTGCTCCTGCCGTATAGGCAATATCCTGCCGCTCACCTGTCTTCAGCTTCGGAAATGCGCTTTCCTTATAGAATCTGACAGTTACCTTTTTCTCAAACTCCTGCTTCCTCGATTGATAATTATAAACACCCAGCTCGAACTCCCGCTCTGTCCATTCATCCGTCCGTGAAAGCACATTACCATCGTCATACGTAATGTCCTGTTGTCTAAAGCTGCTACCGATATCCCTTACAATGCTCTCTCCATCTGAGTATGTCACCTTCACACGGTAGCAGTCCTCCAGATCATCGTTCTCCATTGGCATCTCTGATTTCGAAATCAGTTCCATATCCGTCACAGCCGGAAGCTCTGCTCCCAGATATTTCAGGGTAACATTCGCTTCTCCGTAGTAACCGCCCACTACATATTCATAGGTTACCCCTTCCTGTAAAAAGTCGCACAATGCAAAATCCTGCTGCCATTCTTCTTCAAAGCTCAGGCGATCCTTCGATGAGTTCGCGTATGCACACTCTTCTTCATCATCCACGCAATAGAGGGTCGCATCCATCCAATTTGTGACATGCGTACACTGCAGCTCATAATAGCCGGAGGTCAGCGGCATGAATCGGTAGGTCATGTCCGCATGCGTCTCATCTATGACGATAGGATATGTCTCATTCAGCTCCAGAGACTGATACTCTGTCGGAACTGTCGGTTCTTCCTGTGAGGATCCCCCTGCCCTTGTCACCTTGAACTGTCCGGCCAGATTCGTATCCGCAATCACAATGCAGGATTCCTGTGCATTCAGTGAGATCATATCACCCGCAATCCACAGACGATCCTCTCCTGCTTTTGCAAATCGCAGTTTCATATAGCCGCCATTCTTTACAAATTCATAGACTCCGTCCTCCGGTGCCGTGAATCGGTAAAGCCTTCTGCCTACGCCGTTCGGAAGCTCCTGATATACGTCGTACGGCAGCACTGTAAGCTCACTCATGTTTGGTAACACCGCCGTCACCTTGACATCCGACTCATTCTCCAGTGCATACTCCTGCGCATTTCTCTGGTCAAAATATACTGCACTGCCGGTCATGGTTCTGATCGAGGATCCGGTCTCGAATACCGCCGCATGAATCTCGTAATTTCCAGCTGCGACACCGTTATCGCCGGGCAGCTGATACATACGCTCACCAGTCACACTGTCCTTCACATAATACTTGACACGGTTCCCATAGGTATCTACATCTCCGTCACCCTGTACGCGGAGCTTCTCACCGTTCTCATAGGTGATGGTCGCCCGCAGAATCTCCGTAATGTCATCCACACCAGCCAGAATTTCCTTCGTCTTTGTGCTCATTGACGCAGAGATGACCTGCGGAGTAGACTCAATCAGGACATTCGTTCCTGAAGACGGCGCCAAGAAGGTGATCAGACTGTAATATTCCGAAGCTTCCGTCAGCTTCATATCCAGCTCCGCTTCCATTTCAAAATATCTGCCCAGAACATATTCCGGTTCAGCATTATATACTTTGACATGCTTCGTATAAGTGTCATCACTGAGCTGATAGGTGCCGGTCTTATCTGCCACGAAACGGATCAATACTTTTCCATCTCTTGCATTTACAAAGGTCTTCTTGCCGATCTCTACGGTTGTAGCTGCATCCTGCACGGAAATCACATCGAAGGACGCGATCTCATACTCTGCGTCGTCCTCTTCTGATATGTTCTTCAGCTTCACAACATAGCTTCCCACCTCCGGACGCCATCTGGAGCCTTCATATAGAACGCCATCCTTATACCAGACAGATTCAAAATAATTCCCCCGGTGATCATCCACGGCAATTCCTTCTTCATCATCATCCTCAAGTATAAATTCACTCGTTCCCTGACTTCCATCCGTATAGGTGAACTCTAAGGTAACCGTACCCTCGATGCTTTCCAACGATTGGATATAGGAACTCTGTATCTCACTGTCCAGCGCCTTCACCTGCTGTATCTGCGGAATCTCTGAAATCGTCAGCGGATAGCTTCCGTCGCCATATAAAACGTATCGACTGTAAACCTTGGCATAATAGGTCTGATCTGCTTCCAGATTTGCACACTTTCCTGAATAACCACGCCGCTCTGAGATATCCTCAAATCCATTCTCCGTGTATTCCTGAACTTCAATATAATAGTTGTCAAAAAAATATTTTGCAGTCTTCGGAGCCGTAAATTTATAGTAATTTCCCGTACTGCTTGTACGCTCATAGGTCACCGTATTGTCGCCGACCTTCAACTCTGGAAGCTCCATCTGCTCCGGACCGACAGCTTCGATTGCAATCTCATCACTGCTCACTGTCTCCTGAACATTTCCGTTCATCCGAGATGTCCATAGCTTCAGCGTGTAAGTACCCTTCGTTAATGGTATATTAAAATCTGATTGTTCAAGTTCCACACCATCCTTATACCATTGTGCATAGATACTACTGCCTTCCCTTTTGTCATCTTTCGAGGGAATATTGCCTTGTAACATCGCTACGTATCTCTCAACACTCTGCACCCACATTGTGTTTGACCACCATGATGTACGCTCATCCTGTTTGTCAATACTGCCGTCTTCATAAGCAAGTGTGATCTCCAGCGTCTTCATCAGCTCCTCAGGCGTTACCGCTCCGGCCAGCACCTTCCTTTCTTCCGTCTGTTCCACATTTATAGACTCCAGAAGGGGCGCATATCTTATCGTAAAGGTTATATTATAGGAACTGCCCTCATAAGATGGTTTGCCATAAAATCCAAAATAATATGTATTCTCCTGTGACAAGTCTGTGTATCTGGCATTGGTCTGCAGTAATGTATAATTACCTTCCTTATTCCTTGCATAGACTTTTTTGGGATATACATTACTATAAAAGACATATCTGCCCGTATATGACGGTGTGAACTCAAACCAGTTTAATTCATTCTCCCCACTGAGAATCTTATTATATCCCTCGGTAAGTGTCCCCTCCGTCTGAATATCAAAAGCTTCTGCAACACTTATGTCAATTTCTCCAAGCAGTTCTCCTGAAAAATCAGCATTTAAGGAATACTGTACAATATACTCTCCCGCCTCGAGTACAGATGTCAGATCTGCCAATAGTTCACCCGTATCTGACTTTTTCAGCCTTGCATATATAGACATCCCAGACTTCTGGTCATAGCTGCTTACACACTGATGCTGTCCGTAGTCATACCAGTATGACATTGGATTAGCCTTCGTTCCATCACTATAAGTAACCTCGTAGGCTAATTCATTCAAGGCGCTGATTCCGGTATCTACGCCGCATAACAGATCTGTCCTGCTCTCAGATACCATTGCAATCGATACCGCTTCCGGAATGGCATTAATTTTCAATTCCACCGGATCTGAAGACTCCGTATTTTTTATTCCAATATAATAGCTCTTTCCCTCTACCATATGGTAAATCCATCCCGAACCCACGTAGTGGCTCCATTCAAAATCTGCGTCCTCTGTGCTGAGAACACGGGTTTCTCCATACGTATACCATCTATATTTTCCGGTATGCTCCGGCGTAAAGCGATACCAGTGAAATACCTCGTCTGCATCGACCATTTTACTCTCGTTTTCGCCAATTACCTCTGCAGCATCCAGTGAGTTTTCTCTAATTACGACCTCCGAGGTATCTAAAACCGTCCGTTCTTCATAGCTCCCCAATGCGTATTCTATGGTATATGTACCGGCATGGATCACCGAGTCTGTCGGCAAAGCATTTCCCTCACTGTCTTTTAGTCTAAAGGAAATCCAAGAATGGGACTCTTCAGCATAAACCTCAGTATCGATTTCACTGCTCCTGTATCCCCAGCCTTGCGCCGGTAATGTGACGCTTTGGCTTTCATCCGCATAATTCACCTTAAACCTATGCGAAGTAAGCACATCCCTTACTTTGTCGATACCGGTCAAAACATCTGCATACTCATTGGCTTCCGGTGTAACCGACACAATTTGCTTCACCTGTTCTGTCGCAGCTTCTGTTTCACCTTCCATCACTTCCTGCAGCGAAGCGTCCTCCTCCGGACTCAAAATCAGTTCTTCCTCTTCTACAGCTTCAGATGCCTCATCATCGACAAAGAACTCCTCCACATCTGACACATCTTCGTCAGCGTCCTGTTCTTCTGCTGATTCTGTACTGACTTCAGCTACTGCCTCTGTCAGTTCTGCGGCTGATTCTTCCTCTGCATCCTCATGTACATGTTCATCTTCTGACTGAACCTGCACTTCTTCTGCAGAAACTGTCAAAGCAGCGCTGTCCACACTGGTAACAGCCAGTGTACATGCCAGCAACAGAGCTAGCCTTCTCCGTCTCATACCCATTGCATTCCCTCCCAAATTTCGGATGATGCCACATCATCTACGTGGCGTCCGATTTAGTATTTTTATACAAATTTTACCACCTTACCCCCCCCAGTCAATGTACACTTTTGTCATATTCATAGTTGTTTTCATGTTTTTTCAATTTTTAAACAAATCCTACAGGCAATTTTCTCATTCAATTCTCGCGAATACGAAAAACAGACGCATCACCCTTCAGTGATACGTCTGTCGATTGATCGCAATTCCTATACCAAGCATTCCCCAAAAGACCGGCGCTACTGCCACGACGGAGTCATTCAGCATTCCCATGAGCAGGTATCCGATCACCCCGAGGAATATCCCGCTCCTCAGGCCGCCACATTTTCCCGCTCTTTCACTTCTTCTATATATCATAATACTTTCTCTGATATATATGATCCAAAATACAAGCAGGCAGAGTAGCGAGAGCATCCCTGTCTGCACCGCTGTCTGCAGATACATGTTATGCGCCTTGGAAACGATCTCTCGGCTGGCGCGCACACCGGTATTTGCATGCATCCGATAATCCCTCTGCGGAAATGCCAGTACAAAGGTATCCGGTCCGCTTCCCCACAGCAGATATTTCGGAAGCAGCGGAATCGTTCTTCCCCAGATATAACCGCGTCCGCTCAGTATCTTTTCCCGTCCCTGCAGCACCGCCGGTGCATCCACGATCTCGTCCGATTTCCCATACTGTGTGACATAGGTATAGGTATCTGTCTGTCGATCTTTCACAAAATACCAAGAAATCTTCTGGCAGTCCACATATAAAAAGATCTGCCCGTCATTCTCATATACCATCAGCCCGATGCGGCGAAACTCTTCTCCCGGAATGCGATACCAGCCAAACGCCTCTTTCCATTTTAATTCAACCGGCTGCTCCGATCCATCTGTCAGACGATAAACCGCAGGCAACCATATCCCGTCTGCCTGTCTGGCTTCGATCCGAAACTCTGCACCGCAATAAGTCATATATACCCCATGTTCACCGGCATACAGCTCCTCCAGATGATAGGCCTCCACTTTTCGCAGACTCTGTCGGATCGTCTTTCGTACAGCGCCATCCTCCGCGATATCATACACAAGGATCGCCGCCAGCAATGCTATTATACCGGCTGCCGCCACACTCCATTGCTTGATTCTGAGCCATCGCTTTGACTTTTCCAAAGCTCCTGTGGCGATTCGACGCTGTATCATATAGATCCCGGATACCAGCCAGCCCCCCATTCCGATCAAAACGATCCCCACCGCCATCCCCGTGCGCGAACCGCTTCCGAACAGACAGATCAGCAGCAATCCGCTCGTTGTCCCTGCCATGATCCTCTGCCATATTTTTTTCATGCAAAACATCATTGTTATCGTCACCGGCAGCAGTAATATCGTATATACGCCTACGTAATTCGGATTATACAGCGTCATATATACACAATTGCGCGATCCGGCTCCGAATTGAAATACCAGTCCCTCTTTTGCCGAGGCATCCAGTCCCATGGTCAACATCGTTTTTCCAATACCGCTCTCTAGCAAATTCATCCCCACGATCTGTCCCACGCCGATCAGGGACTGCAGAAAAGCTCCCGTACACAGCGCCATTGCCAGCAGCTCTATGTCTTCTCTTTCTTCTACAATATTGGCGCAATATATCGCTGCCGCCATGTATCCGAGCAGTACCCACACATGTTCATAATGCTCCCACATTCCCGTAAAGGAGAGCTGACGGTTTACCGAAAGCGTTGCGGAAATCATTGCTAAAGCCGCGTAGATACATAATGGAGCAAACCGTTTCCACTCTGTCAGCTTCCTTCTCTGTAAAAGTATCCGATCCGCCAATATGAGCATCATCCAGATCGCCAGAACCAGAAAAGCTCTGCTTTTCACATACATAAAAAAATCATACTGCATCTCCCCACTCGGAAACCACGCATATTTTTGCAAAAAAGCGCGTACCTTCACACCTCCAAAGAGTAACGGATACAGTGAAAAAAGCAATATGGGCGGTATCAGCCTGATTTTTCGTTCCTGTTTTTTTGCTTTTTTCATTTTTGCTTTTATATTTCCAGTATTCCCCATAAAGCCCACCTACAAATTATAATAACTATTACATCATACGACACAAACGTGCAGAAAACAATAAAAATAGACTTTGTATCAGAGAACCACTCTTTCTGCTCTATTTTTCATATCCATTCTGATTATTTTATTGTTATCTGATGAGCCAACTATAATCCTGCCTGCAATCCACAACGTAATCTGCATATACAATATCATCTATTATCTGGAAGATTATCATATAGCGTTTTTCAAAAATTTATATCAGTGAAGAACACTTAAATTCGTCGTAAAAAGTGTAATCAAGTTCCGAATTATCGTTGTAATTTTTGAAATTTGGTAATATACTATACTCAGCTTATTAGACGGAGGTGCGATATGTACCGAATTGCGATTGAAAGATTATATAAATGGAAAGACAGCAGGCACCGTAAGCCGCTCATTATTGAAGGAGCAAGACAGGTCGGCAAAACTTGGCTGATGAAGGAGTTCGGTAAGCAAGCTTATGCGGATACGGTATATATTAACTTTGACTCCAATTCCAGAATGGCAGACTTGTTTGCCGCCGATTTGGATACCGATCGCTTGATTATGGGATTGGAGCTTTATGTCGGTCGTAAGATCAATCCAGAGAATACCCTGCTCATTTTCGATGAGGTTCAGGAAGTGCCGAGAGCCCTTGCTTCTCTTAAATACTTCTATGAAAATGTACCGCAGTATCATATTGTTTGTGCAGGTTCGCTTTTGGGGATTGCCTTACATCAGGGTACCTCATTCCCCGTGGGGAAGGTGGACTTCTTAAAACTATATCCCCTTTCTTTCGGTGAGTTCCTGATGGCAACCGACAAGGAACGCTTTGCGGAGCTCTTGAGAAAGCAGGACTATGAGATGATCGCAAGCTTTAAGCAGACTTATATAGATGCCTTAAAGCAGTATTATTTTGTCGGTGGTATGCCGGAAGCTGTACAAATTTTTTCCGAAAACAAGGACTTTAATGAGGTGCGTGCGATTCAGAAGCGCATTCTTGCGGCATACGAGCAGGACTTTTTCAAGCATGCACCCAATGAGATTGTTCCAAAAATCCGTATGCTTTGGAACAGTATTCCATCCCAGCTTGCCAAGGAAAACAAAAAATTTATTTATGGTCTTATGCGGAAAGGTGGCAGGGCGAAGGAATATGAAACGGCGATTATGTGGCTGTCCGACTGTGGGCTTGTTCACAAGGTCAGCCGTGTCAATGGGGCGGGGCTTCCGCTGAAAGCCTATGAGGATATGAAAGCGTTCAAGCTGTTTGTCGTGGACGTTGGTCTGCTTGGTTGTATGACAGGACTTCGCCAACGCACCCTGCTGGACGGAAACGATCTGTTTGTCGAGTTTAAGGGAGCCTTAACCGAACAGTATGTATGCCAACAGCTGAAAACGTTGGATGATTTGGGCGTTTATTACTACACCAATGACAGGGGCTCCTGCGAGATTGATTTCGTCGTGGACACCGGCGATCAGATTGTCCCTGTTGAAGTGAAAGCTGAAACAAACCTGAAAGCAAAGAGCCTCAAGACCTACCGTGAAAAATTCAACCCGGAGCTCTCTGTGCGGACTTCGATGGCGGACTATAAAAAGGAAGATTGGCTCTTGAATCTGCCGCTGTATGCGATTGAGAATGTTACGTCTGAGTGATAAGCAAAAATAGACTTTGCACAGAGCTTCTACCGAAGTATTCACTCTAATGCAAAGTCTATTCTTATTGCTTGCAGCGGTAAGCTGCTTATTTTTTATTTGATTTTATTATCTCTTATTTCTCTGCAATTGCTGCCTGTGCTGCCGCCAGTCTTGCGATCGGCACACGGAACGGTGAGCAGGATACATAATCCAGACCGATCTTATGGCAGAACTCTACGGATGTCGGATCTCCGCCGTGCTCGCCGCAGATACCGATGTGAAGCTTCGGATTCACCGGCTTACCAAGCTTGATCGCTGTCTCCATGAGCTTACCTACGCCAACCTGATCCAGCTTCGCAAACGGATCGTTCTCAAAAATCTTGCGATCATAGTAAGCGTTCAGGAACTTGCCTGCATCGTCACGTGAGAAGCCATAGGTCATCTGCGTCAGATCGTTGGTTCCGAAGCAGAAGAAGTCTACATTCGCTGCGATCTCATCTGCTGTCAGAGCTGCTCTCGGGATCTCGATCATGGTACCAACCTCATAGGTCAGCTTGCTGCCTGCCGCTGCAATCTCAGCATCTGCCGTCTTCACAACAATGCTCTTTACATACTTCAGCTCATTCACATCACCGATCAGCGGGATCATGATCTCCGGACGAACCTTCCAATCTGTATGAGCCTTCTCCACCTCGATAGCCGCACGGATCACTGCCTTGGTCTGCATCACTGCGATTTCCGGATAGGTTACAGCCAGACGGCATCCACGATGACCCATCATCGGGTTGAACTCATGCAGACCATCGATGATAGCCTTGATCTGTTCAACCGTCTTGTTCTTGGTCTCTGCGAGCTTCTTAATATCCTCGTCTGTAGTCGGAACGAACTCATGCAGAGGCGGATCAAGGAAACGGATCGTTACCGGGTTGCCCTCGAGCGCCTCAAAGAGCTCTTTGAAATCGCCCTGCTGTACCGGAAGGATCTTATCGAGAGCTGCCTCTCTCTCCTCTACGGTATCGGAGCAGATCATCTCACGGAATGCATCGATACGGTCGCCCTCAAAGAACATATGCTCTGTACGGCAAAGACCGATACCCTCTGCACCCAGCTCACGCGCCTTCTTTGCGTCTGCCGGTGTATCTGCGTTTGTTCTTACCTTCAGTCTTCTATACTTGTCAGCCCAGCCCATAATTCTGCCGAACTCACCCGCGATCGTAGCGTCTACGGTCGGGATAATGCCATCGTAAATATTACCTGTGGAACCGTCGATGGAGATATAGTCTCCCTCATGGTACTCCTTGCCGGCCAGAGTGAACTTCTTATTCGCCTCATCCATAGTAATATCGCCGCATCCGGATACACAGCAGGTACCCATACCACGGGCAACTACAGCTGCGTGGCTGGTCATACCGCCGCGAACAGTCAGGATTCCCTGAGAAGCCTTCATACCCTCGATATCCTCCGGAGAAGTCTCCAGACGAACGAGCACTACCTTCTCGCCTCTTGCAGCCCACTCCTTTGCGTCCTCAGCAGTAAATACGATCTTACCGCAAGCTGCTCCCGGAGAAGCTCCCAGTGCCTTACCTGCCGGAACGGCCTTCTTCAGAGCTACCGTGTCAAACTGCGGGTGAAGCAGAGTATCAAGGTTACGCGGATCGATCATCGCAACCGCCTCTTCCTCGGTTCTCATACCCTCATCTACAAGATCACAGGCGATCTTCAGAGCAGCCTGTGCGGTTCTCTTACCGTTACGTGTCTGCAGCATGTACAGTTTTCCTGCCTCTACGGTAAACTCCATATCCTGCATATCTCTGTAATGAGACTCCAGCTTCTCACAAACGCTCTTAAACTGTACAAATGCCTCCGGGAATTTCTGCTCCATCTCGGAAATGTGCATCGGTGTACGCACGCCTGCCACTACGTCCTCGCCCTGTGCGTTGGTCAGGAACTCACCGAACAGACCGTTCTCTCCGGTAGCCGGATCACGTGTAAATGCAACACCGGTTCCGCAGTCGTCGCCCATGTTACCGAACGCCATCATCTGTACGTTTACCGCAGTACCCCAAGAGTACGGGATATCATTGTCACGACGGTAAACGTTCGCACGCGGGTTGTCCCATGAACGGAATACAGCCTTGATCGCTGCCATCAGCTGTTCCTTCGGATCCGTCGGGAAATCTTCACCGATCTTGGACTTATATTCAGCCTTGAACTGATTCGCAAGCTCCTTCAGGTCATCCGCAGTCAGATCTACATCCTGCTGTACGCCCTTCTCTTCCTTCATCTTGTCGATCAGCTCTTCGAAATATTTCTTACCAACTTCCATAACTACATCCGAGAACATCTGGATAAATCTGCGGTAGCAGTCCCACGCCCAGCGGGCATTGCCGGACTTCTTAGCCAATACGTCCACAACGTCCTCATTCAGACCAAGATTCAGGATTGTATCCATCATACCCGGCATAGATGCTCTCGCACCAGAACGAACAGAAACCAGAAGCGGATTCTCCTTATCTCCGAACTTCTTGCCTGTGATCTCTTCCATCTTCTCGATGTACTCCATGATCTGTGCCTGAATCTCATCATTGATCTTCTGGCCATCCTCATAATACTGGGTACAAGCTTCCGTCGTGATCGTGAAGCCCTGCGGTACCGGCAATCCCAGATTGGTCATCTCTGCCAGATTCGCACCTTTACCTCCAAGAAGGTTTCTCATGTCCGCATTACCTTCTGTGAATAAATACACCCATTTTGCCATTATTCTTCCTCCTAAAATTTCTAAAAATCACTATTGTCCGTAGCCGAAATACGCCGTGTTATCTGTCATCAGATAACACGGCGTGAAACGACACTTACTTGTGATCGCACACAATCAGTGTAACATATTTCACAATAATGTCAATAATTTTTGAAATTATTGCGATTTTTTTGTATATTGTGATATTTTTTTAACAACCAGCTCGGCATATTCACCAAAACCCCGCCATGCATTTACATTCTGACAAGATCATGACCGGATTCTATTAGAAGGTAAACTTCTCGGCAAAATATGCTTCCAGCTCCTCGATCTTGATGCGTACCTGCTCCATAGTATCACGGTCACGGACAGTGACCGCACCATCGGTCTCGGACTCAAAGTCATAGGTCACACAGAACGGGGTACCGATCTCGTCCTGACGGCGATAACGCTTACCGATGTTGCCGCGATCGTCGAACTCACAGTTGTACTTCTTAGACAGCTGTGCAAAGATCTTCTCCGCACCCTCATTCAACTTCTTGGACAGCGGAAGCACACCGATCTTCACCGGAGCCAGTACCGGGTGGAAGTGAAGCACCGTTCTCATATCCGGTTTCTCCTCTGTACCGATGTTCTCTTCGTCATAAGCGCTGCACAGGAATGCCAGCACCATACGATCCGCACCCAGAGACGGCTCGATGACATACGGCACATATTTCATCTTCTTCTCATCATCAAAGTAGGTCAGATCCTGACCGGATACATTCTGATGCTGTGTCAGGTCATAGTCTGTACGGTCAGCGATTCCCCACAGCTCGCCCCAGCCAAACGGGAACAGGAACTCTACGTCTGTGGTCGCCTTACTATAAAAGCTCAGCTCCTCCTGATCGTGATCACGATAGCGAACCTCCTCATCCTTCAGACCGAGATTGTGCAGCCAGTCAAGGCAGAACTGCTTCCAGTATGCGAACCACTCCAGATCCGTATCCGGCTCACAGAAGAACTCCAGCTCCATCTGCTCAAACTCTCTGGTACGGAAGGTGAAATTACCCGGTGTGATCTCATTACGGAAGGACTTACCAATCTGACCGATGCCAAACGGGATCTTCTTGCGTGAGGTTCTCTGTACGTTCTTGAAGTTCACAAAAATACCCTGTGCAGTCTCCGGACGAAGGTATACGGTATTCTTTGCATCCTCCGTAACACCCTGAAAGGTCTTGAACATCAGATTAAACTGACGGATATCCGTAAAGTTGTGCTTCCCGCAGGTCGGGCACGGAATCTGGTGCTCTTCGATGAAATCCTTCATCTGCTCCTGAGACCACGCATCTACGCTGCCCTCCAGCTCGATGCCCTTCTCTGCACAGAAATCCTCAATGATCTTATCTGCGCGGAAACGCTCGTGGCACTCCTTACAATCCATCAAAGGATCAGAAAAGCCACCCAGATGACCGCTGGCGATCCATGTCTGCGGATTCATCAGAATCGCACAGTCTACACCGACATTATACGGATTCTCCTGAATGAACTTCTGCCACCATGCACGCTTTACATTGTTCTTCAGCTCCACACCGAGATTACCGTAATCCCATGTATTTGCCAGACCGCCGTAGATCTCGGATCCCGGATAAACAAATCCTCTGGATTTTGCCAAAGCTACAATTTTCTCCATCGTCTTTTCCATAATGTACACTCCTTTTTCTTACGGCCGACACCCAAAGTGCGCCGCCCGTTATTTATTATCTTATTCATAAAGAATATAGGATACGCCGTTCTCCTCCGCCACTGCGGTAGACTTGCCCGTCACATTCAGATTCTCGCTGACATAGCGTATCTCTCCCGGCACCTCCACCAGCATGGGCTCCTCAAATACCACCGTCTTGTAATTCGTTCCTGTCATCAGACTCGAACCCCATACCTTATTCTCCGGTTCTGCCTTGCCGGCCTTCACCTTCACAAAGCTGCCCTCAAAGGCATAGCCCTGCTGGATCGCTCCTGTGATCTGTCCCACATAAAATCCGACATGATTAAACTTCTCATAATCCGATGCCGTCTCATAGTGGATCCGAAGCTGAGCAACTCCGCTCTTGACTGTAAGCTCGCCGGCCTTCACCCGCTTGTCACCCTGCCCGGCATTATAATTGTCCACAGCGCTTTTGATCTGCTGTGACAGATCAGCCTCACTGTAATTTGCTTCCTGAAAATTCTCACGCACTACCTGCGTCACTTTCCCCTTTTTATCAACAGACACACCCGTTATCTCCGGTGAAAACCTGCCGCCGCATCCGGTCAGCAGAAGTCCGGCACAGAGCAGTCCTGCCAGAAAGCTCCCCCTCTTCATTCTATCCTCCCTGAATATCCATTCCGTATATCTATCTTATACGCTTCCTCTTCAGTAAATACGCTTACCCACTGAACAGTTTCGATTATACTAAGATTATGAAATATTTTCAACCGCAAAATCCTCATACCGGCGACAAAATCCTTATACCAGCGACAAGGTCTCCAAAACCCCAAGCGTTTTAAATTCCCGGTCCACATACAGCTTCCGGAAGCGATCCACAATCGCGGAATATTCCTCCAGTACGGCAGGCGTCACCGTAAACTGATACAGCTTCTCGAAAGGTGCCAAAATCACATACTGCAATGTGTAGATCGTCGAATCCAGCAGAGGCTGTCCCCCCAGCTCCCGTATGCACTCTACACAGAGCGTCCCGTTTTTGCGGTTAGAATACCCCACCAGATGCTCCCTGCTGCCGCAGTTTACACAGGCAAAGCATTCCGGATATTCCCCGTTAACGACCATCGTCCGCAGCTCGTAGACATAGCGGATCAGACGCCGGTCAAGTCTGGGATTTGTCAGCGCACGCAGAGTGACATACAGGAGATTCAGCATATCGCGCTCATCATTGTTCTCCCTCGTGTAGTATTCCGCAAATTCCAGAAAATACATTCCATAATAAGCCGCCTCAAAATCCTGAGACAGCTCCTCGAAGTAATTGATCACCTGTGCCTGATAAATGTTATAGGAAGATTTCCCTTCATAGCATTCAAAGGTACCAAAGGTAAATGGCTTCGTCGCCGCGATCAGCGGACTGTTCTGCCTTCTTGCACCTCTGGCAAATCCGCTGATCCTGCCGCGTTCCCTCGTCAGAAGCACCACCCGCCGGTCATATTCTCCGATCGGCGCCGACTGAAGCACCATCCCCGTCAGCTCCACTCTGTCACTCATATATTAAATCTCTTTCTTATCATAGCCGAAGTTCTTGATCATGAAATCACTGTCACGCCAGTCCTTCTTTACCTTCACCCAAAGCTGAAGATTCACCTTCGTCTCCAGCATATTTTCAATATCCCGCCGGGCAGTACTACCGATTTTTTTCAGCATGGCACCCCCCTTACCGATGATGATTCCCTTGTGAGAATCACGCTCACAGATAATGGTAGCATCAATGTCCACGATTCCACCGGAACGCTCCTTCATCCGTTCGATAGAGACCGCCACCCCGTGCGGGATCTCCTCGTCCAGACACCGCAGCGCCTTCTCCCGGATCATCTCTGCAACGATCTGTCTCTGCGGCTGATCGGTCACGGTATCTTCGTCGTAAAACATCGGTCCGTAGGGAAGATATTTGAAGATCTCCTCAATAACCGTATCCAGATTCTGTGCCCGCAGCGCAGATACCGGAATGATCGCTGCAAAATTCAGGATCTTTCGGTATGCGTCCATGAATTTCAGGATCTCTTCTTTTTTTACGGTATCGATCTTATTAATGATCAGGATCACCGGTGTCTTTACACGCTGCAGTTGCTTCGCAATATGCTGCTCTCCCGCACCGATAAAGGTGGTGGGCTCTACAAGCCAGAGCACCACATCCACCTCGCTGAGTGTGCGCTCCGCCACATTCACCATGTATTCGCCCAGCTTGTTCTTTGCTTTATGAATACCCGGCGTATCCAGAAATACGATCTGTCCCTTATCACTGGTATAGACCGTCTGAATACGGTTTCGCGTCGTCTGCGGCTTATTTGATGTGATCGCAATCTTCTGTCCGATCAGATGGTTCATCAGAGTAGATTTTCCCACATTCGGACGCCCGATCAGGGTCACAAAGCCGGACTTTGTCTTCGGCGCATTTTTCAGTTCCTCTAAATCTATCTTCATTCTGTCTCCTTATTTTCTCTGACCGATCAGCGGCTTCACTTCCCCGAAAAGCTCTTCGTTTGCCGCGATCTTTTCCTCATTTCCTACAACACACAGTTGGTTTGCGCCGATGATGGCCTCCATCAGAGGTGCCAGTCTCCGGATCGTTTCCCAGTTCGCCGACAGTATCTCATCACGCTCCTGCTGCAGATCCTCCTGTGTGATATTGCCAAGCCATGCAGAGAGTGAACGCTCGCCCTTGGCCTTCGGATTCAGAGGAGTATCCAGCTCACTCATGGTGCCGATGATATACTTGCACATATCACGGTCGTCCACCTCAAACTTCTTCACATATTCTGCAATTCCACGGTATACCTCTAGCGTTTTCTCCAGATTCGGGTCGCGGTAGGACACAAAATAGCTGTCGCCAGTACGTCCGAAGCCGCTCATGCAGCCGTAAGCTCCGCCGCGTACCCGCACGTTGGTCCACAGATACTCATATCCCATGATCACCCGCAGGATACGCAGAGCTCCGTGATATGGATAACCTGCTTTGCGGAAATTGCCCGCCATCGCCACATACTGTACCTGAGACGAGGTCGCAAATCCCTCGTTTCTGCCGCATGCTTCCGCATTTCCCATATCTGCCGCATGATCCTGTACAGGCTCACCGTCCTTCGCCGACTGTCTCTCCCATTCCTTTAGACGCTCGATAAAGCAGCGGATCCTCTCCTCGATCTGCTTCAGCGCTTTCGGCTCCGCAGTCACGCTCACCATCAGATTTTCTTTTCTGAGGATCAGCTGCAGCAGCTTCCTCATTTCCGCGATCAGACTCTGTTTTTTTTCTGCAAACTGCTCCTCCGCTGCCTCAATGAATTTATAGAACGCAATGCCGCTCACCGCATCATTGAAGGCAGAGGTCTCAGAGAAATAGGACATCGCTCTGGTCGCCGCCGTGGTATGTCCGCTGCCGGTCAGATGCACCTGAAGTCTCGCCTTCGCCTGCGCCACGATCTCATACAATCGTTTTTCATCCTCCAGCTTAGAGCAGAATAAGATCTCCTCCATCATTCCAAACGCAAACTCCAGCTGATCATACAGTACCTTCGCACGCATCTCCAGCTTGCCGCTGGCTTTGCCGTTCCCCTTCATGTCCGCATAGACATTCAGCGTCGGGTAGATCCCGCCGGAATGGATATTGATCTCATTGCTCAGATCACGGTATCCGTAATGCTCTGTATCTACCATACCCAGTACGTTCTTCAACAGTCCCATACAGCTTCTGAGCTCTTCCGGGACTTCCTTCGTGTCAAACAGCAGATCGAGATATGCGATACCGTTCGTATCGATCTCGTGATACAGCAGCAACGTATCCTCCACCCGAAGCTCCTGATTGTACAGCGGCGCTGTTTCGGTTCCGATATCAGAGAGACGAAGCAGCGGAATCGCCTCCAGCTCCTCCTTCGTGGATGGTGTCTCCTGAAAGGCCCGCAGTCTTGCGGTCTTCTCCACCAGCTCTGCGATCTCATCCTCGTTCAGACTTGCCTTATAACCTGCCAAAGATCTGCGTACCCGCTCATCCTCCTGCGCCGTCTGTCCCTTTTGCGGACGCATTACGATCAAAGAGGAATGAGGATTATCCAGCAGATAGGTCTCGATCAAGCCCTCAAAGTATCCGCTTCCCATCTGTTCCTTCAAAAAGCTGCATACCTCCAGCTGACGCAGATAGTCAAATGGCGCATTCTCATCATAGAGCCAGCTGTCAAAGGAATCGATACCGTACATCAATCCCTTGGGATAACGACCGTAATCCGCCTCCCGGAATTTAAATTCATAATTATTGATAGCCGCCAACAGCGCCTTTTCCTCCAGCCCCTGCTGCACCTGCTCGCGCAGAACCTGATTCAGAATTTCCAGAAAACGCTCCTTTTGTTCCGGATTACTATTCTTCACGATCACCGAAAAATATGGCTGTCTGATCCCGCTGTCATAGCCGCCCTCTACATCCTTGCCGATCCCCGCATCCAGCAGTGCCTGCTTCAGCACCGCTCCCGGAGCGTCCAGAAGCACGTATTCGATCATGGCCATGGCCGCGGACAGCTTCACATCCAGTACGTCTCCCGCTACCAGATTATACGCGAGGTACGTATTGTCCCGCTCCTCATCTGTATTGGAAATCGAGTATGTGACATCCAGCTCCTTCATTTTCTCAAAGGGCTTCTGCAGCGGGATCTTTGAATCCACCTCAAGTACATCGAATTTGCTCAGATACTCCTGATCCAGCCAGCTCAGCCGCTCCTCCATGTCCATATCTCCATAGAGGAAAATATAGCTGTTGGAGGGGTGGTAAAACTTTCTGTGAAAATCGAGAAATTCCGAGTATTTCAGCTCCGGAATCACTTTAGGATCTCCCCCGGACTCGATGCCGTACGGTGTGTCCGGGAACAGAGAGTTCATAATCTCTCGCTCCAACACATCATCCGGAGAGGAAAATACGCCCTTCATCTCATTATACACCACGCCGTTATAGGTCAGCTCATCCTCCGGTTTCTCCAATACATAGCTCCAGCCTTCCTGACGGAAGATCTCCTCCCGCTCATAGATATTCGGGAAGAATACCGCATCCATATACACATGCATGAGATTATTAAAATCCTGCTGATTACAGCTCGCCACCGGATACATGGTTTTATCCGGATATGTCATTGCATTTAAAAAAGTATTCAGAGAACCTTTCACCAGCTCCACAAAAGGATCCTTCGACGGAAACCTTTTACTTCCGCACAATACACTGTGCTCTAGGATATGCGCTACACCTGTACTGTCTGTAGGCGGCGTGCGAAAACAAATGTCGAAAACCTTATTCTCATCCTCATTTTCCAGCAAAAATATCCGTGCGCCACTCTTTTTGTGCCGCAGAAGCGTTCCCGTGCTCTTCACGTCCTCAATTTGTTCTGTCTTGATCACATCATACTGTGGTAAACTGCGAAACATTCTCTAAACCTCCATTTTCTTTATCGGATCTTCGCACTCTGTTTCGGTATTATCCGATTATACTCTTACCATATCTCTGGTAATATCTGCCAGCGTTGCAGCGCCGCACATGGTCATGGTATCCTCCAGCTCCGCGCCGATCTGGTCTACATAGGCCTTCACGCCCTCGTCTGCCGCTCCGTATACCGCCGTCACAAACGGACGTGCAATGATGACACCGTCTGCCCCCAGAGCCAGCGCCTTAAATACATCTACACCGGTGCGGATTCCTCCGTCCACCAGCACCTTCATTCTGCCGTCCACTGCCTGCACGATCTCCTCCAGAACTTCTGCAGTCGCCGGACACTGATCCAGAACACGGCCTCCGTGATTCGACACCAGAATGGCTGCCGCACCTGCCTCCAGCGCTT
The DNA here is from genome assembly GCA_030526715.1 of Eubacteriales bacterium. Classification (GTDB taxonomy): domain Bacteria; phylum Bacillota; class Clostridia; order Lachnospirales; family Lachnospiraceae; genus Marvinbryantia. The sequence goes on from JAUNCG010000028.1 coordinate 21,589, forward strand.
TTAACGCACCCTTTACCGTCATCACGCCCTTCACTATGAACGGCACTCCTGCGGACTGCACGATCTCCCGCAGCTCTTCTACCGATTTTCTGCCTGCCGGCGGTGTCATATTTTTCAGGAACGGAAGCCCTGCCGCATCGATATCCATGGCAATCGCAAATGCTCCGGACTCCTTCGCCATAGCCATCTTCTCCTTCACCAGCTCCACATTCCATGGCTTCACCGTCGGAATTCCTGTACCTGCAGCCTCACGAATAGCCAGTGTTGCCGCCTTCATCACCTCCGGATTTGCTCCGTCGCCTGTAAATGCCGCAATTCCCGCTTCCGCACACGCAGATACCAACACACGGTTATAGCTCTCATCTGTATAGCTGTCGCTGTAATGCAAACCTACGGCGCCCACAGGTCCCGCAAAGAACGGATAACGGAACTTTCTGCCGAAAATCTCCAGACTTGCATCGATGGGACGGTTCTCGCACAATGTATCCATATTTACACGAATATCCTGCCATTTGTCATAATTCCGAATAGCTCCCGTCCCGCTCCCCTTCGCCCCCGGACCCGGAAGCGCGTCACGGCATGCACGTCCGTTACAGACCGGACAGGCTTTACAATATTTTCCAAGATTGCCGCGTGCCTGTTCAATTACCTCTGCATACTTCATAGTTTGTCCCTCCTGTGTTGAAATATCCTTTTGCTCCTAACAACAGCTCTTTTATCGTTTCTTTATCTCATGTGCGGTCTATTTTCTTTTCATTACCTATGTTCAAAAAGGACTGACGCGGTGCGCCAGTCCCTTTTTTATCCTATCACAGCTTTTATTACTCAGCGTCTTTTGCGTACAGAGTAACCAGCTTGTTCAGATGTGCATATTTATCCTTAGCCTCGCCCTCAGACTTAGCAAACAGTCTTGCTGCCTTCTCCGGATTAGCACGCTTCAGAGAATTGTAACGTACCTCTCCATCCAAGAAGCTCTGATATCCTTCATAATCCGGAGCCTTGCTGTCCAGAGTGAAAGCATCCTTGCCTTCCTGAGCCAGAGCCGGGTTGAATCTGAAGTTATACCAGTAACCGGACTTCACTGCCAGCTCTTCCTCGGTCTGAGCCTTACTCATACCCTTCTTGATACCGTGGTTGATACACGGAGCATAAGCGATGATCAGGGACGGTCCCGGATATGCCTCTGCCTCTGCAATAGCCTTAACGGTCTGGTTGAAGTCAGCGCCCATAGCGATCTGTGCTACGTATACATAACCGTATGTCATTGCAATACCAGCCAGATCTTTCTTCTTAACTTCCTTACCGCCTGCTGCGAACTGTGCAACTGCACCGGTCGGAGTAGACTTGGAGGACTGTCCGCCTGTGTTAGAGTAAACCTCGGTATCGAATACCATTACGTTGATATCCTGACCGCTTGCCAGAACGTGGTCAACGCCGCCGAATCCGATATCGTAAGCCCATCCGTCACCACCGAAGATCCACTGGGACTTCTTAGCGAGGAAGTCTTTATTATTCAGAATCTCCTTGCAAGCATCACATCCGCATGCCTCGCATGCTGCAACCAACTTGTCGGTAGCTACGCCGTTTGCTACGCCTGTGCTGAAGGTATCCAGCCACTCCTGAGCTGCTGCCTTTACATCAGCGCTGCACTCGCTCTCAAGAAGAGCTGCAACCTTGGTCTTCAGACCATCACGAAGTGCTCTCTGAGCAAGGAACATACCGTAACCGAACTCAGCGTTGTCCTCGAACAGGGAGTTGCCCCATGCCGGACCCTGACCCTTAGCGTTTACAGTGTACGGTGTGGACGGTGAAGAGTTACCCCAGATAGAGGAGCATCCTGTTGCGTTCGCAATGTACATTCTGTCGCCGAAGAGCTGAGTGATCAGCTTCGCGTACGGTGTCTCACCACAACCTGCGCATGCGCCTGAGAACTCAAGCAGCGGCTGTTTGAACTGAGATCCCTTTACTGTATTCTCTTTGAACTTCTCTACTACATCTTCCTTGATCGGAAGCTCAACCGCATAATCGAAATACTTCTGCTCGCCTGCGTTTGCTTCCATATTCTCCATAGCCAGAGCCTTTGCACCCTTCTTGCCCGGGCATACGTTTGCACAGGAACCGCATCCGGTACAGTCATAAGCGGAAACAACCATAGCAAACTTATAATCAGCCATACCTGTCATCGGCAGTGTCTTCAGTCCTTCCGGAGCTGCAGCAACCTCTGCCTCAGTCATAGCGATCGGACGGATAACAGCGTGCGGGCAAACATATGCACATCTGTTACACTGGATACAGTTCTCCGGATTCCAAACCGGGATATCTACAGCGATACCACGCTTCTCGAATGCAGCGGAACCGGACGGTGTAGAACCATCTACATACTCGGTGAATGCAGATACCGGAAGATTGTTACCTTCCTGAGCATTTACCTTGCTCTGGATATTGTTAACGAAATCAACAACGTCTTTTCTGGAGCCCTCTGCAACCTTCACTGCAAGTCCCTCATCCTGAGCATCCTTCCAGCTCTCCGGAACCTGAATCTCAACCACCTGCTTAGCGCCGGCGTCGATTGCATCGTAGTTCATCTGAACGATCGCATCACCCTTACGTCCGTAAGTAGCCTTTGCAGCAGCCTTCATCAGATCGATTGCCTGCTCCTCCGGAATGATGTTTGCCAGCTTGAAGAATGCAGACTGCAGAACGGTGTTGATACGTCCGCCAAGTCCGATCTCCTTACCGATCTTGATACCGTCAATCACGTAGAACTTGATGTTGTGGTTAGCGATAAAGCTCTTCACCTGTCCCGGAAGATGCTCTTCCAGACCTGCCATATCCCACGGGCAGTTCAGCAGGAAGGTGCCTCCGTCTACCAGCTCCTGAACCATGTTGTATTTTCTAACATAGGACGGATTATGGCATGCAACGAAGTTTGCCTGACGAATCAGGTAGGTAGACTTGATCGGAGTCTTACCAAAACGCAGGTGAGACATGGTCACACCACCAGACTTCTTGGAGTCATAATCGAAGTAAGCCTGTGCGTACATATCTGTGTTATCACCAATGATCTTGATGGAGTTCTTGTTCGCACCAACAGTACCGTCAGCACCCAGACCCCAGAACTTGCAGTTGATGGTTCCCTCCGGAGTAGTTACCAGCGGAGCGCCAAGCTCAAGTGAAAGGTTGGTCACGTCATCGACGATACCCAGTGTGAATTTCTGCTTCTCAGTGTTGTTGTAAACAGCAACGATCTGTGCCGGAGTTGTATCCTTGGAACCAAGACCGTAACGTCCTGTAAATACCGGAACATTCTCGAATTTGCTGCCCTTCAGAGCTGCAACAACATCCAGATACAGCGGCTCGCCCATAGCGCCCGGCTCTTTTGTTCTGTCAAGAACCGTGATCTGCTTAACCGTCTCCGGAATTGCTGCGATAAGAGCTTCTGCGCTGAACGGTCTGTACAGACGAACCTTCACAACGCCGACCTTCTCGCCTGCAGCCATAAGGTAATCGATGGTCTCCTCGATGGTATCACATACGGAACCCATAGCTACGATAACCTTCTCAGCATCAGCTGCACCATAGTAGTTGAACAGCTTGTAGTTGGTGCCGATCTTAGCGTTAACCTTGTCCATGTACTCCTGTACGATAGCCGGCATAGCATCGTAGAACGGATTACATGCCTCTCTTGCTTGGAAGAAGATATCCGGATTCTGTGCAGAACCTCTCTGGCACGGATGATTCGGATTCAGCGCATGCTTTCTGAATGCGTCGATCGCATCCATATCCACCATATCCTTCAGATCCTCGTAATCCCAAGTCTCGATCTTCTGAATCTCATGAGAGGTACGGAAACCATCGAAGAAGTTGATAAACGGAATGCGTCCCTTGATTGCTGCACAGTGTGCAACCGGTGTCAGGTCCATAACTTCCTGTACGGAAGACTCACACAGCATAGCTGCACCAGTCTGACGACATGCGTAAACGTCAGAATGATCACCGAAAATAGAAAGTGCATGGCTTGCCAATGCACGAGCAGATACGTGGAATACACCCGGAAGCTGCTCACCGGCGATCTTGTACAGGTTCGGGATCATCAGAAGAAGTCCCTGAGAAGCGGTATAAGTAGTGGTCAGCGCACCTGCTGCCAGAGAACCGTGTACGGTACCTGCCGCACCTGCCTCAGACTGCATCTCTGTAACCTGAACTTCCTGTCCAAAGATATTCTTTCTGCCCTGTGTTGCCCATTCATCTGTGGCTTCTGCCATAACAGAGGAAGGGGTGATCGGATAGATAGCCGCTACATCAGTATATGCATAAGAAGCATGAGCTGCTGCATGGTTACCATCCATGGTCTTCATTTTTCTTGCCATTTTGATTTCCTCCTTTTTTGAGTCCCTGATCGAAACTCGATTTCTGAGATATGATATTGGTTGTAGTCATATTTACTCATATGACCCCATATTAGCACATTTTTACTTACTTGTCTATTTTTCAAAATCAAAATTTCTATCTTTTTTTGTATTTTTCACGGTGCATATTCACGCTTCTTCGTCATTTTGCAGACTCTCCGACAAATGCCTGCGCAATGGGAGAATCCTGCGGAAGCACGATGGTCTTGCTCTCCCCGCTCATGGAGGTCTTCAATGCATCCAGACTTCGCACGAAGGAATAAAACTCGGTCTTGTCCGTATCGGAGTATGCCTCTGACAGTATCTTCATATATTCCGCTTCGCCCTCGGCCACCAGAATCTCTGCCTGCTTCTGCGCATCCGAAATCTGGATCGCCACCTCCTTGTCTGTCGTATTGCGGATCACCTTCGCCTCCGAATTACCCTCTGCCGTATAGGTCGCCGCGATGTTGTTTCGTTCGGAAATCATACGCTCGTACACGGATTCCTTGTTATCATCCGGCAGATCCAGCTGCTTGATCTCGAACGTCTCCAGCTCGATACCATACTGATTCAGACTGGTGCCGATTCCTTCCATCACAAGGCGGGCCAGCTCACCGTCTCTTCCGCTGATCAGCTCATCCTGCGTCATGCTTCCGACCGTGTTCTTCGTCATATTATAGACAACGGTATTGATACGGTTCTCCGCATTGCTGATCGAGGAATTCAGGGACTGTGCAAACTTCAGCGGATCCGCGATCCTCCAGAGCACATAGCTGTCACCGATCATGGTCTTCTTTTCTCTCGTGATCACATCCGACGGCGCCAGATCATACAGAAGCGTCTCCTTGGGAAGCGTATCTGTCTTCTGCATAAAAGGCAATATAAACTGAACTCCCGGTTCCTCGATCACACGAACCACCTTACCAAACTGGCGCACCAGCTTATACTCGTTCTGTTCCGTCACCACTACGGAGGACGCGCCTACCGCCAGTACGATCACTATTGCTGCAGCAGCCGCTATCAGTTTATTCTTCATTCTGCGCACCTCCTTCTGTCAACTCTGTACTCCTGCGGGTCTCGTCTCCTGTAAAGGAATCCAGCGGGAGCACCTTCTGTACGCCATCGCCGCTGTCGATGATCACCTTCATGCCGGGAAGCACCTCTTCCATAGTCTCAAAAAACATACGCTGCTTCGTGACCGCAGGATTCTTCTCGTATTCCCCGTACATGGCATTGAAGCGCGCCACCTGCGCCTCCGCCTCATTGATACGTACCTGCTTCTGCGCCTCCGCATCCTTGATGATCTGATCCGCCTGCGCCTCTGCCTCCGGAAGCTTCTCATTGCGGTATTTGTTTGCATTATTCAGCGCAGTCTCTTTGCCCTGTTTGGCATTCTCAACCGTCTTAAATGCCTGAATGACCTCTGTGGTAGGCGGCTCTGAATCCTGCATGGAAATATTGACCAGCTGGATTCCCAGATCCTCCTCATCCAGACGCCGTATAATCATCTCCTTGATCTTGGCCTGAATCTCACTCTTCCCGGTCGTCAGCACATCATCCACCTTATAGCTGCCGACCACCGCACGGATCGCACCCTGCGCCACATTTTTCAGAATCTCCTCCGGCTCCTGCGATGCATAGAGGTACTGTACCGGCTCACTGATCCGATACTCCACGAAGAAGTCTATGTTGATAAAGTTGTAATCCGAGGTGATCATCATGCTCTCCTCTTCTACATTGGCATTCGTATCGGCATCATAACCGATGGGAAAGCCCTGAATCGTCGTATTTACCTTGTGTACATCCTGAATAAACGGCGCCTTAAAATGAAGTCCCGTCTCCGTCACAGCCGTCGGCTTACCGAGCGTCACCAGCACCGCCTGCTCATTCTCTCCTATCTCGTAGAACGAATCTCCCATGAACACGATCGCCACCACAGCCAGCACCACGACCGCAACGCCGATACCTGCCGCACCACGGAGCTTTCGTTTCTTCTTTTTCTGTTCTTCGCTCCATCCGGAATCCGGCGTCTGATCCGATACTTCCCGATAATTTTTAAATTTGAACATCCTCTCTCCCCTTCCTGCTATAGTTATAAAATAATGCTTTTATTGTAACACAATATATTTTAAAAATCCACACTTTGAACATGAAGTCTTCTGATACTTTCTAAAGATTTTGTAAAATTATATCTTTTCAAGCAAAAAGCGCCGAGGCATAACCCCGACGCATCTCACTCATTCATATAGTTAACGCTGCACTATTTCCTCTGCGCGTTTTTTCCACGCACTATAGCAGCACAGTCCCTGCCGAAACCATTCGCAATTTCCGCAGGATGCAAGAAACCGCTCTTCCGTCATTTCCCGCAGCGCGATCTCCAGCAGCTCCCGCCAGCTATATATTGCCGGCTGGTCCAGTCCCAGAACCCCGACCAGTCTGCGATCCTTGATCTCTACATGATTGTCCTCATCACGGCAGGTCCGCTGCTTGGTCAAATTCGGACAGTCCCCACAGATCATATCCGGCGCACACACAATATCCAGCGCGTCATCCATATGCTCCGCCAGCCAACTTTTCACACTGCTCATATTGCGACTGAAGCCATCACTGTAGCCCTCTCCCGCAAACAACGGGAGACAAAGCACATGATGTACGCGAAGTACCTTACGCATAGACACGGATATCCGCCGCGTTCAGCGCTCTGCGCACCGCAACGGCAAGCAGATACGCCACCACTACGGAAATCACATCCTTCACCAGATACGGAACCGATACCAATACAGCCGACTCTGTAAATCCCATATCCATCACTGCCATAAACTGCAGAATGCCGAGCAGATGACAAACCGCAAGTCCCGCTGCGCTCAGCACACACAGAAGCGCCTTGTTCTTCTGCATACCGAAGCCGCAAAGCAATACCATGAAGAGAAAGCCCCAGATAAAGCCTCCCGTAGCGCCAACCAGAACACCAACTCCGCCGTGAAGATTCGCAAATACGGGAACTCCCACAGCTCCCAATAAAATATATACCACCGTAGCCAGTCCGCCAAGCTTCCATCCGAGCACATAAGCGGTCAGCGCTACCGCAAATGTCTGCAGTGTTACCGGAACCCCCGAGGGCATCGGAATAGACAGCTGAGACAATGCCGCCAACACAGCGGCAAACATCCCGACCATGATCACCATCATTGTTTTTGAACTCTGTGTTTTTTTCATCATCCTGACCTCACGTCTTTGTATTGTTAACCATTTATTTTGTTTAGTTAACAATTCGTATTATATCTGTGAGGACAGTCTTTGTCAACCTCATCTTTTTATCTCTACCTGTTTCATCAGCTCGTCTACCAGCGTTCTCGCAGGCGGCTTCGTTCCGATCGTCGTCACCGCACCGGCGGAGGCTGCCATACACAGACGCATGCATTCCTCCATATCCAGCTTCCGCTCACACGCATAAGCCAGTGCTGCCACCATGGCATCCCCCGCCCCGACCGTAGAATGAGCGTTCACCGGCAACGCGGGCGCGCTCAGCATCTGCTCCGACCGCACCATCATCGCCCCCAGCTTCCCCCTAGAGACCATGACCGTATCGATTCCAGATGCCGTAAGCTCCTTCGCCACTCTGAGAATCTCTGCCTCCGTAGTCTTTTCACCCAACGCCGCATAATCAGCCAGCTCCACATGATTCGGCTTGATCATATCCGGCACCGCTTCTAAGGAACGACGAAACAGCTCTCCGTCCGCATCCAACAGCACCTTCGCCCCCTTTACATGAACAAGCTGCGTAATTTCCGCATAAATTCCCGCGTCCATACCCTTCGGAACGCTTCCGGATAACACAAACAGCACATCCTTCGCAGCATAGTCCTCCAGCTTTTTCAGCAAATCCAGCTTCTGTTCCTGTGCGATCACCGATCCCGGCTCATTCAGCTCTGTCACCGCACCGTTTTTTTCAAAAACCTTCGTGTTCGTCCGCGTCTCACCGTCTACCCATACAAAATCCGTCCGAATCCCCTCATCCCGCAGCACCTGCTCGATCATCCTCCCGGCATTTCCGCCCAGAAATCCCGTCGCAATGCTCTCACCGCCGAGCGCCCGCAGGGTCTTCGACACATTGATTCCTTTTCCTCCCGCATCATACTCTACCCGTTGAATACGATGCAATCCTCCCGGTATCAATGCATCGATCTCTACCGTCTTGTCAATGGCCGGATTCATCGTTACCGTAATAATCATATCCGTCCCCCCTATCCTTTATATTCCTTCTATAATATCACACCTGCGTCTTCAAATGGTGGAATAAAGCTCTCTTTTGCCACATCCCCTTCCTGATAAAAAGCATTCTCCACCCCTAACGCTATTGCAAAGTCCAGCAGCTTCTCATATTCCCGTTTTGTCACCCGGCGTCCGAGCAGCGGATCCTCTCCGACCTGCTCCAGAGGCGTGTACTGGCTCATCAGGCTGATATAGATCCCGTTCTCATAGCATTCATATAAATAGCGGACGATCTTTTTTGCCTCCAGCAGATGTCCCGGCAACAGCAAATGTCGCACGATCACGCCCTTTTGCATGATCCCGCGTTCATCAAACACTGCCGTTCCCGCCTGACGTACCATCTCCGCGATCGCCTTCTTTGCCACCTCCGGATAATCTGCCGCCCGCGAATACGCCTGTCCTGTCTCCGGCTTCCAGTATTTCATATCCGGTAGATAGATGTCCACCAGTCCTTCCAGACGCCTAAGCGCCTCCACATTCTCATAGCCGCTGCTGTTATACACGATCGGAATCCGCAATCCGTGATTCTTCGCCATTTCTATTGCTTCTGCCGCCTGTGGCAGAAACTGACCGGCAGTCACCAGATTAATATTATTGGCCTTCTGCTCCTGCAGACGCAGAAAAATATCCGCAAGCTCTTCTACAGACACTGCCCGGAACCGCTCCGGGCTCACATGGGCGATCTCGTAATTCTGGCAAAAAACACACCCCAGCGCACATCCCGCAAAAAAGACGGTACCCGAACCCTCTTCACCGGAAATACACGGCTCCTCCCACATATGCAGCGCTGCCCGGGCGATCCGCATATGCGCATCCATTCCGCAGCGTCCTCTTTGCCCGATTACACGGTTCACTCCGCAGCTCCTCGGACAGAGCATACAGCATTCCATATCACTTCTTTTTTTCATTTGGACACTCCTTTGCATCTATCCTATTATAGATGGCCCTACTTTCCAACCATTTTATACCAACAACATTGAACCTCTCACGACTAAAGTCGTA
>JAUNCG010000086.1 GCA_030526715.1 Eubacteriales bacterium
CTACCTGTTATTTTTCCTCTTTGAGCATCCGGAAGATAGCGTCACTTTGGAATCCTTTTCTGGCAAGAAATCCATACATCCGCTGCCGTTCCTTCATATCGGCCGCCTCAGGATCGTAATGCCTCTTCTCCATCCAGCGTCTGATCAGCTCGTCCTCGTCCACGCTCTCCGTCTCCTCAAACACCTCATGAATCAGCTCACGGGAAATCCCCTTCACCGACAGCTCCTGAGCGATCTGTCTTCGGCTCTTACGGGTCTGCATGCATTCTACATACTGCTGTGCAAAGCGTCGATCATCCACATAGTGATAGCTCTTCACATAAGCGATCGCTTCATCTATGATATCCTGACTATACTCCGTTCGCCCCTTTTCCAGCTTCTCTCTCAGCTGCTTCTCCGTATAGTCTCTTCTTTCTAACAGATGCATGCAGCGAAGCTTCGCCCGTTTACGTAAATCGTATTCCATCCGTCAGCCTACTCCTGTACCGGTTCCGTCTTTTCTTCTTTGGCTGCTGCCCCCTGCAGACCATAATGATCACGCACCTTTTCCTCGATCTCATCCATAATCTCCGGATTCTCACGCAGATATGTCTTTGCATTCTCGCGTCCCTGACCGATCTTCACATCATTATACGCATACCATGCACCGCTTTTGTTAATGATGCCTACGTTAGCAGCAAGATCCACGATATCCCCCTCACGCGAAATACCCTGACCAAACATAATATCGAACTCTGCCTCTTTAAACGGCGGTGCGATCTTATTCTTCACCACCTTCACTCTGGTGTGGTTACCAATCATTTCTCCGGCCTGCTTCAGCGTCTCTGTTCTGCGCACATCCATGCGGATGGACGCATAGAATTTCAATGCGCGTCCACCGGTAGTCGTCTCCGGATTGCCGAACATTACGCCGATCTTCTCACGCAGCTGATTGATAAAGATCACTACGCAGTTAGATTTACTGATCACAGCGGTCAGCTTACGAAGCGCCTGTGACATAAGACGAGCCTGCAATCCCACATGAGAATCTCCCATATCGCCGTCTATCTCTGCCTTCGGAACCAGCGCAGCCACAGAATCCACAATGATGATGTCTACCGCTCCGGAACGCACCAGCGTCTCCGTAATCTCCATTGCCTGTTCTCCGTTATCCGGCTGTGAAATATACAGATCCTCAATGTTCACTCCGATATTCTTCGCATATACCGGGTCCAACGCATGCTCAGCGTCAATAAATCCGGCAACACCTCCGCGCTTCTGCACCTCTGCCACCATATGAAGCGCTACCGTAGTCTTACCGCTCGACTCCGGTCCGTAGATCTCCACGATTCTTCCCTTCGGGATTCCACCGAGTCCAAGGGCAATATCCAGACTCAGGGATCCGGTCGGAATCGTCTCCACATTCATATTCTTCCCGGAATCTCCAAGCTTCATCACAGAACCCTTGCCATACTGCTTCTCTATCTGGGAAAGCGCCGCCTCCAATGCTTTCTGCTTATTCTCATTCATCATATTCTTCTCCTTATGCGAACTCATGTTCGTTTTTCTGTTTTAATACTATTATAGTTTCACATGATTGTCAACTGTTATTTGCCTTTGTCTGAAATATGGCTGATATGCCGGATTTATAATTATCGGAAATTATTTTTACAATATCACTTATTCATGATTATGTCAATATCATTTATCAAATGATATATAAAATCATATATAAAACCATGTGATTGAATATCACGGTTCTCGATAACATAGAAATTTCAAAAAACAGTTTGCATTCCAGATCATATGTGTTAGACTATCTTCACTTCTGCCTAATCGACATGAAGAACTTTATTTTATCATACCTCGGAGGTGGATTTATGAATAGATATTTTGGTGACCGGCGCTTCTATCGCGCCATACTGGCCATTGCTGTCCCGATTATGATTCAGAACGGAATTACAAATTTTGTTTCTCTTCTCGATAATATTATGGTTGGTCGTATCGGAACCCTGCAGATGTCCAGTGTATCTATCGTTAACCAATTAATTTTTGTATATAATCTCTGTATTTTCGGTGGGCTCTCCGGAGCAGGTATTTTTTCTTCCCAGTATGCCGGAAAGGGAGATATGGACGGTCTGCGCTACACCACGCGTTTCAAGCTGTACATCGGAATCGTCCTCACGCTCGCTGCGCTTCTGTTATTCGGATTTCGCGGCGATCAGCTGATCGGATTATATCTTCAGGATCAGTCAAATCCGGCGGATGCTGCACAGGCTCTGATCTACGGCCGTGAATATCTTCTGATTATGATGCTTGGTCTTCCGCCTTTTTTCTTTACACAGGCTTATGCAAGCACCTTGCGCGAGACCGGTGAGACCGTGCTTCCCATGAAGGCCGGGATCACTGCGGTCATAGTCAATCTGGTGCTGAACTATATCCTGATTTTCGGAAGCTTCGGCGCTCCGCGGCTCGGGATTGCAGGCGCTGCGATCGCAACCATTATCTCCCGCTATGTAGAGTGCTTTATCGTTGTCATATGGACCCATCGACATAGCAGGAAATTCTGTTATGTCATCGGATTATACCGCTCCCTTCGCCTTCCCTCTCATCTGATTCTGGAGGTAGTCAAAAAGGGAACGCCGCTGCTCATCAACGAAACGCTCTGGTCCGGCGGTATGGCTATGCTGCTTCAGAGCTATTCCGTACGCGGTCTCTCTGTCATCGCTGCCATGAATATCAGCAGCACTCTGTCCAACATCTTTAACATTGTATTTATTTCACTCGGAAGTACGGTTTCTATACTGGTCGGACAGCATCTCGGCTCCGGGCGTATGGAGGAAGCAAAATTGACTGCGACCCGCATGATGGTCTTCTCTGCTTTGAGCAGCGCCGGTACCGGATTGCTCATGGTTGCATTTCATCGCGTCTTCCCCCTGTGCTATAACACTACGGACGAGGTACGACAGCTGGCCGCTTCTCTGATCATGGTGACCGGATTGCTAATGCCGTTGCCCGCATTTACAAACGCGACCTATTTCACTCTGCGATCCGGCGGAAAAACCATTATTACCTTCCTATTTGACAGTGTTTTTGTGTGGATCATAAATGTACCGTGCGCTTATCTTCTTTCACGCTACACTACACTGCCTATAGTGCTTGTCTATCTGACCGTACAGAGTACAGAGCTTTTAAAATGTACCATTGGCTACATTATGGTCAAAAAAGGAATCTGGCTAAACAATATTATCAATGAATAGCTTCCCGCCGCTTTATCGGGGACATGGCAAATGGCAGGATATCAAGCATCACCGATATCCTGCCATCTTTTTATCTATCAAGATCTGTTTTATCTCTTCGAGAGAACCTCGTTCTCATATTTTACGATCTCATCAAACCATGCTCCATCCACCGGAGCGCCGCACTCTTCGCAATACTTCGCCCAGACATCGCCAAACGGAAGCGTCTTAACCTCTTCCTGTCTTACCATCAGCTCTGTCAGACGATTCTCATCCTGCAGCTTCTTCAGCTCCTCGCTCGGGGTTACCAGAGCCATCAGCAGCGCCTTCTGGAAGTTGCGGAAGCCAACCGTCCATGCGGAAATGCGGTTGATGCTCGCGTCAAAATAGTCGAGCGCCAGCTTCACACGTCTGTCTAAACCGCCACAGCGAACGATCTCCTTGGCAATCTCTTTCGTCTCATCATCAAACAATACTACATGATCAGAATCCCAGCGAATCGGACGGGTCACATGCAGCGCGATCTCATCAAAGAATGTCAACAGCGCCGGTATTTTATCAGAGACAACCTCTGTCGGATGATAATGTCCGTTATCCATCAGAGGAATGCACTTATCCTTATTCATTGCCGCATACAGTAATGAGAACTCACCGCTTCCCGCAGTAAACGCCTCTACACCGATGCCGAATACCTTCGACTCCACGCACGGCTTCACTTTGTTGAAATCAAACGGCTCCGAAAGAATCTCATCGATAGACTCTTTGTAACGCATACGCGGTCCCATACGATCTGCCGGAATATCCTTATAACCGTCGCCTGTCCAGATGTTCATGATACACGGAATGCCGGTCTCCTCAGCAAAATACTGAGAGATACGGATGCATGCCTTACCATGATTGATCCAGAATCTTCTGGTCTCTTCATCCGGGCTGGAAAGAGTCAGACCATCCTTCATCTTCGGATGTGAGAAGAATGTCGGATTGAAATCCAATCCCATGTTGTGTTTTTTTGCAAACTCAACCCATCTCTTAAAATGCTTCGGCTCAAGCTGATCACGGTCAACAAACTCACCGTCCTCAAAGATCGCATAGCTTGCATGTACATTGATCTTCTTAGCACCCGGCATCAGGCTCATGGCCTTCTCCATATCCGCAAAAAGCTGCTCCGGAGTGGTAGCCTTTCCCGGATAATTGCCGGTTGTCTGAATACCTCCGGTCAACGGACCGTCATGGTCAAACCCTATTACATCATCGCCCTGCCAGCAATGCAAAGAAACCGGAACTTCTTTTAATTTTGCGATCGCCGCGTCTGTGTCTACACCAAGCTTCGCATACATCTCCTTCGCAGATGCATATCTTTCTGCTGTCGTCATCTTTTCTTCCTCCTGATTATAAAATATAAATATAGTTGGCCTATGCCCTGTAAATCTTAATATCAAAGGACTCATGAATCATTGTACGAGCCTCCTCAATACTCTTAAACTCTTCTGCCTTCAGCATCTGTGCCGTAATGTTGCCGATCGCGGTCGCTTCTCCCGGACCTGCATGGATTTCCTTCTTTGTAGCCTTTGCCGTCAGTTCATTCAGATAAACAGCATTGGAACCACCGCCCACGATGTGAATACGCGAGAAGGTTCTTCCTGCCATCTCCTCCAGCTCACGGGCTGTTCTCGCATAGCACTCTGCCAGACTGGTATAGATCACCGTAGCGATCTCACCCAACGTCTCCGGAACCTGCTGTCCGGTACGTCTGCAGTAATCTCTTACCGCCTCTGTCATATTATCCGGAGAGAGGAAGCATTCTGCATTTGCATCCACTCTGGACGGAAAGTCCTTTACCTCCTCCGCCATGTCACAGATCTGCGCAAAGCTGTATGCATCTTTAAATTCATGACGCACGGACTGGATCATCCAGAGACCCATGATATTCTTCAGATAGCGGAATCGTCCTGCATAACCGCCCTCATTCGTCAGATTCAGCTCACAGCTTCTCGGGGAACAATCCGCCTCCGCCCGCTCAATCCCCATCAGAGACCATGTGCCGGAACTGATATAGATGAAATCATCATCATTGGCCGGAACCGCCAACACTGCCGATCCTGTGTCATGGGTTGCCGGGGCAACCACCTCAAGATCAAACCCAATCTCCGCTTTCACAGCCTCACTGAGATGACCGATGCCGGTTCCCGGCATAATCAGCTTTTGGAAAATCCGGCGTGGATATCCCAGCATATCGATAAGCTCATAATCCCACTCCTTTGTCTTCGGATTCACAAGCTGTCCCGTGGTCGCCTCTGTATACTCACAGGTCTTCTCGCCCGTCAGCAGAAAATGGAAATAATCCGGCACATGCAGCAGCGTCTGTGCCTTCTCAAGCTGCTCCGGATGCCTCTGCTTAATCGCCATCAGCTGATAGATCGTGTTGAAGATCGCCTTCTGAATACCGGTTCTCGCATACAGATCTTCAAGAGAAATCGTTTCATAGACCTTCTCATCCATCCCGTCTGTGCGGTGATCACGATACCCCACGGTATTGCCGATCACCTGATCCCGATCATCCAGAAGTACAAAATCCACTCCCCATGTATCAACTCCCATACTTACCGGAATCTTGCCGAGCTCTTTGCACTTCTTCAAGCCGTTTATGATCTCGTGAAACAATCGGTCATATTCCCAGCAAAGCTCTCCGTCTTTTTTCACCATACCGTTCTCGAAGCGATATACCTCCTCCAGAACCATTTTCCCATTCTCCAGATGTCCCAGAATGTGACGGCCCGAGGACGCCCCAATATCCACTGCCAAATAATATGTTGCCATGCAAACCCCTCCCAATAAAATAAATACTCGAGTATATATGCTTTCAATATACTTTATTTTTTTATAGCACGGAAGAACCTGTTTTGTCAAAAAAAGTGTCCTTATTTGCAACGATTCTGTATTTCGCATCGTCACATA
>JAUNCG010000087.1 GCA_030526715.1 Eubacteriales bacterium
GGAGGAGACTACTGAGGCAGCTACCACAGAGGCTGAGTAAGCATCATTTTTATTTTTATACGGGTATAAAGAAGGAGTGATACAGACAGAAACTGTACCACTCCTCTTTTTATTAATCTACAAGTTTTCAAAAATACTATTTAGCTGCAGAACTCAGCACGCTGTAATTTCTTTCACGATAAATTCCTGTCCCTGCATCAGATAGGTATGCCCGCTGCCGCAATAGGGGCAGGTCTTACCATGCTCCACCGTACCGTAGGTCTGTTGGCAATCCTCGCAGTAGGTGACCGCTGGGATCGTCTCGATCTCCAGCGCAGCCTCCTTCAGCCAGTCATGCTTTTTCACTGCCCAATCCCAGCAGTCTGTCAGGTAGCTCGGAATGACCGTGGATACTTCCCCAAGCTGCAGCGTCACGGACTCTACCTTCTTGAGATCATTCTCCTTCACCACTCCCTCTACCTGCTCTATGATATAAAATACAACTCCTAATTCGTGCATTACCGTTCCAGCTCCTTACTTTTTACCGGAAAACTTGATCTTGATGGCCTGCTTTGCTGCATACGGAAGGATATACTTCAGCTTATCCTCACTTCTGCGCATCGTAGAGCACTCCGGAAGATCACGGCTTAGATGGATCGCGTCAAACTCACACTTCGTTGTACAGATACCGCAGCCGACACAGTGATTTTCATCTACGACTGACGCTCCGCAGCTTAAGCAGCGTGCAGTCTCAGCCTTCACCTGTGCCTCGGTAAATACCAGCTTCGCATCGCGGAAGGATTTCTTATCTGTCAGCTTTGCATGACCCGGGATCTGACGGGAGGAATGATCGTAATCCTCAACCAGAATATCCTCCTTGTTCAGTTCTTTATAAGAATTCTGGTTACGGCCGATCGTCAGCGAGGTATGCGGCTGTACGAAACGATGGATGGAAATCGCGCCTTCTTTACCTGCCGCAATCGCATCGATCGCGAACTTCGGACCGGTATATACATCACCGCCGACAAAGATATCCGACTGTGCTGTCTGATAGGTCTGTGCATCTGCTACCGCGCCGTTGCCGCGGCCAAGCTCTACCTTAGAGCCCTTCAGCAGATCGCCCCATACGATTGACTGACCTACGGAAAGAACGACTTGCTTGCATGCAACCTCTACGGTCTCATTCTCATCATACTGCGGATTGAAACGTCCGTCCGCATCCTTTACGGATACACACTTTTTCAAGATGATACCGCGTACCTGTCCCTGCTCATCCTTCAGGATCTCCTTCGGACCCCAACCGCAGTTTACCTTTACGCCATCCTCCATAGCTTCCGCAACTTCCTCATCAGATGCCGGCATGATGTCGCGGCTCTCGAGGCAGAACATGCTGACATTCGGTGCGCCGACACGTACAGAATCTCTTGCAACGTCGATCGCTACATTACCGCCGCCGATGACAACTACATCACCCTTGATGTCATAAGCTTCTCTTGCATTTACCTCACGCAGGAAATCTACCGCTGTCACTACGCCCTCGGCATCCTCGCCCGGAACGCCGACACCACGTCCGCCCTGACATCCGATTGCAATGTAAAATGCCTTATAGCCCTGTGCGCGCAGCTCATCCAGCGTAATATCCTTGCCGACTTCTACGCCAAGCTTGAACTCTACACCCATTTCCTTCATTACATCGATCTCTGCCTGTACGACATTTTTCTCCAGCTTGAAGGACGGAATACCGTAAACCAGCATACCGCCGGCCTTCTCATTTTTCTCAAATACCGTCGGGCGATATCCTTTTTCTGCAAGATAGAATGCGCAGGACAAACCTGCCGGGCCGCCGCCGATGATTGCGATCTTCTCCTCAAACTCACCGGTAACTCTCGGAATCACCTTCTTCGGAATATAACGTGTCTCGGCATTCAGATCCTGCATAGCGATAAACTTCTTTACCTCATCGATGGCGATTGCCTCATCGATGGTACCTCTGGTACATGCATCCTCACAGCGACGGTTACAGATGTGACCGCAGACTGCCGGAAGCGGATTATTCTTCTTGATCAGAGCAAGCGCATCCTGATAACGTCCCTGCGCTGCCATCTTCAGATAGCCCTGAATTGCAATGTGTGCCGGACAGGCTGTTTTACACGGAGCTGTTCCGGAATCATAGGACTCGATGCGGTTATGATCTCTGTAATCCCAATCCCAGTCATCCTCGGTCCACTTCTTATCAGACGGAAGCAGATGCTTCGGATATGCCACGGAAGAGCCATCCTTCTTACACAGCTTCTGACCAAGCTTTACCGCGCCTGCCGGGCAGTACTCTACGCAGCGTCCGCAGGCTACGCAGTTTTTCGGATCAACATGTGCCACATAAGCGGATCTGGACAGGTTCGGTGTGTTAAACAGCAGAGAGGTTCTCAGTGCATAACAGACATTCACGTTACAGTTACAGATTGCAAAGATCTTATCCTTACCGTCAATATTGGTGATCTGGTGAACAAAACCATTCTCCTCACCCTTCTTAAAGATCGCAAGCGCTTCCTCCTTGGTGATATAGCGTCCGCCCTTGTTGGTCTCCACAACGTAATCCGCCATGTCGCCCACTGCGATACACCAGTCGTCCTCTACGTCTCCGCAGCCCTCGTCATAGGTCTTGCGGGAACGGCGGCAGGAACACGGAGAAGCCGCATATTTTCCTTCATATTTATCCAGCCAGTGAGAAATATGCTCGATATCCAGAGACTTGTTCTCCATCTCGATCGCCTTCTCTACCGGAATGACATGCATACCGATACCTGCGCCTCCCGGCGGAACGATCTTCGTCACCTTCTCCAGCGGCAGACGTGTCATGTGCTCAAAGAACATGCCAAGCTCCGGATGCTTTTCGATCAGATCCTTATTCATATTTGAGAACTCGCCGGATCCCGGAACGAACATTGGAAGCACCCACTGCTTTTCATGAGCTTCATTTTCATAATTCCACTCTAATAATCCGGTGTAGGAAACATGCTCCAGAATCTCTGTCAGCTTCTCATCGGAAAGTCCTGAGCTCTTCTTCAACTCGGCAAACGTCTTCGGATGACGGATCTTTCCAAAATTCTTAATCACAAACTCTGCTTCCTCATCGGTACAGAGGCGCGCTACCGCCCAGTACTCCGGATCATCCACCGTGATCTTCTTCAAACCAAGCTTCTGCGGAATACGATCTGTAATGATCCTTCCCAGCTTCATGATCGGCTCACGCACCGGTCCGCTCACATCTGCACACTCCGGACGCAGCGGATATCCCGGATCTCCCTTTACTGCCATAATTTCATCCTCCTGTATCTCTTCTTTTCTTCCTTTTATAGTTCACATGCCTATTGCAGCATTATGCTGTACTGTTTTTGGAATTACGTACACTTCCATATCTGAATTTGGTACTGTACGGGACTACATTTTCCACAAACGCACCTGCTCGCGCAGCCAGTCCGCCCACTCCTGAATTCCCTCGCCGGTCTTTGCGGAGATCGGAATGATCTTTGCATTCGGATTGCGCATAAGAATGTTTTTCCTGCACTCCTCCATATCAAAGTCAAACACCGGCATCGTATCGATCTTATTGATCAACACCACATCACACACCTGAAAAATCAGCGGGTACTTCAGCGGCTTATCGTGTCCCTCCGGCACGGAGAGGATCATTGCATTCTTGCTCGCCCCCGTATCAAATTCCGCAGGGCATACCAGATTGCCGACATTTTCCAGAATCGCCAGATCAATATTCTGCTCTTCCAGCGAGTCCAGTCCCTGCCTCGTCATGTCTGCGTCCAGATGACACATACCGCCGGTATGAAGCTGTACTGCATGCACGCCGGTCTGTGCGATCGTCTTTGCGTCTACGTCAGAATCGATGTCTGCCTCCATCACCGCGATCTTCAGCTCGTCCTTCAGAGCCTCAATGGTACGGGTCAGCGTCGTTGTCTTTCCGCTTCCGGGTGAAGACATCAGATTCAGCAGGAAAATCCCCTGTGCTCTCAGTTCCCCCCGCAGAAGCCGCGCACGCTCGTCGTTATTTGCATACACACTCTGCCTGATCTCAATGGTTCTCACCTGATCCATGAATAACTTCCTTTCTATATTTCCTGATGCGACAAAAACTCCGTGCTGTTGTACACGAAGTTTTGTCACAAAATTATCAAGCATCCATATCTTATCTTATTTAAATAGGAAAGTCAATTATACAAAATTACCGAAGTGTCTATGAAGTTTTTCCAAACTCCTTTTACTTTTCTTTTTGATACGTGATATAATTATAAAATCTGATTTATAAGAAAGGACCGTTTCCACAAATGAATACCATAGACACAAATACTGTACCTACACTGTCCCCCGAAGAGATCAAGCGCGTCAAGGGACTCGGCTTTCTCCGGGACAAGCGTTATCCGGATGTCTTCAACGTCCGCACCATCACCCGCAACGGCAGGCTTACCTCCGAAGAGCATCGCGTCATTGCAGAAGCTGCTGACCGCTTCGGATCGGGTATGGTGACCATGACCACCCGACTGACTCTGGAGATTCAGGGTGTACGATATGAAAACATTGATCCGCTCCTCCGTTTTCTCGGAGAGCACGGGCTTACGACCGGAGGTACCGGTCCACTGGTTCGTCCGATCGTCTCCTGTAAGGGCACTACCTGCCAGTACGGACTGATCGATACCTTTGCCCTCTCTGAGAAGCTGCATGAGCTTTTTTACGTAGGCTATCATGAGGTAAAGCTCCCTCACAAATTCAAGATTGCTGTTGGCGGCTGCCCGAACAACTGCGTAAAGCCCAGTCTCAACGATATCGGGATCATCGGTCAGCGCATACCGACGGTGGATCCGGAAAAATGTAAGGGCTGTAAAAAATGCAAAGTCGAAGCTGCCTGTCCCATCCACACAGCCCATATCGAAGATGGAAAAATCTGTATTCCAAAGGATCAGTGCAATCACTGCGGTCGCTGTAAGGGGCAATGTCCGTTTGACGCTGTTGCCGACTATCAGGACGGCTATAAGATCTGCATCGGCGGACGCTGGGGCAAGAAGATCGCCTTCGGTCAGCCCCTGTCGAAGATCTTTACTTCCGAAGAAGAGGTCATCGCCGTCGTTGAAAAAGCGATACATGTGTTCCGCGACGAAGGGATCGCTGGGGAACGTTTTGCCGATACCATCGCAAGACTCGGTTTTGATTACGTGAATGCGAAGCTGATATAAACATTTGACCGGGTATTTGTACCCGGTCATTCTTATATCCATCCGGATACGATTTTTGCAAAAAGCAACACCAATACCACAATAATGACCGGTCGCACGATCTTCGTACCGTCCTTCATGACAAAGCCCGCACCGATATAGTGTCCGGCAATGCTGAACACACAGGCTGCCAGTCCCAATACCCAAACGATCTTACCCGCAAGAATAAAGGTGCATAGCGCCGCGATATTTGAAGCAAGATTTACCATCTTCATATTACCGGAGGCGGTGCGAAGATCCATCCTTGCCAGACCGGTGAAGGCCAGAAGCAGGAAGGTACCCGTACCGGGTCCGTAAAATCCGTCGTAGGCACCGATCACCAGTGAGGCGATCACAATGATGGTATATTCAACTGATTTTTTCAGCGAAAACGCTTTCTCAGGCTCCAGATTCTTTTTGGTAAGTACGTAAAATGCAATCAGCGGAAGTAATATGATAAGCACGATCTGCAGCACTCTCTCACTCGTATGCAGCGCCGCATTCGCACCGATCGCAGAGCCGATGAGCGCTGCGCTAATGGACGGAAGCGCGATCTTCATATCCGCATATTTATTCCTGACCAGACGCGCCGTAGAAAATGCCGTTCCCGTAGCTGATGACAGCTTATTCGTCGCAATCGCGGAATGTATCGGCAGCCCGGCGATCAGATATGCCGGAAGCGAGATCAGTCCGCCTCCTCCTGCGATCGCGTCAATAAAGCTTGCAAGAAATACGGCCGGACATACGATCAGAAATGTAGCAATCGTCGGTTCCATAACAAATCTCCTCTCTGATTCATGTATATTAATCTGCATAAAAGTGCAAATTTTGAATTCCCGCAACATTATACAGAA